>CAYJNG010000049.1:11892-14113 GCA_964371505.1 uncultured Desulfovibrionaceae bacterium
TCACGGTCATCATCTCTATTGCCAAAAGGCCTCAAGCCTTGAGCCCCACGCGCAGCCCTGTCTGCAGCGTTGACCGTACCTTCATACACATCATTGACCCCGCGGCGCACATTATCTGCACCGCGATTTAAGGTGTCTACCCCATCACGCACAAGAGAATTCATACCGTTTGTAACATCATCTAAAACATTGGCATGCGCAAATTCCGCCATGCCAAGCCCGCATAAAAGCATAGCCGCAGCGCTGCCTTTTACTATGGTCTTTTTCAACATAAAATCCTTTCCTATTTTACACATACTGCTGCAATAACAGCATCTATTTTTGTTTGTAAATCTGCATACGATTTGCTGCGCATTTCATGCACAAGCACCAAAAGCCCCTTGGCATTTTTTACCACAGTGCCCCCACTAGGGTTTGGGTCCACAATCTCCCCCTGCTCCATTGCTGCAGCATAAATTACTGCCGTAGCCGTGCCCACACCTTGCATACTTAATTGATACAGTAAATCCCCCCACACAAACTCCCCTTGCGGTAAGCTAAACCTCTCAATGCTATCTCCACCACGCGAGGATATTTCTTCAATCATCTGCGCCGAGCCTGGGGCAATGGTACATGTAATCAGCATTTCCGGCATGGATCTATTGGGCCGTAAAATAACATCAGCGCCCAATTTTGCAATGCGCTCTCTATTTCTGTCATTTACAAGCTCAGCCGTTACGCCATTATTATAGTCTGTTTCTTTATCTATGCGATAAATGAGGTCAAAAACGTCAGAATCAGTGCTTATATCTTGCTCATCCGCTAAAATATATACGCGATCAGCATTATTAATACGTATTTTTTCAAAAAAGTCTTCCTCATTTAAGTTGGCATTCACAAAATGTACGCCCTTAAAACTCAAGCCTTTTTCAGCAAAAAATTGAACCACGCTGGCATTGGCATCTTGATTACCGTTGACCAGCAAGATATCTTTATCTTTATATTTTAGGGAGCGCTTTTTTTCTGCCACAAATCGCTCAAGCCATAAAAAGTTATTTCGCTCAATGGTTTTTGCATTACAGTACACAATAACATGATCGTACAGCATGGGAAACCACCTCCCTATTTGTTTTAAATCTCTGTAGACTTTAAAAAGAAAGCCCGCCACACCTGCCGTATAAAAAAAGCGAAAAGGCAGATAAATTATCATAAGTAAAATAACATACCACTGCGTAATGGTATGTATGGGGTAATGATCTCCATAGCCCACAGTGGTGGCAGAAATCACCGTAAAGTACATGGACTTAGAAAAAGAAATGGAGACATCCGGCGGGCTTAAAAAATTATGCAAGCACACATAACCATAAGAAATAAGGCAAAACTCTAACAGAAAAAGTGCTATATTAATCAACGGCCTATGAAACATTTTTTGTGAAAATGCATAATAGAAAAAAGCAAAACGTTTCAAAAGCATAAGTTGATACGCCGCACTGAGCATAAACAGCACCCTTCCTCTTTATTTCTCGAATATACGCAAGGTACAATACAATTTTTCTTTTCGCAATACGCTATATTTTTGCATACTTCCCTTGACGTGAAGCTTCTTTTTACAGTACCAACATTAAGAGAATCTTACCACTTTATTAAGGATGGTGCATTATGAAGAAATTGAGCCCTTTTGTATCGCTCTTCGCTCTTATTTGCTTAAGCTTTTCCACTCTTGCCTTTGGCGGCGAAATATCTCTGTCAGAAACAGAACCTCACTATATCAACGCTCGTTACGGCTTTGCCTTCATCTTACCCCCAGGTAAGTATTCGGCGGTGGAGTCTGAAAATAACGATGGTGTCACCATTAAAGATGGAAAAGGCTTTACACTTCTTGCCTATGGCACCAGAAGTTACCACGTACTTGAAAAAAGCTTTCACGATGCCATAAAAGAAGTCGAAAAAGAATTTACCCAAGTGTCTGACAAAAAAGTAGATACATCTAAGAAAACCTTTGAAATAACAGGTTTAAAAGGTGCTAACCTCATTCATGTAAAATGCTTTTTTAAAGATGGGCATGCCAATGTATTGCGCATAACCCATGGGCAAAGCGCGCATGACCAATACAAAGAGCTGTGCACCTCTGCCCTCACTACTTTTAGATAACCAACGCGCAAAAACGAGTAGTATTAAAAAAATAAACACTTCTCTTATCATCTATGCACTGCGCCAGAAACATGCGCCAGAAACATGCGTC
>CAYJNG010000049.1:14213-16229 GCA_964371505.1 uncultured Desulfovibrionaceae bacterium
CGTCTGAAACTCCTTTTCCAGCACAGTGCAAAAGGTGATATATTGTAAAACGCGTTACCCATAGCTTATACATCCATAAATGTACGGTGAGGGCATTTTCTCCATGCCTTGTAGAGTATAAACGTTCCCTACAATACATACCGTACTGCCTTTAAAGGAGCCTTACTTTGTTATTTTCTCCATTCCTGCGTGTAAGCGCCATGGCCTTTGCACTGTTATTACAACTGTATGTCTCCAGCGCATTTGCCAATGACGCCCATAAAGTTATCATTCTTTATACCAATGATGTGCATACCTCCATGTCTTCCGGCGTGGGCTACGACGGTGTGGCCGCTTACAAAAAGGCCATGCAAGCAAAATACGGTACAGAGGATGTACTCCTTGTGGATGCTGGCGATGTCATTCAAGGCGGCCCAGCAGGCATTTTAACCAAGGGGGAAGCTCTTGTGCCTGTGCTAAATAGCGCCGGCTATGACTACATGACTCTTGGTAATCACGAATTTGATTACGGCCTCCCCCGCTTATTTGAACTTATAAAGGCGCTAAATACCCAAGTGCTATCCTGCAATATTACGCGCATTGAAGACGGAAGCCTTGTCTTTACCCCCTTTGCCTTAAAGGAATTTCATGGGGTAAAAGTGGCCTTTATAGGCATAACCACTCCGGAAAGCTTTACAAAGTCCACCCCTAAATTTTTTCAAGACGACAAGGGCAATTATATTTACAGCTTTGCAGAAGGAGGCCGCGGGCAAGATTTGTACAATAAGGTACAAGAAAGCGTGAACCAAGCTCGCGCCCAAGGGGCAGAGATGGTCATTGCCCTTTCGCATCTTGGCATTGACGAGGAATCCTCCCCATGGACAAGCCTTGAAGTAATACAAAATACCCATGGCATTACCGCCGTATTGGATGGACACTCCCACTCCACCGTGGCGCAGAAATTTGTTAAAAATAAGCAAGGCAAGGATGTTTTGCTCAGCCAAACCGGCTCACGTTTACAAAATCTAGGTATACTTACGCTAGATACCGCCCAGAAAACCGTACACAGCGAGCTTATAAACACCATACCAGAAAAAGATGCTGAAACAGCTGCGGTGATAGAAAAAATCCGCAAGGAGTTGGCAGTCATACTGGAAAAAGACGTTGCCACCACACAAGTTGCCCTCATTGCTACCAATGATGCAGGGCAAACCCTTGTACGCAGGCAAGAAACGAACCTTGGAAATCTGGTGGCTGATGCTTTCCGTGCTGCCCTTGGTACCGACGTGGCCCTCATTAACGGCGGAGGCATTCGCAATAGTGTTGATATTGGCCCCATTACCTACAATGAAATCATTAGCGTATTACCCTACGGCAATGATGGAGTATCCATTGCGGTGAGCGGACAAATGCTTTTAGACGCCTTGGAAATGGGCATTCGTACAAGCCCTGCAGCCAATGGCGGTTTTATGAATGTTTCCGGCATGCGTTACACCGTGGACAATACCATCCCCTCCTCAGTGAAAACCGATGACAAAGGCAACTTCATTAAAGTGGCAGGCCCCTACCGCGTAAAAGATGTTTTTGTGGGAGAAAAACCGCTGGACCTTAAGGCCACCTATAGTATGGCTGCAGCCAATTATACGGCGCTCAACTCCGGAGACGGCATGACCATGTTTCGCGATGCAGAGCTGCTTAAAGATAAGTATATGGTGGATAATGAAATACTTATTCAGTATTTAACAAAAAATTTAGGCGGCGTTGTGGGCGAAGAATATGCTAAGCCCACAGGGCAAGGGCGTATTGTTTTTCTTAAAAACTAGCATGGCCCCTTGCGCAAAGCAGATACAAAAAAGCCTGTCAAATTTCTTTGGCAGGCTTCAGATTGCTGACAAAGTCTACTGGGGAAAAACCTTTTTTGAAAAAAAGGTTCTTTCCCCAGACCCCTTTTCCAAAAAACTTTAATTGCGGCTACACCTTGTCGTTGTAATCAAGGTTTTTGCGCAATTGAAATTTACGAAAAAATGGCTTTTTTTC
>CAYJNG010000050.1:0-16189 GCA_964371505.1 uncultured Desulfovibrionaceae bacterium
TAGGCGACTCCATAGAAGAAATTTTTGATGCCGTAAAACATGCCGCCATGATACACAAATCCGGCGGTGGCACAGGGTTTTCTTTCTCACGCTTGCGCCCTGCTCAAAGCCGTGTGGGTTCCACAGGCGGTGTGGCTTCAGGGCCTGTATCTTTTTTACGTATTTTCAACACCGCCACCGAACAAATTAAACAAGGCGGCACCAGACGCGGCGCCAATATGGGCATTTTGCGCATAGACCATCCAGACATTATGGATTTCATAGCCGCCAAAGAGCAAGAGGGCGAGTTTAACAACTTCAATCTCTCCGTGGGCCTTACCGAAGATTTCATGCATGCGGTGGAAAAAGATACCGACTATGCCCTCATAGCACCTCACGATGGCAGTGAGTGTGCTCGCCTAAGTGCACGTCATGTATTTACGGTGCTTGTGCAAAAAGCTTGGGAATCCGGAGACCCCGGCATTGTGTTCCTTGACCGCATCAACCGCGATAACCCCACCCCCGATCAAGGAGATATAGAGTCCACCAACCCTTGCGGTGAGCAACCCTTACTCCCTTACGAAGCTTGCAACTTAGGCTCCATTAACTTGGCACTTTTTGTAACCCAAACAAGCCTAGATAAAACACCGGAAAATCAAATAGACTGGGACGAGTTGGCCCGTGTTGTCCATATAAGTGTACGCTTTTTAGATAATGTTATTGATGCTTCGCGCTTTCCACTACAACGCATTGCGGATAAGGTTGAGCAAAACCGCAAGATAGGCCTTGGCATCATGGGCTTTGCCGATATGCTCTTCCAATTGGGTGTGGCATATGACTCTGAAGAAGGTTTGAAAATTGGCGAAAAAGTTATGGCTTTTATCAATGATGAAGGACACAAAGCCTCAGCACTGCTAGCCCAAGAGCGCGGCGCTTTTCCGGCCTATGCCACGTCTATTTTTGCCAAAGCAGGCCGTGGCCCTTACCGCAATGCCACAGTAACCACCATTGCGCCCACAGGCACGCTATCCCTCATAGCCGGTTGCTCTTCCGGCGTGGAACCTCTATTTGCCCTTTGCTTTACCCGCCATATCTTGGACGGCGAAAAACTTGTGGAAATGAACCCATACTTTGAAAAAGCTTTGGCCTCCATAGGCGCACAAAGCCCTGAGCTCATGGAAAGTGTCATGCAGCGCGGCTCCATACGTCACATGGAATTTTTACCAGAAAATTTACGCCATGTGTTTACCACAGCCATGGACATTGCTCCAGAATGGCACCTGAAAATGCAAGCGGCCTTTCAAAAACATACAGACAATGCCGTATCTAAAACCGTAAATCTCCCTCATTCAGCCACGCAAGAAGATATTTACAATATTTATTGGCTGGCCTTTTCCGAAGGCTGCAAGGGCGTAACGGTATATCGCGATGGATGCAAATCCGTGCAAGTACTTTCCACCGGACAAGGGCAAAAAGCGCAAGAGAAACCCGCAACAAATGCGCAAGACACTGAATCCATAGCAGATACCGGCAATGTTCGCCGTCGCCCCGACGTGGTGCAAGGCTTTACACACAAAGTACAAACAGGCCTTGGCGGCATGTACCTTACCGTTAATGAAGTCAATGGTAAGCCCTTTGAGGTTTTTGCCACCATTGGCAAATCCGGCCGCTCCATCACAGCTAAAGCCGAAGCCATTGGGCGCTTAGTTTCTTTGGCTTTACGTTCCGGTGTAAGCGTGCGCGATATTGTAAGCCAAATTAAAGGTATTGGCGGTGAGCACCCCGTCTTTCGCGATAAAGGCTTACTCTTATCCATTCCCGATGCCATAGCTTGGGTACTAGAGCGACGCTACCTTGAAGGTGCAGACGCGGTGGACATTCACGCCACATCCATACACGTGCCCACATGTCCGGACTGCGGTAATGAGCTTATTTTCCAAGAAGGCTGCCATATGTGTCAGGCATGCTCCTTTACCAAGTGCGGAGGCTAATACGCTAAGTATTGTTTTTATCGGGCTACAAAGTGTTCTATGTATTCCCATGAAGTCTTTTATCTATTAAGTACATACGCAAGAAAGAGGGTTATATGAAAAGAAGTTTTTCTGAATTATGCTGCACAGCGATAGATACCATGATGTCCAATAAGGGCCTAGGGCAAGGGCCGCAGCCACTGCCCTCCAAGCCAGTCCTAGCTCTATATATGATTGTAATGGCTGCCGTGGGCTATGGCGTGTATGTCGTATCGCATGCGCCCGATGTCAACACGTTTCTTGCCATACTCATGAGCCTAAGCTTCATTAAATTCTTCATACTCTATGTTGTGGCAACTTGGGTAGTGTGCTTTGCATGGACTTTTTTTGCAGTCCTTATAGACAATGCATTGCTTTATAAGCTCAATGGAAAAATATCGATAGCCCTTTCCATAGGCTTACTTTTTTTCATGATTTATGGCTTAAATATAAACTTTGTCCATGAGCATATAGAAAACACCACTCTTGCCATGCTAGAAGAAGAACTGGGAGATGTGAGCCCTCAAAGCTTTGCCCATGAAGACGGGGGCAACTTTTCCGGCACTGTCTCTTTAAAAAATGGCTCCACAAGCGAAATCATACCCTATACAATCACCGTTACAGGGTATAAGAGCGGCAGGCGTAGCTCTTCTTATCATGTTGATATAAAATACACAAAACCCTAGCTTTATCCCAATATACAAAAAGGGGATACATAGCGCGTATCCCCTTTTTTATTATCTAATTAATGCCAGAGTCATGTCTTGTGTAGTCGACATCTGAAAAAAATATTTTATATGCCTAAAATTTGCCAAAAAACGTATTTCATACGTTCATTTCTGGCAAATTTTAGCTCGGCACACAAATTAAGAGTACTATTTTTATAGATGTTTACGTGTTTTTCAGTGTTGACGAACTAAAAAGCTTCCACATAAGCTCCGGCGGCTAAGCCAGCCAATTCGCAATGCAGCACAGCCTCCATGCCGGGGTGAACAGTATCCACCCGCTCGCCCACATGATTTTCCAAAGCATAGGCCCCCACTCGTAAAGCTGGCCTTTGCCCTCCAGGCATAAATACATAAGCCTCGCGCGAAGCTGCCCATTGCGAGCGAACAGACACACGCCACACACCACGAGAAAGTTCTTCTTCCAATCGTGCCAATAAGGGTGAGTGTCCACCGCGCCCTCGCGTATGTGCCTCAGCAAGCTTTACATGCTTAGGCACAAAAAAGCCCGTACCCAAATCGCGTGATGTCCACTGCTCAATATCATGCATCAATTGCGGTAAAGCTTCTCGCCACTGCGCACGCGTGGGCTGTGTTTGGGCTAAATCAATGGCACGACGGTAGCCATCCACTGCATGGGCCGTGTAGGCGCCCGTGCGCATACGCCCTTCAATTTTTAAAGCCTGTACCCCTTGGCGCACAAACCACGGCACAAAGGGCAATAAGCATAAATCTTCCGGTGACCAAAAAGCAGAATAGCCTTCTTCACCTTGCGTGATTTCCCACGTTTCCTTGCCAGAGCGCCAACTTTCTTCAAAGGCCTGTACTTTCCCTGGCATGGGGCGATACTCAAAACGGCAAGGCTGCGTACATTGGCCGGCATTGGCCGGTCTATTATTAAGCCATGCCGACAGCAAACATTGCCCTGAAATGGCAAGGCATTGCGCCCCATGAACAAAACACTCCAGCTCCACCTCAGGGCAGGCCTTGCGAATGGCGCGAATTTCCGCAAAGCGTAGCTCACGCGCTAAATTTACACGCTCAGCCCCTTGCTCATGCCAAAAAGCCACCGAAGCGGCATTGCATGTATTGGCCTGTGTGGAAAGGTGAATAGGAATATGCGAAAAATGCTTTTTTGCCAAAGAAAACACACCGGCATCGGCGATAATATAAGCGTCTACGTCGGCATTGGCCCCCAGCGTTAAATTTTCTAGGGCCGCAGAAAGCTGATGCTGACGAGGAAAGGCATTACAGCAAAAAAACAATTGTACGCCGGCGGCCTTGGTCTTGGCGCGCGCCAAAAGTAAATCTTCTTGCGAAAAGGGACGTCCGGCACGTAAGGAGGCAGATCCGCCCAAATACACGGCATTGGCACCGTATAAAATGGCCGCATCCAATTGATCCATATTGCCCACAGGAGCCAGCAGCTCCGTTGAAAAAGAGGAAGGTGTTTGTGTTTGCATGGCCTTTATGTAGGCCGAAGCCTTAGCAGGGTCAAGAGGAAAGCGTCACGCCTGTGCAAAGCGCTTATTCAAACAGTGTAAGATTGCCGTAGCAACTCTCTATACCGGCAAACCTAAGCTGCGCCTATGCTCTTTGAGGTTTTGTAATATATCTTCCCCAATGCGCAAATTTCCTTTGCCAAAACCCAAATGAATATTAGGCTTTACCGCACCGTGATAGTCAGACCCGCCACTAATGCAAAGGTCGTATTTCTGCGCCAAGGCCAACATACGCTGGGTGGTATCAGGGTCATGCTCGCTATGGTAAACCTCAAGGCCATGCAAGCCCAGCTCCTTTAACTTTCCCACATAGGCGTCTAGCCACGACGCTGTGCAGCGAATAAGCCCCGGATGCGCCAAGCAAATGGTGGCTCCGGCCTCACGCAAAAGGCGGAAAACTTCCTCCACTTCCAAAAGTTTTTTTGGCTCATAGGCAGAGCAACCATCGCCTAAATACTTAGTAAAGGCTTCCTTGGTATTTTGCACATAGCCTTTTTCCAAAAGCACCGTGGCAATATGCGGCCTCCCCACACTGTTTTGCTTCTTGGTGGCGTGTGAGCTGCGCTTTTTACCTTTTTTAATTTTCTTCAAAACTTTTTGGAAAAAACTTTCTTTATTCTGGCTAGAGCGCGTGGCGCGAAGCACCTCTTCATAAGTAATCTCTATGCCCATGGCTTGCAATTTTTGCACAATAACCGCATTGCGTTGCGAGCGGTTAAGCCGCAAAGTGTGTAGGGTTTCCTCAAGAGCCACAGCGCCTTGCGGTATCCAAAGGCCCAAAATATGCACCTCTCCACAATCGGAAAACACGGAAAGTTCACAACCGCGTATAATTTCCACATTATCTTTGCGGCCTTGGGCTTCAGCTTCACTAAGCCCTTCTAAGGTGTCATGGTCGGTTATGGCTATGGCGCTTAGGCCCAGCTTAGCTGCTTTTGCCACCAGCTCTGCAGGCGTATCGCGCCCATCTGACGCCAATGTATGCGTGTGTAAGTCCACAAATTTTACCATACGCCCCCCCAGCACACCAAGAAATAATAAAATATATATGTTAAGAATATCACAAAGCCCGCCGATGAACAATGTTTTAATACATATTCCCGAAATACGGCATGGCTTTTGTGCAAATACAAAGCTAGCCCGCCCCACAACTTTTGCCTAAAAGGCTTTGTTCATAAAAAGCCATTGCTAGCCCTGCTAAATTGCGCTATTTTCCAAGGCCAACAGTACAGCTTACATAAGGCGCGCGCTTTTTGTGCGCCCACATAGGATAAATAATATGAATAAAGAATTACTCAACCTTCTCGCATGCCCCAAATGCCACGGCCCCTTAACCATACAAGTCATTAAAGGTAAAGACAAAGGCCTTATTTGCGAGGCGTGCGCCCTTGTGTATCCCATTCGTGACGCCATACCCATTATGCTCATTGAAGAAGCCACACCCTTGCAACAAAAACAAGACTAAAGCTCATGCGAATTCTTATAGCCTCAGACATACACGGTGCCCTTGATTCTGCACTTTTTTTGCAAGAAAAAGCAGACCAATGGAAGCCGGACTTATGCTTGCTTTTAGGGGATTACCTCTACCACGGGCCGCGCAACCCCCTGCCCAAAAGCTATACCCCCCAAGATGTGGCGGTGGCCTTGGGTGATATTGCCAAAAAAGGCATAAAAATTTTAGCTGTGCGCGGCAATTGCGATGCACAGGTGGATGAAGGCCTACTGCCCTTTCCCCTTGCGGAGCAATGCTCACTTTACGTGGATGGTTTTGCCATGCTGGCAACCCATGGGCATCAATACGGGCGTGACCCCGACTTTTCCAGTGTAGAAGACGGTACCGTGGTTTTTAGCGGGCATATACACTTTCCCGTGGCAGAGCAGCGTCATGGAGTCACTTGGTGCAACCCCGGCACCATTAGCCTACCCAAGCAAGGCGCCGTGCGTAGCTATGCTATTTATGAAAACAAGGTATTTACCGTATATGACATGCAAGATGCAGTGATACTACAATACACCATTGCATAAAAACATGACGCCATATAAAAGCAATATACTTTTTTAGGAACATACATGCCCACCACGCTTTCATCATCACACTTTCCTGTAGCTTTGGCTTCCTGCACAAACTATGAACAGCAGCCAGTGGAAGATGCGGTGCGCAATATTTTATACCAAAGCAATATACTTGCAACTAGCACTGCCACGCCTGCTTTATTTACCCGCGGCATGCACGTGCTCATAAAACCCAATTTACTGCGCGCTCACGCACTTTCTTGTACGCACCCTACCGTGGTGCGTGCGGCTTGCCTTTGCTTACAAGAGCATGGCATACGCGTCAGCGTGGCAGATTCACCAGGTTTTGGCTCAGCCCCTAGCGTGGCTGATGCTCTAGGCTTAAGCCAAGCCTTGCAGCCATTGGGTATTAAGGTACAAAGCTTTAGCAACGTACAACCTATTACGCTACACCGCGGGCCACAGTGCGGGCCACAAAAGGGCGACGATGCCTCTCTAGGCTCTTGGGGCATAGCCCGCGAAGCCCTAGAAGCTGACGCCATACTCTCCGTACCGCGTTGTAAAGCCCATGGGCAAATGGCCATGACCCTTGGGGTAAAAAATATTTTTGGTTGCATTTGCGGATTACGCAAAGCCATGGCCCATGCCGTGCAAGGGCGCAGCTTAGAAGATTTTTGCCATAGCATTTTATCTTTATACGCGGCGCTTCCTCCCACCGCGGCCCTTATGGACGGCATCACCGCCATGCATATTACGGGCCCTTCCGGCGGAAAACCTTATGACTTGCACTGCCTTGCGGCTAGTCCCTCAGCCATGGCTTTAGATACCGCCATCTACAGCCTTTTAGGCTTTACACCGGCGCAAATTCCCCTTTGGAACTACGCGCAACAACAACAATTACCGGCGGCCTTTGAACATAATATTCACCACACCGGCGCACAACCGCCACAACTCTATTCTACCACTACAGAAGCTCCTTATCTTTTACCGCAAAACTTAAGCCATGTGTCCTTTGCGCCGCATACTTTAATAAAAAGTTTTGCTAAAAGGGTATGGAGCCGTATCTTTTAAGGAGAGGTTATGGCACTTATTTTACCTAACCAAACAGATATTTACGCCCTTACTGACAGCAAGCTTAGCCTTGGACGTCCTTTAGAATACGTGGCCCGCGCCTTATTGGACAGCGGCATAAAAATTTTGCAATACCGTGAAAAGAAAGCCAAAGCCGGTCAAATGCTCGAAGAATGTCGCCTCTTGCGCGCCTTGACCCAACAAGCCGGCGCCTGCTTCATAGTAAACGATCATATAGACATTGCCCTTTTGGTAGATGCCGATGGCGTGCATGTGGGCCAAGAAGATTTGCCCGTACCCGAAGTGCGTCGCCTTGTGGGAGCACATAAAATCATAGGCCTTTCCACCCATAATCCGCAGCAACTCCAAGAAGCTAAAGCCCTTGGGGCGGACTATGTGGGCGTGGGGCCCATTTTCGCCACCCAAACCAAGGAAGATGTCTGCGCGCCTGTGGGGTATACCTATCTTGATCATGCCGCGCAGCACAGCCCCCTACCTTTTGTGGCCATTGGCGGCATTAAAGAGCATAATATAGGTGACGTGGTGGCACATGGTGCTTACTGCTGTGCCTTGGTCTCCGAGCTGGTGGGCGCTGAAGATATAGGCGCCAAGGTAACTAGCGTACGCAAGGCCATGCAAAAGTAATTTTGATAAAACGTTTTATAGTATCTTAATAGTATATTAGCTGTGAAGGTGTCCTTTATGAATGGTGATCCTAAAGATTTTACAGGCGAATTTAGCCCTGTATTTAATGCAAATGTCAACAATGGCCTTGTGGCTGCCATTGCGCAAGATTATGAAACAAATGAAGTGCTCATGCTGGCTTGGATGAATGAAGAGGCATGGCAACAAACCCTAGCCACAGGTGAAGCCCATTATTACAGCCGCAGCCGCAAAAAGCTATGGCATAAGGGCGGAACATCCGGTCATGTGCAAAGAGTTCATGCTCTGCGGCTTGACTGTGACAGTGATGCTGTTATCTTGCGTGTGGAACAAATAGGCGGCGCCGCCTGCCATAAAGGCTATCGCTCCTGTTTTTACCGTGAATACAAGGATAAGACTGTGACCCAATGCAGTCCCTACATATTTAATCCTGAGGAGATTTACAAATGAGTCAGCCCATCTTGAAACTTGGCATACCAAAAGGGTCCCTTGAAGACGCCACCATTAACCTTTTTGAACGCGCAGGATGGAAAATTCGTAAGCATCACCGCAATTATTTTCCTGAAATTAATGATCCTGAAATCAACGCTTCCCTATGCCGCGTGCAGGAAATCGGAAATTATGTGGTGGACGGTGTGCTAGATGCTGGCCTTGCAGGCTTAGACTGGCTCATGGAAACAGGCGCCTATGACCAATTGGTTAAGGTATCTGACCTTGTATACTCCAAAACTTCCAATCGCCCTGCCCGCTGGGTTTTGGCCGTGGCAGGAGACTCCCCCTACCAAAAGCCTGAAGATTTAGCCGGTAAACGCATAGCCACTGAGCTAGAGGGCATTACCAAAAAATATTTTGAAGAAAAAAACATTGATGTATCTGTGTTTTACTCTTGGGGCGCCACGGAAGCTAAAGTGGTGGAAGGCCTTGCCGACGGCATTGTGGAAGTAACCGAAACAGGCACCACCATCCGCGCCCACGGCTTGCGCATTATTGATGAAGTAAAAAGCAGCAATACGGTTTTTGTGTGCTCCAAGGCCGCTTGGGCAGACCCAGAAAAACGCCGTAAAATTGAACAAATTGACCTGCTACTCCAAGGCGCCTTACACGCTGAAAGCCTTGTGGCCATTAAGCTTAATGCTCCTGCGCACAACCTTGATGCCATTTTGGATATCTTACCTGCCCTTAACTCCCCCACAGTGTCCCCTTTACGCAACAGCGAATGGCTTTCTGTGGAAACCGTAGTGGGCACAGGCCTTGTGCGTGACCTTATTCCGCAACTACGCAATGCGGGCGCTGAAGGCATTATTGAATACGCGTTAAATAAAGTCATTTAATTAATTCCTTATGTATCTCTGGAGGGAGCTTTTTAGTGCTCGCAAAAGTTCCCTCCAGCCCCTCACACGCGCCCACTGTGGCGTAAATTCTCCTTTAAAAATTTTCACTATCCCTTCTCATAAAACTATTTTTCTGTTCACTGCACAGCTAACCAAGTGCATGCTCCATACGGTAGGCTTATTTATTATAAAGCGCGGCTGCAGTCACGAAAAACACACAAATATAATGCAAAAGGCTTGCACAGCAAGCCGCATAAGAGCTATACAATGAAAACTAACTATACAAACACATCAAAGGAAAAAACACCATGGCACAATCCGACGCTTCAGAAAATTTTTTAGATTCTTTACCAGAACTACAAGAAGGCGAACGCTTCACCTTTGCTTGCAATGAAAAAGTTCCTTGCTTTAACCGATGTTGTGCCGAGCTCACCTTGCCACTTACTCCTTATGATGTATTGCGCTTATGCCGTCATTTTGACATGGAAAGTGAAAAGTTCTTAAAAGGTCATACGCAAATGCGCACCTTTCCTGACACAGGCTTTCCACTTCCCCTCCTTAAAATGTTAGACGGCCCCACCGAGCCCTGCCCCTTTGTAACTCCCGCAGGCTGTTCCATTTATGAAGACCGCCCTGGCGCATGCCGCACCTACCCTTTGGGCCGTGGCACCAAAATGGGCGAAAACGGCACCGTGGTTGAGCGTTTTTTCATTGTGCAAGAAGAGCACTGCAAAGGCTTTGACACAGGCCGAGAGTGGACAGCACATGAGTGGCTTAAAGATCAAGGACTTGAGCCGTATAATGAATCAAACGACCGTTACATGCAGCTTATGGCCAAGGTAAAAGCCTCAGGAGAGCCCGTATCCCCTAAAATGGCCACCATGGTTATTCTGTGTCTCTATCAGCTAGACCGATTCCGCGTATTCCTGGCAGACATGAAGGTTTTTGACAAAGTAGAGATAGACACTGACAAGTGTGAGGCCATCATGGCTAGCGACGAAGCCTGCCTTGATTTTGCTTATGAATGGTTAGAATTAGTGATGTTTGGAACATGCCCTACCTTGAAGCGCAAGGCATAGGCCTCTCTCACCCCAAGATTTGGAAAGCCGAGGAGCTGGTGCACAAACTGGCTCTGGAGCTTTCGGAAAATCGTAAGGAAAATGGCGTGCAGGATAAAGCCCATGTGGTCTTTACCAACGGCTGCTATGATGTATTACATCCCGGTCATGTGGCTCTTTTGGAAGATGCTAAAAAACTGGGGGAAATTCTAGTACTGGCACTAAACACCGACGCCTCCATACGCCGCTTAGGCAAAGGAGCTGACAGGCCTATAAATTCTTTAAGCGTGCGCGCTTTTATGGCAGCCCATTTGCAAAGTGTGGACTATGTAACGTCTTTTGACGAAGACACACCACTGCAAATCATACAGCTGTTAAAGCCTCAAATATTGGTGAAAGGCGGCGATTGGCCGGTGGAGAGTATTGTGGGAGCAGATGTGGTGCAAGGCTACGGCGGGCTTGTGTATTCCCTACCCTTGCTTAAAGGCTATTCCACCACGGCATTACTTGAGCATATACGAGAAAATAATCCGTAGATATAAGGCCTTGCGAGGAAAGGCCCTACATATTTGCACCTAGCAAACTATCGCGGTCTAAACTTACCCAAAGCTTGAGCAGAGCCGCCTGAAACGCGTAGCCAAAAACCTTGATGATTGGCCATGGCGAAGGGGTCCACTTGTTTTACATACTGCTTTTCAGGAATAAGCAAGTGGGCCGGCTGGCTTAAGTTATCTAGCACAAATTTTCCGCGGTCAGCCTCTGCTACCAATACAGCATGGCCCCCCACGTTCACTTTGTCGTGCAAAAAAACCACCCAAAGTTTTTCCGGCTTCCAACCAAAATATTGCAAAGCAAAGTATTTGGTTATGGCGTAATCTTCGCAATCTCCACTACGGTTAGTTAAAAACTCCTGTGGGCTTGCCCAGTATTCGTTTTCTCCGTAGAAGTCCTTATCTTGGCGCGAGGAAATTCTATTAAAAAAACTATTAATATTGCGAAGAGTCTTTAGCGAGATTGGGTTTTTCCTTGTTATTTGCGAAAGGGCTTGCCATTGGCTTTTATGCGGCCCCAATAACGGAATAGCGTCACTATCAAATATACTCTTTTCATGGCCATAGGCAATTTTTTGCCAACGTTCACGCATGATAAGCATTTTTTCTGGGAGCGTTACTCCCTCCACCAAAACAAATTCCGCGCCCAAAACATTCATGCGCGGTGCGTTGGCAGGCACTTTTACGGTGATAGTCTTTTTAGTCGAGGCTCTGGCTCCATCCGCCAGAAAAAAGCTACCTAAAACCAGTGCCAGCACAACAAACATACTTACATATGCCGGCATTTTTTTCATGGGGTTACTCCCCTAACGTTGAATCCGTAGCTAAAAAGCGGCTACTCACTACACCTGTGCTCACTATATCGACTCCCGCTCCTTTGTCAAACGTCTTTTGTCATCTACAAGAAATAAAATTACCGTGGATAAAATAAGCACCGCTCCAAGCCAGCCCAAAGCAGAAAAATTTTCGCCCCATAGACCCCATGCCGCCACAGTGGCCACCACAGGCTCCAAAGTGGCAAGCACGGCCACCTTGGTAGGGTGCAGGCGCTTAATGCTCTCACAATAGGCCCAGTAGGCTACATAGGTACTTATAAATCCTATACCCAAAATGGCAAGCCAAGCTGTCAGGCCTATATCAAAACGAATATGAGCAAAGGGTAAAAGACACAAAGCCGCCACCAAAGAGCTATACCCATATAAGGTAAAAGGCGTATAGCGTGTAAGAAACTTTTTACTTACCACATAGTGTGTGGCGTATAAGAAACCAGAAAGTAAACCAAAGAAAATGCCCATTAAGGGTAAAGCGCTACCTTCAACCTCAGGCACGGCACCAGCTAAAGCCCCTACGCTTAAAGCCTGCTCCGGCACTTGCGCAGGGGATATACTCATTAACACCCCACCAGCCAAAGCTATGCCTATGGCAATGCCAGTCACAAGGGTAAAACGTAAACCAAAGAAAATACGTGAAAATACTGCAACCCATGCCGGCGCTGTATACAGCAAAACCGAAGCCAAGGCCGCGCCACCTTCTTTAACAGCATACTGATATGCCGCAAAAAAAGTTGCTATGGAAAAAAGGCCAAAAAGACAAAAAAAGAGAAAATCTTTTGCGCTGTAAACACGAGCCTGCTTAATACTATAGGCGTGTAAAAAAAGTAAGGCACCGCCAAACAGGGCACGCCAAAAGGCCACATCTAGGGGGGAAAGGCCCGTTTCCATGGCAATACGCCCTAAAATACCTAAAAAGCCCCAACACAAGGCTGCTATAAAAATAAATATGTAACCAGCATATTGCGCCATACTATTCCCCTAATTTTTGCCAAACAAGACGTGCTAAAAGTTCAAGGCCACGCATAAGCGCCGCTTCATCAAAATCAAAACTGCTCGTATGGTGGCCGCCACAAAGCTGCACACCAAGCTGTATAAAAGTACCTTGCCCACCTCTTTGTTGTACATCTTGCAAAAGCCAAGTAAAATCTTCCGAAGCAAGAAATTTTTCGCTCAAAAGCACTCTATCAAAACAAGGCATGCTTTGCGCCATGGTAAAAACTTCTTGCGCCAAAGGCATATCCGAATACCCATTAACACAAGTACCAATACAAGAAAAAGTACATGTGCAGCCCCACATATGCGCAGCTCCTTGGCAAATACGCTGCGCCTCTTCGCACATCCACGTATTTATGTCGGTATCGTCTGCGCGGGTTTCTCCCACCAAAAAAGCTTTGCTAGGTATCACATTGGGCGCGCCCTGCACTTGCAATTGCCCCACATTCACACGCGTAAGCCCTTTACCGTGGCGTGCTATACTGTGCATACCTTGCACCGCCGTGGCCGCAGCCAAGAGGGCATTACGGCCTTCTTGTGGAGCAAGGCCCGAATGGGCAGCACGCCCTTCAAAGGTAACTTCAAACGTGGTATTGGCCAAAAAATCTGTGGTACCACAAATGAGCGTGCTTGGATCCTGAGCTTGAATACCTAGATGAATACCATATAAGAAATCCACATCTACCATGGCGCCAGCAGCTAGCATGGCCTTAGCCCCTTGGCCAATCTCTTCTGCTGGTTGAAATATAAGACGCACAGTGCCGCACAAATGCTCAGCATTATACAGCTGAGCTTGCGTGCGCAAGGCGTGTAAAATAAGCCCCAGCCCCACGCCCATGGCCACATGCCCATCATGCCCACAAGCGTGCATGCATACCGTATTTTGCGACTGAAAACCTGCCGCCGTAGGCACGTGCGTCTTCTGGGCACTTTCCTTCAACTCATTGGCATCCATATCAAAGCGCAAGGCCACCAAAGGCCCCTTATTTTCGCCTCTTTTGCCTTTTCCCAAAGGAATATCTACCCACAGCCCTGTAAGGCCATGCCCCATGCGCTCCACCAAGGCAGGATTTGCCCCTTGAATGATGGCTCTTGCTTTTTCTCGCGCGCATTGTTCTTGCGTGGGCGGTGTTAATCGTGCCGTATCTTGCACGGCCTGCTCACCAAGGCACACTTCATAGCCTAAAGACTGAAAAAGTTCGATTATCTTACTAGCGGTGCGATATTCCTGCCAGCCTAGTTCGGGGTATTTATGTATATCTCTTCGAAAGGCGATGACTTGCGCTGCAAGGCTGTGCAGCAGGGATTCCATTGTGTGCATAAGCCCTCCTCATAAGCAAGCAATAGTCACTTTATCAGCTGGTGATAGCCTACCCATTACACTTGATGCAACCAGCAAGCTTTGTAAAAAGTCTTTCCTATTTGTCGATGCTTAAAAACGTATTCCATACATTTATTACTGGCAAGGGTTATCAAAGGGCATGGTACGAAACTTTTAGTTTTTACCCATATGTAAAATTTTTTCAGTGTTGATTATTTAGTAACGTAACTCATGCCAGATGTCACGCCATCTTAAAAGCATCTATTTATAGTACCACACTCATATACTAGATTTTTTTTAAAAGAATTTACCCTCTTCTTTTACTTGCAATGTATAAAATGAAGTGTTACTCAATTTAATCATGGTGCGAATAAATTTTTTCCCCTCATCAGACACAAAGAAAACACAAAGCAAAAAGCCTTGTGTTTCGTGTAAAACAGCTATCTATGCTGCCAGTAAGCTGTGTTCACATTGTGGCGCGCATCAATCAAAAGATTTTGTGATACAAATTATTGTAGTTGTTCTTTTTTGTCTCATGCTCATAGGAGCGTACATTTTTTCTGCCACGCAAGAAAGACTGTCCAACATAGTCGCCCCCATAAGCCATACCAAAGAATACGTACCCCCTTACAAATAGGGTGAAAACAACCACGCCGCTGCATTGCGTAAACGCTTTGGCAAGGCAAGGCTTTGCGCCTCTTCCAAAAGATATTCCCTGCTCTTTTTCTGAACGCCATCAAAATACACTTGCATTTCGCGAGCAAAGGAAGAGTCAAAACACTCCACATTGAGCTCAAAATTCAAACGTAAAGAGCGTGCATCAAAATTTGCTGACCCTATTTGTACATAGTATTCATCGATCAAGAATAATTTTGTATGCGCAAAAGGGGGATCTTGAAAAAAAATACGCACCCCATCACGCAAAAGCGTAGGTAAAAGATGATAACTAGCCCAGTGAACAAGGCGTATATTGTTTTTTTCCGGCAAAATAATACGCACCTCCACACCACGCAAAGCCGCCGCTTTTAGGGCCGCCATAACTTCATGGGTAGGCAAAAAATATGGCGTCATAATGCGCACACTGCGCTTTGCTGTGCCCATGGCGCTATAAATAAGCTCGTGTAGTGGGTCCGTCCCAGAGCCTGGGCCGTCCAAAACCATGCGGCATAGTATATCACCGCACATTTCTTCTTCTGCTCTTTTGGGTACAGCATAGTTATTTGTACAAAACCCCCAGTCGAGCAAAAAAGCTTCCCGCAACTGAGTCACCACAGGGCCAGAACAAACAAAATGTACATCTTGAACAGAAAAGGTGGGATGCTCTTGCACATGATAGTCCGCTATATTCATGCCGCCGGTGAAGCCTTTGCCATCTGCCACCAGCACCTTACGGTGATTGCGCAAGTTGATAAAAACATTGGGAGGAAACAAGCGTAAAGGCAAAAACTCAGCCACCTTTACCCCATGACGTGCCAACACGCGCCATGGGCGTGACCATGAATAGTAGGCGCCCAAGCCATCCACCAAAAGCCGCACGTCCACACCGCGGGCTGCGGCATCGCTTAAAGCTTGTACAAAAAGTGCGCCGTACTGTCCCCCATTAAAAATATAGGTCACAAGGTACACATAATCTTCCGCTTCTTCTATGGCTTCAAGCATGGCCTTATAGGCAGCATCTCCATTATACAAAGGGTGCACAGCATTGCCGCCGCTTAAAGATTTTCCGGTAAGCTGACGGCCCACTCTATTTATGGCTTTAAAACGTGCTGGAATAACATCACTTTGCACATGACCAAGGGTAGGCTTTTGCCCTTTAACCTCTTTTTGATAGTCCGGATGTTCTTGCGCTTTAAGCTGCGCTTTACGCATAAGCTGCGCCGCACGGCTTTCTGAGCGTTTAATGCCAAATATGGCATACAAAAAAAATCCCACCCAAGGAAGAAAAAGTATGGTTACCGTCCAAGCCAAGGCCGAACGCGGGTTGGCTTTTTTGAGCAATACATGCCCCACAGCCCAAAAGGCAGCCATATAAGCTAATATTAAGGATATATCACCTAAAAAGAAAGTCCATTGCATATGCACACCTGCCTTACACTTTCTGAAAATGCAGCTACAAGAGTCGAACCCAACAACACGTTTT
>CAYJNG010000051.1:0-15791 GCA_964371505.1 uncultured Desulfovibrionaceae bacterium
GGGGGTCTGGGGGAAGAACCTTTTCTTCAGAAAAGGTTTTCCCCCAGTAGACTTTATCAGCGGTCTGAGGCATCGATATAATGGATGCCTGTTTTTTTTATGTAAAACTAGTTTAAGGTTTGCAGATATATAAATGTTTGCGCTTTAATACTTGGTTAGGGCAGTGGCCACATGGTATCATATTTTAATGCGTATTACCGTTGCAACTTGTTTAAGGTGTTTTGTAAAGCTGTGGCTAGTTGTGAAAGGTTGTGCACAGCTTGAGCAGCCTCGTGCATATTAGATGCAAGCTCATCGGCAATGACGGTAACTGCACCGGCCGCATGGCTAATATCTTCTGAGGTGGCTGATTGTTCTTCTGCTGCTTTGGCAATACTGGTAATAAGCTGGGCATTGCCTTCTGCAAGATTTTGTATTTCGCTTAAGGCAAGGCTGGATGCTTCGGTCAGCTCTGTGGCGTTTTGAATAATTCTGGCAGCTTTTTCAAATTGAGCAATGTTTTCGGCGGTGCTTTTTTGTATGCCGCTAATGCTACTGCCCACTTCGGTGGTGGCGCTCATGGTTTTTTCTGCCAATTTGCGCACTTCATCGGCCACCACAGCAAAGCCGCGTCCAGCGTCTCCTGCGCGCGCCGCTTCAATGGCAGCGTTAAGCGCAAGGAGATTTGTTTGATCGGCAATGTCTGAAATAACACTCATGACTGAGCCAATGGCTTGTACTTGTGAGCCAAGGGCCTTAATATCATTGGTTAAGGCGGTGGAAACAGTATTTACCTCATCCATGGCTTGCGCCACTTGCCGTACCACTTGTGTTCCGTTGGCAGCTTTTTCTTGTGTTTCATACACTTGAGAGCGCGCTTGCTCTGCATTGTGTGCCACATCAGAAACAGTGCTGTTCATGGCATCAATGGCAATGGAGGCCGCGGTAATCTTATCTTTTTGCACCACGGTACCTTCATTTACTTGGCTTACCTGCGAAGCCAGTTGCGAGGCTGCAGCGGCAACACTATTGGAGATTTGTGTGGCATCATGGGCCACTTCCAAAATAGTGCGTTGTGTGCTTTTAATGTGTGTTACATCGGTAATAAAGATAAGCATGGAGCGTACGTTTCTTGCTTCGTTAAGAAGGGGAATGGCCGTATAAGACACATCATAGCTTTTGCCATGCGGGTGAATGGTGGTTTCATTGGAGGCAGGGGCTTTAGTGTTAATGGCTTTGCCCACGGCATCTTCTGGCGTTCCATCATCCTCACTATTAAGGAGCTCACCACAATCTTTTCCTACGCAGTCTTGGCCCATCATTTCTTGCGCCTTGGCATTGGCATAGGTGAGTTTAAAGTCCACATCAAGGGCAATAATGGGGGAGTCTATTTTCTCAAACAGGGTTTCAAAGCTGTGAAGAATGCCGTTGGTTCCTTGCACAAGGTGTGCAAAGTCACCGCTAAAGCGCGAAGCATCGCAGCGCGCTGCTATATACCCATTTTGAATATTTTCTTCCAAGGTGTCGTATTCGGCCACAATGGCTTTGAGCGATTGTGGTATGGAGCGTAAGGCTTCGGCAAGTTTTCCAATTTCATCACTGCGCTGCACATGCAAAGTGCCATCAAGTTTGCCTTCGGCTACGTCACCGGCAAAGGCTACGCCATGGTTTAAGGCGCGCACTACAGGGTTTACTACAAGAAAAACAACTAATGTTCCTAATATGATGGCGCCTAAAATAATGGCAATGCTGGTATTACGCATGGCGTAAAGATCTGCAAAAACTTCATCGCTTTCAATATGCGAAACGACCGCTGTTTTTATGGTAGGCGCGCTATTATAGTAGAGGAAAACCCCCTTACCTGTGTTATCAAAACGTTCTACGAGGCCTTGGCCTTCTTTTTTCGCCCATTCTTTGTATAGGGGGGTAGCTTGCAGGCTTTCATTAAAAAGCATACTCTTATCAGCACTTACTGCCACAAGGCCTTGGTCGTTGAGTATATAGGTAATGCCGCTGCGGCCTCTTTTCATGGCTTTTGTTATGGAATGTAAAAAGTCCACTTTTATGGTGGCGCGCACCACGCCCACAATGGTATTTTCGTGCTTTACTGGTGCTGCTGTTACAATGACAGGTGCATTATCTAAAGGACTCATAAAGATGGTGGAAAAAAAACTTTTTCCGGCCATGGCAGCTTTAAAGTAATCTCTATTGGAAAAATTTTCACCGGATACGGCTGTTTTTGTGTCTGAAGAATTAACAGATATGCCCTCAGTGTTTAGCAAGGTTATGCGTATAAAGTCCGGCATAAAAGTTAATTCGTCATGTAAAAAATGTTCTACATTGCTGGTATCGTCTGTGCTCATTTGGGCGGAGGGATTAATAAAAAAATCCACCACTTCATGTAGGGCTGCTATGCGTACCGTGTCGCGTGTGCGTTCTTCCTTAAAAGTAGTAATGGTACGTACCAGTGAGCTTGTTTCGCCTTGAAAATCCGTGGTATAAGCGTTGCGAATGTTTTCTTCTGCAGCCCTGTAGGATAGATACCCACTCACACCCAAGAGGATGATGAGTAATGCCATGATGGGGAGTAAAAGCCTAAATTGTAATTTCATTATGGATTCTCCAATGTAAACAAACATTTTTTCAGCATTTTTCTTGTCATAGCGTAGAGCTAAGCATAAGTAAATGGCTTTATCGACATAGAGCGACAAAACTTGGGGGCAGATGTAAAAAAAATTATAGTAAAAGGACTATAGATATGGAATGTAAAAATTTAGCCTATTCTGCAAAACAATTGTGCGAATTTTTAGAGCAAATGGAAGGTGTTATACGGCAAGATGCTGCACATTTTAGTTATGGCACTGTGCGTATTAGCCTGCAAGACCAAGACAGCATACCTGCAGGCACGCAGCAAGGGCAAGGCTCCGTGCGTTCCTTGCCTCGTGCGTATATGTATTTGCAGGGGGAAAAAGCACATATAGAAGCTTTTTATAGAAAATTTATGCTGTACCATATGACCATGGGGGGCTAGTTCTTAAAAAATAAAAATCGTCATACCATTTGACACAGTATTTTTTTTTTAGTAAGTGAGAAAATAATCCGAGTGTGCCAGTGATGGTGGTACGCCTATGGGTATCGTCCGTTTCATTCGATGCCTCCCACTCTATTGGAAAGGATTTGTTGTTGCTTCGGCAGGCAAGTCTTTTTTTTTGCCTGCTGTCCAAAGAATTTTTTTATCAATGGAGATAATCATGGCTGCAGGTTACAAAGGAAAAATTGCACGCATTAATTTGAGCACGGGTAGCATTACTCACGAACCCTTAGATATTGAAAAAGCGAAAAAGTTTATTGGCGGTCGCGGTCTTGGTACCAAGATTTTATACGATGAAGGCGTTGCCAAAGTAGAACCCCTTTCTGCTGATAATAAGCTTATTTACCTTACAGGCCCCTGTACAGGTACCGCATCCCCCACATCGGGCCGCTACATGGTTATTACTAAGTCTCCCTTAACTGGCATGATTGCTTGCTCTAACTCCGGTGGTGTTTGGGGTGCTAAGCTTAAATATGCTGGCTGGGATGGCATTATCATTGAAGGTAAGTCCGAAAAGCCTGTATACATCAATGTGCACGATGATATTATTAAAATCCTCCCTGCGGATGCCTATATGGGCATGACATCAGAAGAAGTTGATGATAAATTAAAAGAAGTGCATGCCAAAGCCTCTGTTCTAAATGTGGGCCCTGCTGGTGAAAACGAATCTCTTTTAGCCTGTATTATGAACGATAAAGACAGAGCCGCCGGCAGAAGCGGTGTAGGCGCTGTTATGGGTAGCAAAAATTTAAAAGCTATCACCGTTACGGCTTCTTCTAGCAAAGTAGAAGCTTTTGACGATGAAGCTTTAAAGACAGCTAATCGCGAATGCCTTGATATTTTGAAAGCACACCCTGTAACAGGTGAAGGGCTTGGCGCTTATGGTACGGCAGTACTTGTTAACATTATTAACGGCATTGGTGCTTTCCCCACCAATAACTGGAACGGTGCACAATCTCCTTTTGGCGATAATATTTCCGGTGAAGCTTTAAAAGAAAATCACATTGTAAAGCAAGGCTTTTGCCATCGCTGCTCCATTGGTTGTGGTCGTATTATTGACCTTAACGGTAAAATTGTGGGCGGGCCTGAATATGAAGTATTATGGGCGTATGGTGGTAGCTGCGGTGTAGATGACCTGCCTGCCATTAACGAGGCTAACTTCTGGTGTAACGAATACGGCCTTGATGCCATTTCTACCCCTTGCACCATTGCTGCTGCCATGGAATTATATAAAGTGGGCGCCATTAAAGAAGAAGAGTGTGACGGCGTACCCTTAGACTTTGGCTCTGCCAAGGCCATTGTGGAGTGGACCAAGCGCATGGGTGAAGGTAAATTGCCTTTAGCCAAACTCATGGCAGATGGTAGCTACAGACTTTGCGAGCATTATGGTCATCCAGAACTTTCCATGAGCGTAAAAAAGCAAGAACTGCCTGCCTATGATGCGCGTGCCATTCAAGGTATTGGTTTAACCTATGCCACGTCTAACCGTGGTGGTTGCCACGTTCGTGGTTATGTGATTGCCCCTGAAGTGTTGGGTATTCCTGAGCAATTGGATAGAACAGTTACAGACGCTAAGGCTTTTTGGGTAAAAATTTTCCAAGACCTTACCGCTGTTATTGACAGCATGGGCTTGTGCCTATTCTCTTCTTTTGCCCTTGGCGCTCCGCAATACGCCAGTCTGTTAAATGCAGCCACAGGCACCGCGTATACACCTGAAGAACTTATCACCGTGGGTGAGCGTATTTACAACATTGAGCGTATGTTTAACCAAGAAGCTGGCATGAAGCCTGAAGACGACAAGCTTCCAAAGCGTCTCATGGAAACCCCCATTCCTGATGGGCCTTCCAAGGGTATGGTATCTAAGTTGGACGTAGCTTTACCTGAGTATTATGCAGAGCGTGGCTGGGATAATGCCTTCCCCACGCAAGAAACGAAGGTGCGTTTAGGCTTAAATTAATGGCTTAACAGGCGTTGAAAAAGAACAATTGGCTGAAAATGGGCAATCTACTTTGTCAGACTTGTTTTTTACTGTGGTCATGTATGTTTATATATAGTCCCTTCGTAAAAAATGTCGTCTTCCTCGTATTTTACCCATTTTGAGCGAACTGTATTACGAATATTTTTAAGCAGCGGTTGGCCACATCTTGTGGCACGCAGCCTGCTGAAAATAAGGTTTTTCACTAGGCTGTTAAGGCTTATGAATGATTCAATGGGGGAGGGAAAACCCAAAAAGGGTATTTTTCTCCCTCATTTTTTCTCTCACCTTAAAAAACTACGCCAGTCTTACTCTAGCTTTTGTGGGTTTTGAGTGGTATAAAGTAGTGTAGAGGAGCTTTATGATAGAAGTACGCGTATTTGCTACCTTGCGCGAGGGGCGGGAAAAAATTCTTTTTTTAGATCCTGCGCTGCATGGTACTGCAAAAGACATATTAAAAAGTCTTGATATTTTAGAGAAAGATGTGGCCATTTGCCTTATTAACGGCTTTCACTCTAAGGTAGATGACAGTGTGAAAGAAGGCGACGTTATTTCGCTTTTTCCGCCTGTGGGCGGCGGCTAGTGCGGAGGGATGGATGAAAGACAGGGCTGCTGTGTACGCGCGGCAAACGCTTATGCCGCAAATTGGCATGCAGGGGCAGGAGCGTTTGCAAAAATCCCATGTGGCTCTTGTGGGAGCAGGGGGGCTTGGGCTTCCTGCGCTTACGTATTTGGCCAGTGCCGGCGTAGGAAAAATAAGTATTTACGATAATGATGTGGTGCACGAAAGTAATTTAAACAGGCAGTTTTTTTACTCCCTTGCTGATATCGGTACATATAAAGCCACGCTCGTGGCAGAAAAAATGCTGCAGCACTTCCCGCAGGTGCTTTGCCATAGCAGTACAGAAAAAATTACAGAACATACGGTGGCCACTGCGCTGAGCGGAGCAGATTGTATATTGCTTTGCGTAGATAACTTTACCGCGCGCCATGTGGTAAATGCTTATGCCATGAAGCAGGGTGTTTTTTTGGTGGATGGCGGCGTGCAAGGTTTTTATGGTACTTTGCAAACCGTGTATGCAAAAGACACAGAAGCGCCTTGCCTTGCGTGTTCACAAATGCAGGCTTTACAACAAGAAAAACTTGCCTTAAACCCCGCTCCCATTGCCGCATTGGGCGCCACTTGTGGTGTTATAGCCTCTTTGCAGGCTTCCGTTTGCCTTATGCATCTTTTAGGTATGGACAATCCTTATAAAAGCACCCTTGTGCACTATGACGGCATACGCGGTGAGATGGAAAAAATACCCTTACAGCGCCACACTTCCTGCCCTTGGCATGACTAGGTAAACTGGTACAGCGCCCCCTTTTTTCTTCCCTGTGTACTGGTAGTACAAGGAAGAACTGCATTACTTTACTTCAATAAGCACACTTTGGCTTTGCCCTAAATCATCCACCACGCGCACGCGATGTTTGCCTGCTTTTGCTTGCCATAAGAAGGGGCTGTGTATGGAAGTGCTGCCCAAATATTCTTGATTCACAAACCAAAAAAAAGTTTTGGCATGGGCTGTACTGGTAGCAGTTAGGGGCAATGTGTTTTGCGGCTGGTCTAAAAGATGGTAAATGACACCTTCTTGCGGGCTTTTAATGGCAATGGTGTTGGGGAGCCATTGGGTATTTGTATGAACATCTGTTTCAAGGCACGGTTGCGCGTAGGCAGGGGGCAAAGGCTTGTGTAGGTTCGCTTCAGCAAAAAGCTTATAAAGCTCTGAGGGCCAAAATTCCCATACAACTTCTTGAGCGTGCGGCGCAGGGCCGCAGAGGCGCAGGCCTGTGGCTGGATCTATCCAAATTTTTCTATACACGCCGGAATTGTGTATGGGGGAGCGCCCAGGTATAAACCATGCCCATGTTTTTTCTGTGCACAGCTCCGTTTGCACATCACCGGTATCACGGCATACGGGTAATTGTATAAGGTTGTGTTGCCTATGTTTTGTGGCAAGGGTGTCCTGAAGTTTTTTAGTATGCTCAAAGGTTTTGGCTATGCTTTTAAAGAGGGGGGTGGCAATGCGGCTACCCACCAAGAGAGGGTTGGAGGTATTGTCAAAATTTCCCACCCACACAGCCAGTACATAGGGGCCCACTATGCCCACTGTCCATGCATCTCTAAAGCCATTGGATGTGCCCGTCTTGTAGTAGAGCGGGAGTTCTTTTTCACTGTTGCCAAAGTTTTTGGAAGTACGCTGCAACATATATAGGGTGGTAAGGGCTGCTTCTGCTGAGAGCAAGGGCTGCACCTGATGGGAGTTGTTGTCTTGCGTAAAACGCAAAGGCTGCCAAATACCTTCATTGGCAAGCATGGCGTACAAAGCCGCCAAATCACGCATGCGTACTTCGGCCCCGCCCAGTACAAGGCTTAGGCCATAGTGGTCTGCGTCTTTACTAAGGCCCACCTGCGCCCTTTGTAATAGGGTAAAAAGCGAAGGGTCAAGGCGAGCGGCAAGGCTAATGGCCGGCACATTGCGGCTAAGGCGCAAGGCTTCATGGGCAGCTATTGGGCCTTGGAATTGCTTGTCAAAGTTTTCCGGATTGTAGGTGGCAAAGTTTTTGGGCGCATCCATAAGCATGCTTTGGCTATGGATGAGGCCTTGATCTAGCGCAAGGGCATAAATGAAGGGCTTAAGGGTGGAACCAGGAGAGCGGCGTGCGCGTGTGCCGTCCACTTGTCCATCAATATGAGCATTATAAAAATCGCCAGATCCCACCAAGGCATGCACTTCCATGCTGGGCCAGTGAACAAGCATGGCGGCTGCATTTTGTATTTGGTATATCTTGTGGAAGCTTATAAATTGGGCAAGGCTTTTTTCTAAAATATTTTGGCTTTGCCTATCAATGGTGGTGTTTACTTGCCGCGCCAGTGCAGGGTTTTTCTTGCGTGCGTAAAGATATTCCATGCTTAAGTGCGGCGCGGTGAAGGGCATTTCCTTGGGCATGTATACGCGCAAGGGCGGCGCTTTTTCTGATACCTTATCTTGCGGGTACGTAGCGTTCCAATGGGCATGAAGGCTATTGCGAGCTTTTTCAAGGGAGGGGTGCATGATAAGGCGCCCCATACTGTCCCCTTTAAAAGCGCGTTTTTGCGGGTTTTGCGGCACAAGGCATAGGGCAAGCGCTTCTGCTTTGGTCATATTTTCCACCGCTTGGTGGTAATACACACGGGCAGCGGCGCCTATGCCTTCTATATTGCCTCCATAGGGGGCTAAGCAAAAATACGCCTCCAGCACGGAATCGTGCCCATAATGCCAAATAAGCTGTAAGGCGTAGAGCATTTGGCGTAATTTACCACTAATGGTATGGGTTACAAGTTTATAGCGCAAGCGCGCCACCTGCATGGCAAGGGTAGATGCGCCTATGCGCCTTGTGCCGGTGAGAGTGCTCATGGCGGCACGCATGAGGGAAAAAGGGTTAATGCCAGGGTGCCAATAGTAGTATTGATCTTCGTAAAGTAAAACGGCCTTTTGCACATGCTTAGGCACTTGCTCTAAGGTGACACGTTGGCGAAATTTATCGTCCAGTGTAAGTCCCATACGCATGAGATCGCCGTTTTTATCTAGAATAAGGGGGGAGAAGCTAAGACCCTGCCACAAAGGTGGCGGCGCCACACAAACTACATAAAGTGTAAGTGCAGCCACCGCCACAAAGCAGAGTAGCAGGCCACCAAGAAGCCATGCATACAGCTTGGTGGCCCGAATTTTTTGTAAAGGTGTTAGGAGCATGGCTATCCTATATCAAATCCAATTAAGGGGCGATAATCTGCAGCTTACGTGTGGCCGTATGGCTTTGCAGGCTACGGTCTCCCACACTTTCTGCCAGTGTTGAAGGCAGGGTGTATTGGCCCTTATTGGTGGCTAAAATGTGATAGGTGAAGGCGTGCTCACCCGTGACGGTAACAAAAGCCACCACGCGATCTTCTTGTTTATTGATACGTACTTTACTGTAGCTTTCGGTGTCGTCTGGGTGGTTTTGTACCAGTTCAAAACCTCCAGGTAAAAGGTCCGTCACGACTATATATGTTTCGTCTTCTATGTATGGGCTCACAATAATATCCACGGTAATAACATCACCTTGCTTAACACTACCTTCCACAGGCGTGCCATCTTCAAAGCTGAGGTTCTTTTTCACTTGAAGCTTTTGTACAAAGTCTTTTTGGGGCAAGTCTTTATCATAACCATAACTTTCCACTTGGGCAAAAGCTGTGGTGTTTTGCGGCACACGCACTTCAAAGCTTGTGCATTGCGCAGCGTCAAGTACCGTAACACCGGAAAGGATATGCGGCACAGGGTCTTTGCTTGGCTTTGTGTCGTAGCTTAGGCAGCTTAGCTCCATACCACTGCCTTGTTCCTGCGTGTTTGCAGGGGCGTTTTGTAAAATGCTGGCAAGTCCTAAGGCCGTCATGGACGCAGCAAGGGTGGCATGGGGTTTGTTTAATCCCTCCAAGAAAAGAGCTTGCACATGGGGCACGGCTTCTTTGAACTTTGCAGGGAAGTGCTTTGCCAGTACGCGTAAATGTAAGCCGTATTGTGAAAGCAGGTCAAGCATATGCGTGGTGCTTTGCCATGTGCCAAGCGCTTCGCCGTTCACATGCGTAAGGTGAGCCTCAGCTTCGGGAAGCATATACATAGCTGCGTAGGCGCCCGCCATAAGGGTATGGAAGATGTCGCTTTGCTCTATGTTGTACTCTTTAATATAGGCTTCGCACAATTCTAAGGGCTTACTTACCACATAACCTGCTCTGGCAAGAATCCATGCCGTATATGCCATGGCGCGTAGCTCTTCCAAGTCGGAAGGGCTTGAATCTATATGTCTTTCTAAGGTTTGGAAAAGATCCGGTAAAATACCAGGAGGCACAGGGAGGCCAGCATCACGTAAGGCCAGTACATAGTCTCCTGCATAGGCCGTAATGAGGGAATCATATTCATACCTGTTTGCCCAATAGTTTATGCCATAATAGCTATCATAAGAGCTTATCAATGCGTTATACGCTTTTTCTAGTGTTTTTTCCTTCATTTCCTGTGTAGGAAGCATGCGGTTTTTTTCTAATACGCTGTTTAGAGGGCTACCGTGTAAAGCCACCAAGGGGAAAGCCTTACTTAAGCTTTGCTCAAGGCCATTGTATTTGTTATTTTCTAAATAACTAAGACTGCTGCGCAAAAGCGGTAAGGGGGTGGTGGATACCGTAAGAGAGGTTTGCGCGCCATAAGGCAGCAAGTTGCGCTGGGTTTGTATGGCGGCAGATTGCTTAAGCTCCAGTGTTTGCTGGCTATAACGTGGCAATACGGCAGGGCGCACACTAAAAGAAGTGGTGCGTACGGTTTTTTTGCCTTGTCCATTTTCTGCGGTAAAGCGTAGTACGGCATTACCGGGCACTTGGCCCACCTTAACCTTAAAGGGCAAGAATTTTTCATCCTTGGGGCCTATTTTTACGCTTTGCGGTAGAGCAAAAAGCTCTATGTCACTGGCGGTGCTTTGTTCTGCATCAAGGTCTAAAGCCAAGGATAAAGTAAGGGCTTCATCGGTGGTGTTAGTTATACCAAGGCCAGCTTCAAAGCTGTCTCCAAGGGCGGCCATGGCAGGTACTTGCGGGGTAAGCACTTGTTCACCCTGTACAATAACGCGAGCATCGGCGCTGCCTACGGTTTCAGCATTTTGCAGCACAGCCATAAGACGTACGCTGCCATTGTAATAACTGGGGATGGGGACTTCCACATCAAGGCCGTTTGCCGGTATGTCCACAACACCGCTCCACCATACCACAGGTGGCTCAAGCTTACGCTTAAAGGGGTTTTGGAAGGTGCCAAGTAGGCCAGCAAAGGGATTATCCACATCACCATCACCACCAAAGGCAGAAAGGCGCTTCATAATATGCGCATATTCAGGCATGACGCGCTCAAAGAGTTGAGACGTGCTCACTTCAAGGGCGCGATCCAATAAGAGATAGTGTAAAGGATCAGGGGTTTTAAATTTGGATAATTGTAAAATACCTTCGTCCACGGCAAAGAGTATGGCCTTGGTGGCTTTACCTTTGTTATTTTCAATACGCCATTGCAAAGGTACACCGGGGATGGTTTTTTCTGCAGCGGTGATTTTAACATCTGTAGAACGTAAGGCTGTATTTACATTAACGGCAACCATAGCCACGCTTTGCGGTTGTAAGAATATATGCTCAGATTGCGGAGCACGGCCCATGAGCACTTGAATATACCCACGGCCTGTGAAATCTGAAGGAATGGGCAGTTCGTGTAAGTTATTGCCGGTGGTAAGTTTCACCCACTTATGCGCCACCACAGAATCCCTTTCAAGAGTAATCAGGGCTACGCTATCATAGGGTGTTTTAATCATAAGTTTGGCTTTTTCACCGCCGTTATACTCTTTTTTATCTGCTTTCACCGTGAGCTTGGCTTCCGGTAATTCATCGGCCAGCTTAAGGGCAGGGCGTAAATCATCATTGCCCACCACGCTAAAGGTTACGTTAGCAAGCACGGTGCCTTCGGCTAAGGTGTTGGCAGTTTCTTGCGCGGGTGCAGTGTTTTTTCCTATTTTAACGGTGAGTAAATAATCGCCCACTTCTTGCGTGGGGATATTCCATTGCAGGGCTCCCTCAGCGGAAAATTGCACATCCGTTTGTGAAACAACGGTATCTAACGGAGTGGTATTGTAAGTATATTCACCGTCTTTATCGGTCACAAGGGTGCTGACCATTTGTCTACGAGCAATGGTGAAGGTGAGATTTCCCGGATGCGTGGGCTTAAGCTTAGAATCAATGACTTGGAAATCCATTTGAGAGGCGCTGCCTTTGAGGATAAAGTTTTTATTATCCACGCCTTCGCCTGTTTTGTACCCAAGCATAAAAGGTAAGGGGGAGAGTAAGAATGAGTCGTATTGCGAAACGGAACGACCGCCACCGGGCTCAAAACCTTCGGTTACAAGCACGCATTGCAATGTACCAAAGCGCCATTGGCTAAAGTCTAGCGGTAAAACGGCCTTACCCTCAGCGTCGGTGGTGGTTTCGCCCAGTTCACGATAAATGGTGTCTGTGCTGTTTGTAAAGAAAGGGGAAATATCTTGGAAAGTAAATTTCTCATAACCGGGGAAGGTGAGGTCTGCCTTATCAAGGCGCATTTCAGCTTCTACGCGGCGGCCCATGGCTGCTTGACCAAATAAGGTGCGCAACTGCACATGCAGGCTAGATTTTTCTTCCTTAGGCGAAGTGACAAGCCAGCCCTTGGTGAAAAGCTTGGGCGTAGCTCCCTTGGTGGCGCTGACAAGTTCTGTTTTAATTTGTAAGGTGTCGGGTATGAAGTTGGCTACTTTTACTTCTTTGTACCCAAGGGGGATCACTTCAGAAGTGTCTTGTGCAGGAATAAAAACTCTAAAGGAGTAGTTGCCTGTTTGGGCAGCTTCTGGAATGGGCCAAGTAATACTGTGTATGCCTTCGCCAGCCATGAAGGTTTTGCTAAAGACAGTACGGTCGGTGCTGTCTTGCAAGGTTGCAAGAAGGGGCATGTTGGCAGGTAAGAGCTTCCAGTCATTAGTACGCAACAGCACGCCAAAGTTCATATCTTCACCGGGTCTAAAAAGACCACGCTCAGAAAATACAAAGGCATTGAGTGTTTTTACACTGCTTTGCTTGCCTTCCATATCGGCAAAGCGTGAGGTGTTTACGTGTAATTGGTAGTCGAGTAAAGACATCCAAAGCATGTCTTCATCACCCCAAGACTCATAGCGCGCCACCACAGCTACGGGCTTTTTTTCTCCGCTGAGGTGCGAAAGCTTGGAGAAGGTAGCCTTGCCTGCCTTATTGGTGCTGGCTTCAGCCACAGGGAGGCCATTTTTGCCCAATACCTGAACAGTAACATCGTCCATGGCTTTTGCATTTTTTAAAGAGCTGATGAAAACCTGCATGCTCTTATCTGCTTGCTCTTTTATGACAAGGCCCATATCGGAATACATGAGCACACGGCCCATGCTCACCACTTCTTTACCGTTTTTAATGCCGGAAAGGGAGAGGTAGACTAGACCAGGCTTCACATCGCCTTTAGCTGTGCCAAAAACTTCTTGTGGTGTTAACTTGCTGTAGGTAGGTTTATGCGTAAATTTTTCCTGAGGGGCATTTTTAGTGGCTGAAACAGCTTTATCCATCTGTATTTCCCCATGAATGGCCGTTGTGTTGGCATCTAACAGGGAAGAGGGCATGGTTTCATCTAAAGAATGCAAATAAGGCACCGCTAAAGAAGTATCTAAGAAGCGGTGGGCGCTCCAGCGAATACTGTCTAAATGCTCGCTCATAACCGCAATGTTACTTTGGGGCATAAGCACGTTGCCGGCTTGCAAAAGCTCAAGGCGTGGTTCATTGGTGGGGATGAATTCCACACCTTCCAAAGCGCGTTTAAGAGGATTGTGTATGCCTTGAGCATTGGTGGGGCCAAAGCCGGCAGCCACATTCCAGAGTATATAATGACCGGGGGTGGCATTTACGCGAAAACGCAACACATCTGCACTATCACTGGGTAGAGTGGCTACCTCCACTTGCACGGGCCGTGCTTGTTTTCTATTTTCTGGGCTGATACCGCCTTGTTTCCACTGGCTATCCACAATATTTTCTTTAGAGCGTTGTAAGGGGAGCTCTAAAACAGTAAGCGCCTTTAAAAACTCTTCTGGTTTGGTGCGCTGTGAAAAGTTAAAAATAAGATGTTGCTCCATGTGTAAGGCTTTATTCTGCACGGTTTCAATTTCTACATCTTTAAGGGTGAAGGTAGAATTTGAACCGGGGATAACCAATTCCGTTACGGAGTTTTTATCGGGAAAGTACCATGTATCGTCTTCTTTCCATAAGGGGCGCACGTTTGGCAGCGTAAGTGTAGCCACGGTATCTTGTTGCGGCATGGTTAAAATGCGTGCATTGACAACGGCGCGCGTATTGTCATTAAGCCAAATCCATTTGGCTTTGGATAGGGTAAAGCCTGAGTTCTTTTTCACCTGAGGAGCCGCTACATTTTGTAGCCTTTGGCGCTCCGCTGCAGGAAGGCTTTCGGTAAAGCGCATGGAGAAAGAAATGGCGTGCTCGCTCTTGGGGGAAGGGTCTATCCATACGCGGGTTTCTTGTATATTGGCGGATAATGGTAAGCTGTTAAAGCCCACAGTCTTAGAACTTAACTGCACACGAGAAGGAAGCTGTACGTTTGCTATGTCCGCTTGGTAATATGTGTCGCTTTTCCAAGATTTTTCAGGCTCAAATTTTAAGGAGTTTGAATTTGTCCAAGTCCATGTGCCCATGGGCCAGCCTTCAGCAACAATGTCTGTAACACGCTGCCGATTGGAACCAAGGTCGACAGAACAGGAGCTTTTCCACTTTTTGCCATAGGCCTTACGGCATAGCTCTTCTTCGATTTCAAAGTCTATCTCAATGGAGGAGTCGCTCCAAATGGGCCTATGGGAGATAACAGGCTTAAGGTAGACCGTTTGCGCTGCCAGTAAAGGTACGGACATGAGCACATAGCCGATACATACAAGCAGGGCTGCCATATGTTTACGCTGTGGGCGTGGTTTTAATAAAAACAAAAGATGGTGTAACATAGGCTCTCCTCACTACATGCTAAGCATGTAAAAAAATTGTAAAGGGTAATTTTTTCTTCATGAGAAAAAAGCTCCCTGCTTACGAGTGTATTTTACGGCTGGGTATTTTCCTGTACAAGCAGTAAATACGGCACAGTAAATACGGTACACTATACAAAAAATGTTCCAAAAAACTGGTTAAAGGTACGCATGGCGGCCAATGGAGAAAAAATGTATATGAAAGCACATATGGTGGTAGTATTTGCACCCATGCCAGCAGACCGTTGGAAAAGTGCAAATGGTGTTGTTAAGCGTGCTTTATTGTTTTATGTGACGACACTATCTCGGACGCAGGAAAAATGAGGTGCTTGGTTTTTACTGCCCATAATGTAGGCAATGCCAATTTTTTGGGGATGTATGAAAGATTAGGTGTAAAAGCAGAAAAATGCTTTGCATTGTAGGGTTGCGAGTAGCTACAACACAAAGCATCTTACAGATATACTTTACTTTAAGACGTGATTGGCAAGTTCGCGTTGCAATTCTAAAATATTGCAACCTTTAGAGATTTTTTGCTCAAGGGGAGCTGGCGTGCCAGAAATCCAGATTTTTAGCTCAGCGTCCATGTCAAAGGTGCCGCCTGTTTCTAAGCTAAATTGTGTGATGCTTTTATAAGGTACGGAATGGTAGCAAACTTTTTTACCGGAAATACCTTGTTTATCTACCATAAGCATGCGCTTGTCAGTAAAAATAAAGAAGTCGCGCATGAGTTTGTAGCCTTTAAGTATGCTTTCGCCTTCAGCTAAAAGGTTGGCCACTTCCCCTTCTAGTGATTGTAAATCCACTTCACCTGCATTACCCATTAAAGAATCAAAAAGTCCCATAAGTACTCCTTATAAAATAAGTTTTGCGAGGTAGAGGAAGTGTATACTTTTCTGAGTGTTTTGGCAAATATAATTTGGATGCAGCTTGATAGATAAGGGCATTTACCTACCTTTGATATAGAGTAGCACTAAAAAGTGGTTTTATTTCATACAAGACTCTGCGTTGTGTGATACTATTTTATTTGAATTTTACTTTCATAATTATTTTACTTTTAGCATGCTTTAGAGAAAAAACTTAGTTACTACCTATGAAATT
>CAYJNG010000052.1:0-15467 GCA_964371505.1 uncultured Desulfovibrionaceae bacterium
AAAAATAGCCATAGCGCTCTTTTACTGCGTTGAGACAATACCCTCAAAAACGAAAAATACAGGCGAAGTTTTATCCATATCCCCTTCTTGACGCGTTACATATTTCGGAGTATATCCCCGCACATAACTCAATCTTTGGAGGACATATGTTAAACGCATTTCGCACCCTTACAGTTTTAGGTCTTGTAGCAGGCTCTTTGGCTCTTGCTCCCCTTGCAAAAGCAGAAGAAACCCTTATGATGGCCACCACCACAAGCACACAAGATTCAGGCTTATTGGATGTTTTAGGCCCTCTTTTCACCAAAGAAACCGGTGTACCCATTAAATGGGTTGCCGTAGGTACCGGTAAAGCCTTAGCGCATGGCCAAAATTGCGATGTTGACGTACTCCTCGTGCATGCTCCCGATGCAGAAATCAAATACGTGGCTGATGGCTTTGGTCAAAATCGTCAATTAGTTATGTATAATGACTTCATCATGGTAGGCCCCAAGGCTGACCCTGCTAAAGTAAAAGGTAATGACGCTGCCCTTGCCCTTAAAAACATTGCTGCCAATGGCGCTCCCTTTGTGAGCCGTGGTGACAATTCCGGCACACACAAGGCTGAACAAAAACTGTGGAACACTTTACACGGTTCTTTACCTTCTAAGGAAAAATGGTACTCCTCTGTAGGTCAAGGCATGTTAAAAACCCTTGCCATTGCAGCCGAAAAAGGCGCTTATGTGCTTACTGACCGCGGTACATGGATTACCTTTAGCAGCAAAAACCCTGATAGCCCTCTAGCTATTGTGGTAGAAGGCGACAAAGCCCTCTTTAACCAGTACTCTGTGGTAGAAGTAAATACCAACAATTGCCCCAAGGCTAAAAATGACCTTGCGGTTAAGTTTGCCAACTGGATTGTGAATCCTTCTACTCAAAAGGCCATTGCTGACTACAAAATGCAAGGCAAGCAATTGTTCTTCCCCAATGCAGCTAGCAAATAGCTTATAGTACGTATCTATGGATTTCTTTTTACAAGGCTTCCTCCAAGCCGCGCATTTATTGCTCACCGGTAATGCAGATACCTTTTCTGCTGTGGAGGCTAGCCTTGTATCTACCCTATACGCCATGATACTTGCCACAGCCTTGGGTCTCCCTTTGGGGTTGGCCCTTGGCTATGGCAATTTTTTGGGACGCCGCGTTATACGCCTTATTTCCGACACCTTACTGGCCTTTCCCACAGTACTCATTGGCCTACTTGTGTACGCTCTCATTATGCGCAAGGGCCCCCTTGGCGAATGGGGCCTCCTCTTTACCTTAGAAGGCATGGCCCTTGGGCAAGCCATTTTGGCCCTGCCCATTGTGACCTCTCTTACAGCCCAAGCGGTGGAAAATCTGGACCCGCGCTGCCGCCAAAGTTTGCTTACCTTAGGCGCCAATGCATGGCAGATGGCCCTTGGCACCATACGCGAACTACGCTTTGCCATTCTCTTGGTTCTCGTTACCGCCTTTGGTCGGGTTATCACAGAAGTGGGCGTGGCCATGATGCTAGGTGGTAATATTCGCTGGCACACACGCACCATTACCACAGCCATCACCCTTGAAACCAATAAAGGCGAATTTGCGCAAGGCATTGCCCTTGGCCTTGTACTCTTGCTCATGGCTTTTATTTTGAATTTCTGCTTGGCTTTTTTACGCCGTGAAGGGAGAAGACCCTAATGCTCTACCGCTTGGAAAATTTGGTGCAGCGCTACGGCTCCCATACAGCTCTCGATATGCGTCCACTCCCTGCTGTACACATAGAACATGGCTCCGTATGGGCCCTCACTGGCCCCAATGGCGCAGGAAAAAGCACCTTATTGCGTATTTTAGCTTTTTTAGAGCCGCCCAGCACGGGCTGCTTACACTTTGCAGGCCAACAGGGCTTGTACAGTTACCAAGCCCATGACAAACAAAAGCCGCGCATAAGCAGTGGCGCCAATCCACGCCTTGATGCAACGTTACTCCTACAAGAGCCGTATTTGTTTAAAACATCGGTGCTTAATAATGTATGCTATGGCTTACGCATGCGTGGACAAAGGGAAAACTTGCGCGAGCAAGCGCTTGCTGCCCTTGAAACCGTGGGATTTACCGATGCCAGCGTTGTAGATCGCCCTTGGTATCAACTTTCCGGCGGTGAAAAACAGCGTGTGGCCCTCGCTGCGCGCCTTGTGCTAAAGCCTCTAGCCCTTTTACTGGACGAGCCCACTGCCCATACCGATGTGGCTTGTTCTGAGGCTATACATCATGCTGTGCACACCGTAGCTGCCCAAGGCACCACTGTTATAGTATCTAGCCATGATAAAGCGTGGTTAGAAAGCCTTAACGCGCAGTACTTACAGCTCAGCGCCGCCCAGCGATAGCTTGGCTCCCCTCCCTCTTGCCTGCAAATAGGCCACAAAAAAGGGCAGACCTAAGGCCCGCCCTTTAATTATCTCTAGCCTAGTAAACTATTTCCACTCAGGCTTTCCTGCTGCTTTTAAGAAAGCATTAACAGCTTCCTTACCACCTACAAATTCAGCCATTTCTGGCCAAACGATGTCCATGGCAGCCTTCTTCCACTTTTCTTCGTCTTCAAGCTGATCAATGGTTACGCCCATTTTGATGAGCTCAGCTTTTACCTTACCGCCTTCTTCCACTTGGTAATTGTACACAGCGTCTTGTGCAGCTTTACCAGCAGCAACGATAAGCTCTTGATCTTCCTTGCTCATTTTTCTGAATACACGCTCAGAAGCAATGAGTGGTTGTAATTGGTAAGTGTAATGCACTTCAGTGATATACTTTTGATTAGCTTCATGGAACTTCATGGCTTTAAAACCAATGTAACCATAGCACTGACCGTCCACTACGCCTTGTTGCAAGGAAGTGAAGGTTTCTGACCATGCGATGGGCACTGGGCTACCACCAAAGGCTTTATAAGAGGATAAAAGCACGGCGCTTTGTGGCACGCGGAACTTAAGACCCTTAATATCTTCCATTTTTTTAATGGGACGCACAGAGTTAGAGATATAACGGAAGTCGGTATATGTCCAAGTAAGTACACGGAAACCAGCCTTAGTAGCATAGCTATTCATAAGGTCGGAAGCTGGGCCGTTGGTAGCCACACGTACTTGCTCTAAATCGTCAAAAAGATAAGGCAAGGTGAGCACACCCAATTGCTTGGCAAAAGGCACAAGATTAGCAATACCCACTACGCAAAAATCCAATGTGCCGGAACGAACGTTGTGAATGGTTTCTGTTTCGTCACCAAGGGCACCGGCAAAGAACAATTGTACTTCGTACTTGCCTTTGCCTTTTTCTTCCACATACTGTTTAAAGGCCTTGGCAGCATAGCCCTGTTCAGAATCTTCAGGGTCACCCACAGCCACTTTCAATACCTTGGCGGCATGGGCCTCGGAAATACTTCCAAAGCAAAACAGAGAAAGGGCCAACACTAACAATGATAAACGCTTCATATTCTCTCCTTTTTTCTATTTCTACCTTAGAGGCTGTTTGCCCCTAGGGTTAGACACAATACACAAAAGGCTAGCCACCAGGGCTAAGCTCCACAAGACTTGGCAACCAGAGAACAAGATCTGGAAACACCACCAAGAGCACAATAACCAAGATATTTACGGCCATCATAGGTAAAGCTTTTAACGCTAATTCCTCGAGGCTTACCTTGGATATACCTGAAGCAATGAAGAGATTTTCCCCCAATGGAGGACTGGAAAAACCCACACCGCAGCAGCATACTAAAATAACACCAAAGTGAATGGGGTCTACACCATAGGCTACCATAACAGGTAAAAGCACCGGAGTCACCAATAAGATGAGCGCCAATGTTTCCATAAACATACCAAGGAAGAGGAGCAAAACCACCACAAATGCCCATACCACAGCCACATTATCGGTGTAATTTAAAATCCACTCAGCAATTTCTGCAGGAATACGGTATTCTGTTAAAATACGCCCAAAGGCATAAGCCGTAAACACGAGCACGAGCACGCGGCCAGTGAGCCAAGAAGTGGTTTTAAGGCAGTTCATAAGACTATGGAAAGAAAGCTCTCTATGAATGAACACACCCACAAAGATGGTATAAAAAATAGCTACCACAGCTGCTTCTGTGGGGGTAAAGAGGCCGGCATAAATACCGCCCAAAATAATAATAGGCGCCAAAGCAGACCAAAAGCCGTCTTTTAATGAACGCGTAAGACTACCCACTGACCATTGAATGGCACCTGTGGTCTGTAAATTACGACATAAATACATATGCAAAAGGCTTAAACTTAAAGCAATGAGTATGCCTGGTATGATGCCGCCCATAAACATTTTAGTGATGGATTGCTGACCAGAAACGCCGTAAATAACCATGGGAATACTGGGCGGAATAACAATGCCTACGCCACCTGCCGTGGCTGTGGCGGCGGCTGCATAACCAGCATCATAACCGCGCTTGGTCATGGCAGGAATCATAAGCATGCCCACCGCAGCTGTGGTGGCTGGGCCAGATCCGGAAATAGCTCCAAAAAATACACACGATAAAGCCGTAGAAACCGCAAGCCCACCGGGAATGGGGCCTACTATATTTTCAGCTATATGCACCAGCCGCCGCGACATACCCGCACTTTCCATTAGGGCTCCTGCCAGCACAAAGCAAGGCAATGCCATAAGAGGAAAAGAAGTCATGGACGAAAAGGCCATTTGAATCATATTGCTAAGGTCCGTGCCTGCCACCACAAAGCTCACCATGGCCGAAACGCCAAGAGCAACCATGATGGGTACACCTAAAAGCAAAAGAACAGAAAAGGTAACAAAAAGAATTTCTGCTATACCCGTTGAGGTAATATCTGGAATCATACATCTTCTCCCTTATCAGCAAGGATATGTCTACTTTCTTCTATGGCAGCTTGATCAGGATCTTCAATTTCTTGATGCAATACAAACTTAATGATGTTTACCTGAATAATACGAATGGCCATGAGCACGAAAGCTATGGGGAAGATGAAATATACATACGCTAGATTCCAGTCCAGCGCAGCTGTATAGTAGGGAAACTCTGCCAAATCCAGCACGCTTAAATAGCCGTACCAAGCCATGGTAAGGCTAAATACAACCCACACTATATCCCCAATAAAAATACAGACAGTGGAGACTATGGGCGGGAATTTATTAAATTGCATAGTAACACGGTTTAAGGCAGAAAGCCGCGTGGCATAAGAAGCACCAAACAAAATGAACCAGATGAAAGCAAAACGCGCTATTTCTTCTGTCCAATGTAAGGATTGATCAATGGCTCGTAATATAATTTGCATAAAAATAACTATTACGAAAAAAACCAAGAGAAATTGACAAATGTAACTTTCAAAGTGATCCATGAAAGCCAGAAAAGCTTTTTTGAACATAGCACCTCACAACGTAAACAGCATCGCGCTGCGTGTTACAAATTTAACAATGTCTAAAGCTACACCAGAGAAATTTTACTGTCAATAAGGGGGCAATTTTTGCACTACTAATCGAAAACTATTCCTTTTATATTTAATATTTAAGCAATATCGCACGGGTAAAAGTTAACTTTGCCCCTATCCTTTTTACTTTGATGCATTTTTACGCCTAAAAGCACACAAAAAAATACATTTATGTAAATAATCAATTTTACAAATTTTCTATCTTTTTTACGCTTTTTCTAAACGTTACTTTTTTCACATTCAGACAGCTTATAGCATCAATGCAAACTAAAATATTTTATATCAAAAACTTAAACTGAGTCGAAAAAAAGAAAGACGATGCTTTAAAGATGCACAAGGCGTGCTAAAGTAGGAGCACCTTACAAAGCATTTAAACTATAGCAATGGACTAGACTTTGAGCAAATGTTTTTTCTACAGCCTTGAATATTTTTTTAATAAAAAAATATATTTTTAGAACAAAAAAAACCTGCTGAAGCAGGTTGCAGGCCACGTATAAAGTCCATATAGAGCGGTTTGCGCCGTTACTGTGAGCAAAGCTGCCAAGCCAAAAGGCACAAAAATCATTCGTGAACGGCGCAAGAACATGGCACCTACTCTTGATTTTTGATGCGTGTTGCATGCTTTAACACGTTAAAACCCTGCCGAGGCAGGGTTTTAATAAACTCATTTATACATTTTGCTGTTTAGCATGCTTACTCACTAAGCATTCTTTCATACTCATAGCCAGAGTCATTGCCAAAGTGCAATTGCGTAGCATGGTCTAAGTAAAAGCCTGCTACGGCTTCATTTGCGGCATTACGTATGGTGTAACTCATCACAGCACCATCGCCATACTCATCATTGACAACTAACAAGCCAGTATCATACAACACATTGTCAGCAGTATAACGTTTAATGGCGCCAGTATTTCCTATAGCAAGGTACATGGGCTCCCCATTATTAGGATTTAAAGACTTCCACCGACCTGCAACAAGAGCCAATAACGCCTTCTGTGCTTGTTGTTCTTTATTAGCCTCGTGCAAATAGAAACCATTGCTGGTAAATGTTACACCCTCAGGATAGCTTAACTCTTTAATATGAAATCCCTTTCCGCCATCCATGGTATAAAACACAGCGTCTACCCCAAGATTGGCGCGCAATGTGGCAGCCAAAGAGTCTAGCATGAATATGCGCATGGAATCAGCATCAAAAAAGTGAAATTCCTCTTTTTGTGGAGTATCTCCCATATTTGCAATAAGTGTAGACTTGGGGCTCCAATCCACAGTGACAGTCTTCCCTTGCACCTTGGCGCCGACAAGAGCAAAGTCAAGCCCAGTCCATTGTGACAAGGCCTTGGCCAAGGCCATGGGGGTGAGGGCTTCCACTTGCACCTTACTTGTTTTATTGGCTTGTGCAGGGCTAAAAGAAGCCTGTAAAACTGCCTCAGCGGCGTGCGCTACAGAATAGGCACATGCAAAAAAACCTACCGTTAAAACAAGGTAACAAGCTAAAGCGCGAAAGCGCATTCCTATGCTATTCATACCCACTCCTTATGGTAAAAAATATTTTGTTCATTGGTACAGTGGGAGATAAAGCAAAAGTGGTGCCAACCCCAAAAAACATAAAGGTGCGAAATATATATTCCGCACCTCATTATATTTTGCTATTTTCTAGCCATTGCCCATATTTTGGCACCCAAAAACTGGGCAGACTCTACCATGCCATATGGGAATAGCCCTTCTTACACTACACTGATTATAGGCACCACAATGGGATCTCTATCTACCACGCGCCTAAAAAAGCGCCGTAAGGAAGCACGAATACCATCATGCAAGCGGGAAACATTCTGCGCACCCACCTCTTCCAATTGATCCAGCACAAGACATTGCGCATCTTCTAGTAAATGGCGTAATTGCATTTCAAAAATAAAGCCTTTGGAGCGAATTTCCGGCCCGTGCAAAATTTTACCGGTTTCATCATCCACCACAAGCACCACAAAAACTATGCCTTCGCCGCCAAGAATTTGACGTTCACGCAACACCGCATGGCCCACATCACCTACGCCTTTTCCGTCCACAAGGGTACGGTCTGCCACAATTTTAGGTTCGCGGCGTATGCTGTCAGGCAATAAGGTTAAAGGGTCGCCATCTTCCAGCAAGTAGGTATTTTCTTCTGCCACGCCACATTCTTGCGCCAAGCGGCAATGTTTCACTAAGTGACGGTATTCCCCATGTATGGGCACAAAGTTTTGCGGCCGTGTGGCACGAAACACATCTTTAAGCTCTTCTTTATGGGCATGACCGGAAGCATGAATGGCACGTACATTTTCATAGTACACCTCTGCCCCAAGCCTATACATTTCATTAATCATGGCAGAAATGGTGCGGGCATTACCCGGAATCATGCGTGAAGACATGATGATGGTATCCCCTTTTTGCACAGCAAGTTGCCTGTGTCCGCCCATAACCATACGCGAAAGAGCCGACAAAGGCTCACCTTGCGCACCTGTAACCAATAAAATGGTTTTTTCTGCCGGCACATCGGGCACGCCATTATGCGCATTATAAAAGGCAGGAGGCATGCGTATAAAACCTAAATCTTTTGCTTTTTCAATATTATTTGCCAAAGATTTACCGCTAATAACCACCGTTCTATCGGTGGCACGCGCAATATCAAAAACCTCTTGAATACGGTGAATATGGCTAGAAAAAAGCGTAATAATAACTCGCCCAGGAGCAATATTCACTATATTGTGCAAAGATTCCTTCACCTCACGTTCAGGCAAAGTGCGCCCTTCACGCTCCACATTGGTAGAGTCAGAAAGTAATAGGCGCACGCCTTCCTCACCGGCAAAGGCGTTGAACAGGCGCATATCTGTACCGCTGCCTTCCAAGGGGTCGGGATCAATTTTAAAATCACCTGTATGCAGCACTTTACCCACAGGCGTTTGCACAGCTAGGGCAAAGCCATCGGGAATAGAGTGACATACGGGGAAGAAGCGGAAAAGAAAATCACCTATGGCCAAGGGGCTAGGGTTTTCCTGTTCAAAAACATCTCCGCGAACCACCACAAGCTCTACCCAGTCCAGCAAACCACGTTCGCGCAACTTGTGTTCCACCAAGGCCAGTGTAAAGGCAGAACCATAAATTTTTATACCACGCGCCAAGGGTACAAGCCAAGGCAAGGCCCCTATATGGTCTTCGTGCCCATGAGTCAGCACTATGCCGAGTAATTTGTCACGAATGGAAAGAATATGCTCAAAGGAGGGAATAATAACATCTACACCAAGGTGAGAATCATCGGGAAACATGAGCCCGCAATCCACCATGACGATACCTTGAGGGCCTTCCCACAGTTGACAGTTAAGGCCAATTTCGCCCACGCCGCCAAGGGGAGTAATAGTAGTAAATATATCTTGCATAAATAAATCTTACGCATTCACCTTGTCACTTAGTTTGTGAAGAAGCACCGCCCGAAGCACTTATGGAAGGGGGATTTCATATAGTAGAAATAAAAAAGCATAAATGGGCCTTTGACAAGGTAATGCTTATCCTTGAGTTAAACATACACCGTATGGAGCCCATGCGCAAGTGTGGAAAGAGCCGCAAGCGAACCTTGCAAGCCTTCAAACTATGAAATGACGAAAGAAAGAAGGAGGCGAAAATTAAGCTTTTTTCAGGCGCTTTTTCCGGCAATCTGCACACACCCCGTACAAGCACATAGTATGATGCGTTAAAACAAAGCCCTGCTTTTCTGCTATGGACTCCTGCAGTTTCTCTAACTTCTTGTTAAGAATTTCCACAGTTTTGCCGCATTTTTCACACACAAGATGGTCATGATGCTCTTCGCAGTAGGGCTCATAACGTGTGATGCCGTCACCCAAATGCACTTCGTTGGCAAGGCCTGATTCACACAGCAATTTCATGGTTCTATACACGGTAGATTGCCCCACAGACGGGTCTACATCACGTACAATATCATACACTTGCTCTGTGGATAGGTGCCCTGAGGACTCCATAAAAACTTCCACAATGCGTGCGCGTTGTGCTGTGTTCTTCAACCCGCTCTCAGAAACGTACTTTTGAAATTGCTGTAAATAAGTTTTCATAAACTTCTGGTTAACATGAGCCTGTATGCTCGTCAAGACGCAAATAGTTTTTTTGCTTGGCAAGACCACGTTTAGCACGTACAAAGAAGCTTGCTTTCTCAATACTATGGCAATGGCTGCCATAAAAAATACATCACGAGGTATTCTATGCAATTTTTACAAGTTATGGCTTTGGCTTTATGTGTATTTATGGGTTCCTTACCCTTTGCCACCGCAGCACAAGCAGCTACCACAGCAGTGCGCTTGCAAACCAATATGGGCGACATCATTGTACGCCTTGACGCAGCTAAAGCCCCTGAAACAGTAAAAAACTTTCTCCAGTACGTTAAAAGTGGCCACTATGATGGAACCGTCTTCCACCGCGTTATTAAAGGCTTTATGATTCAAGGCGGCGGCATGACACCAGACCTGAAAACCAAGCCCACCAATGCTCCCATTAAAATTGAAGCAGCCAACGGCCTTGATAATGACAAGTACACCTTAGCCATGGCGCGCACGCAAGACCCTAACTCTGCCACTTCGCAGTTCTTCATTAATACAGAAAAAAACGACTTTCTCAATTATAAAGCCCCCACAGCACAAGGCTGGGGCTACACCGTCTTTGGTAAAGTTATCAAAGGCCAAGATGTGGTAGAAAAAATTGAAGGCGTTACCACAGGCAATCGTGGTTTTCACGAAAATGTACCTCGCGAGCCGGTAATCATAGAAAAGGCTTCCATTGTAGAATAATTGCCTACCATGGTTCCATTACATTAAGCATTATATCTGCTTAACGCTTATCATAGCGCTACCAACGCAAGTATAAAATACGCCCCAAGGTTACACTTTGGGGCTTTTTCATTGCTTTTTATTTGCCCTTATGATATAATAGTATTTTAGTAGGAATTTATTTTTTTAACTTTAGCCTTGAGGAGCCTTTGGAATGAAACGTATCCTTTCCCTCTGTTTATTTTGCGCTTTAAGTCTTGGCCTGCTGGTCACTACCCCTGCTCTTGCACAAGAAAAAGCCCCAGACCATTTACGTTTTATGGCGGGCCCTCCTGGGGGCAACTGGTTTGCCTTAGGCACGGCTCTTTCTGAAATGTGGACGAAAAATGTGGTACAAACCACCAATAGTACTGGCGGCGGCGTATCTAACATTATTAATACCAACGTCAAAAAGGGCGACCTTGGCTTTACTGTGACAGCTTTTGTGGGCGCAGCCGTTAAGGGCGAAGCCGACTTTAAAGGTAAGAAAATTGATAATATCGCCGTATTTAGCAATCTCTACACGCAGGTAACCTACTTTGTGGTACGTGAAGACTTTGCCAAAAAACACGGAATCAACACCGTGGGCGATATGGTTAATAAAAAAATACCTGTACGCTTTGCCACATTAAAGCCCGGTACCTCTTCTGAATTTATGGTAAAAGTATTGCTTAAAGAAGGCTATAATACGAACTTTGCCACCCTTAAAGATGATAAAGATTGGTCTGTACAGTACGCCTCTTACGACGGCGGCGCTGACCTGTTAGCCGATGACCACCTCGACGCTTTTGCCTTCTCCGTAGGTCAAGTGGCTTCTATTATAATGAATATCGAAAGCCGCGTACCTGTAAAAATTTTGGCAGTTGAGCAAAGCGCCCTTGATGCCGTAACCAAGGCTTATGGCACCACCACACATACCATTAAACCCGGCATTTATAAGTCGGTTAACGAGCCTGTAAACACCATTGGCGACTTTACAAGTATTGTTATTCGTAAAGATTTACCCACGGACTTTGTTTATAAGCTTGCAAAGAGCATGTGGGAAAACAAAGCCAGCCTTGCCGGTGCTGTAAAAGATATGAACGAACTATCCCCTGCTACAGCAGTTCCTGTGGGCATTCCCGCCCACCCCGGCGCTGTAAAATTCTGGGATGAGCTTAAAAATAAATAGTATTACTTTGCCTATACTGTAAAGCATAGGCTTTTTGTGTAGGGGAGAGGTAACTTTCCCCTACTTTGTTTAGTAAGGAGAAAAGCATGAGAAAATTGTCAGGCTGGCAACAACAGGTATTATATGTTTATATTGTTGCCGTGGGCCTTTTCCATATGTATACGGCCACCATGGGGTCTTTTGAGGCCTACTTGCAACGAAGCATTCACTTAATGCTTATTTTACCTCTCACCTATGTGCTTTTCCCCCTCTATTCCAAAGCACCGAAAAACTCTGTGCCTTGGTATGACTGGGTGCTGGGTCTCATCAGTGCCATACCCTGCCTTTATGGCGTTCTTTTTTACGACGATATAGTGCATCGTATTCAGCAAGTGGACCCGCTCACCACAGCACAGCTTTTATGCGGCGGCTTGCTTGTTATCATGCTGCTGGAAGGCTCTCGACGTGTGGTGGGTTTACCCCTTTCTATCATTGCCGGACTTTTTGGCGCCTATATGTACTTTGGCCACGCCATGCCCGGCATTTTGCAAGGCCTATCCCTCTCTGTACCAGAAATCATTGAGCAATTATACCTTACTGACGAAGGTATTTTCTCCATGCCCTTGGGTGTTTCTGCCACCTTTGTTATTGTCTTCCTCATTTTTGGGGGATTTTTAGAAAAAAGCGGCGCCGGCGATTATTTTATGGACTTGGCCCGCGCACTCATGGGCACCAAACCCGGCGGCCCTGCCCAAATTGCCGTGGTAAGCTCCTGCCTTTTTGGCTCCATCAGCGGCTCGGCTGTGGCTAATGTGTACGGCACCGGTTCTTTCACCATTCCGCTTATGAAGCGCATTGGCTATACGCCCACTTTTGCCGGCGCTGTGGAAGCTGCCGCTAGCACAGGCGGTCAAATTATGCCGCCGGTAATGGGAGCAGGGGCTTTTCTCATGGCCTCCTTCCTTGGCATTCAATTTAAAGAAATTATGATAGGGGCCATTTTACCTGCCCTTATGTATTATGGTGCTTTACTCCTTATGGTGCGCCTCACCGCCCATAGCCAAAATATGAAGGGATTAAGCGCTGATGAATTACCAAAGCTTAAAGAAACCCTCAAGAAAGTTTATTTACTCATACCCATTGTGGGTGTGGTAGTGCTCTTACTGGAAGGCGCATCGCCCATGAAGGCCGGTATGCTCGGAATTTTACTCTGCTGGCTGGTAGCCCTGCCAGACCCCAAGCGCCGCATGGGCCCCAAGGCCATTTTAGATGCCATTTATGAAGGCACCAAAACCATTCCCCTTGTATGTGTGGCTTGTGCTGCAGCTGGCATTGTACTGGGCTCTGTGGCCTTAACCGGCATTGGGGGCAAGCTTGTAGGTTTTGTTATTGCCCTTGCAGGTGATACGCCTTTCTTAGCCCTTGTTCTCATTATGCTTGTATCCTTAGTTTTGGGCATGGGGCTTCCCACCACAGGAGCCTACATCTTAGCCTCAGCTCTTGGTGCGCCCGTTCTCATCAAACTAGGCTTTGCCCCATTGGCAGCTCATATGTTTGTATTTTACTACGCCATCATTTCTAACATCACTCCACCAGTGGCATTGGCAGCCTACGCGGCTTCCTCGGTGGCAGGCTCTGCGCCAAATAGAACAGGCTTCCAAGCCATGAAATTGGGCTGTATTGGCTTCCTCGTGCCCTTTGCCTTTTGCTATGACCCCGGCCTCCTTATGCTTGGCGACATAACAGCCAACACCCTTGCTGTACTGAGTGGCATTTTAGGCGTGTTCGCTTTTGGCGCTTTTTGGGTGGGCTATGCTTATGATCCGCTTAATAACATACATCGAAGCGCTTTAGCCTTGGGCGGCATACTGGTATTTGCACCGCAGCTGCCCTTAGTGGGCATAGGCGCCTTGGCCATTGTGGGTGTTTGGGTTCTTTCTTGGTTGCGCGTGCGACACCCTGTAGACGCAAAATAATGACCCTGTGCAGGTGTTGAAAAGTGAGTCGTATACATTTTTCAACACCTGTTTTTTCTTTGTCAAAATCTACACATTTTGACAAAGAAAAAGCACAATCACCATCTTATTACGATTTCTGCTTATAAATGCTCACTGCATACAAAATACCAATCTTAGTAAGCCTTCATATAATCTACTTTTTTGTAAAAAATCATCCGCGTCAAGTCTCATTTTTGCAACAATTGAATTGCAAAAAATGTTAATTTTGCTGTTTTTGATAATTCCCCTAAAGAAAAAGTAGTTTTGTTACACTATTTTGCATAAAAATATTAAAAATACGTAATTAGTTCTTTTCTTACGTCTTTTTTTTACGTATATTCTTTTTTGTGCTTTTTCACATGCTTTTTTCAAAAGCTGTAAAAATACATATCGAAGTGCGCCTTTTGTGCCATTTCACCCCTGTCTGAGGATCATAATTTTTTTATGATAAGATAACGTCAAAAGACATTCGTAAAGGAGTCTCTCGTGGCAATTAGCTATCCCCAAAAAGTATTGAAGAATCTGAAAAAAAGTAACCGTAGCCAACCTGAATTTTTGCAAGCCGTTGCAGAAGTTTTTGACACCCTTGATCCGTTGTTTGAGCGCGAAACAAAATATCAAAAACACAATATTTTAGAGCGCATTGCTGAGCCTGAGCGCCAATTATTGTTCCGCGTAGCTTGGACAGACGATAAAGGCCGTGTGCAAGTAAACCGCGGATACCGTGTACAGTTCAACTCTGCTCTTGGGCCCTATAAGGGCGGCTTACGTTTCCACCCCAGCGTTAACTTAAGCATTCTCAAATTCCTCGGCTTTGAACAAATTTTCAAAAACAGCCTTACCGGCCTTATGATTGGTGGTGGTAAAGGCGGCAGTGACTTTGATCCTAAAGGCAAGAGCGACGCTGAAATCATGCGTTTTTGCCAAGCTTTTATGACTGAGCTTAGCAAAATCATTGGTGCACACCAAGACGTACCTGCCGGTGACATTGGCGTTGGCGGACGCGAAATCGGTTATATGTTTGGCCAATACAAGCGTTTAACCGGTCAATTTGAAGGCGTACTTACCGGTAAGGGACTTCTTTGGGGTGGTTCCTTAGCTCGCACAGAAGCCACTGGTTACGGCTGTGTATACTTTGCTGAAAACATGCTTAACGCTGTAGGCAAAGACATTAAGGGCGCCACTGCCACTGTTTCCGGTTCCGGCAACGTGGCCATTTACACCATTGAAAAGCTCAATCAATTGGGTGCTAAAGCCGTTACTATTTCTGACTCCCGCGGTTGCATCATTCAACAAAGCGGCATTAACTTAGAAGTACTTAAGCAAGTAAAAGAAGTGGAGCGCGCTTCTTTAACTCGTTATGCTGAGCTTTGCAAAGATGCTCAATACGTACCTGTAAAAGACTACGGCAAAGACCAACACGCTGTATGGCACGTACCTTGCGACTTGGCCTTCCCTTCTGCCACACAAAACGAAGTGACAGCAGAAGACGCTAAGGCTCTTGTGAAAAATGGTTGCTACTGTGTAAGCGAAGGCGCCAACATGCCTTCTACCCCTGAAGCCATTGCTACCTTCCTTGATGCCAAGATTGCCTATGGCCCAGCTAAGTGCGCCAATGCCGGCGGCGTAGCCACAAGCCAATTGGAAATGGCACAAAACTCCAGCATGCAACCTTGGACCTTCAGTGAAGTGGATGGCAAGTTGCAAGGCATCATGAAGAATATCTTCACCGCTGCTAGCTCTGCTGCCAATGAATTTGATAAGCCAGGTGATTACGTACTTGGTGGTAACATTGCCGGCTTCCGCAAAGTAGCCGACGCCATGATCGAACAAGGTGTTCTCTAGTTCTTAAAGTAGACTGATTATAAGGGAGGCTTTGGCCTCCCTTTTTTTATGTAGAAAACAAAAAGCCTTGCTTGTAAACTTCACAATGCAAGGCTTTTATAGTATCTAACGCTGCAACGTAGATACATATGGTTAACAGTAAAAACTACTTGAGCAAAGGCTCCCAATCACGAGATTG
>CAYJNG010000053.1:0-15435 GCA_964371505.1 uncultured Desulfovibrionaceae bacterium
CTTGGAACATCAACACAAGCTTCATTTACAGCTTCTAATCACCTCTTAGTGTGATTTTTATAAGGAGTCTCTTTCGGGAGGCTCCTTTTTTTTGTGTAAAAAAGCTTTTGCTTTAAGCCCCTGCGTCAGTAAATAACGTGTAGGCTTTACTCTTTTGCCTAGCTCATCATCATTCACAAAAAGAAAAGTATGCTCTCGTGATGAGGAGATGTTTCCTTTCTGCGTTCTAGTTCCACAAGAAGAATACGTACAGGAGAAGCAAATAACTGTGCTGTTCTTTTTTACAAAATTATACACAGATGCCGTGCTTTTATAGGGTATTCGGTGAACCTTTTGTGCTACTTTAATTTCATAGTAGGAATGTATGGTGTTACGAACAGTACGATTATTTGATTTTGCACGTATAGAAGTTTTCTGTAGAGAAATTAACTTGGCAGAAGACTTTTGTTCTTTCTACACAAAAAAAGCCCTTAGAATAGCTTCTAAGGGCTTTTATACATGTATTGGACTCTTCGCGCTTATACAAGCTTCATTTTAAGCAATACAGCACGTAAATACTCTTTATTGGAGTCAGACATGGAGCATATGGGTAAACGGAACGACTCTTCCATCTTACCCATGAAAGCAAGAGCAGTTTTAACAGGGCTAGGATTGGTCTCTACAAACATGCTACGATTAAGAGGCATAAGTTCATAGTGAATTTTTTGCGCCGTGGCTAAATCGCCCTTGGCAAAAGCGCTGCATAACTCTGCCATTTTACGTGGAGCGATGTTGGACGTTACAGAAATAACGCCGCTACCACCAAGGCTAAGCAAAGGAAGTACCGTAAAGTCATCACCAGACATAACGCTGAATCCTTCTGGGCTTTCCTCTAGCACGTCAGAAACTTGTGTCAAATTGCCTGTGGCTTCTTTAATGCCCACAATGGATGCAAAGTCCTTGGCAAGGCGTCCCACCGTGGCAGGCAGGAGGTTACAGCCTGTACGCCCAGGCACATTGTACAGCACCATGGGGAAGTCCACCGCATCACAAATGGCTTTATAATGCTGGTATAAACCTTCTTGTGTAGGTTTATTGTAGTAGGGCGTAATGAGCAGTGCGCCATCGGCACCGGCTTTTTTGGCAAAACGCGTAAGCCTAATGGCTTCTTCCGTATTGTTGGAGCCTGCACCGGCAAGCACAGGTACGCGACCTTTAGCTTGATCAATACAGATTTCAATAACCTTTTCATGCTCTTCGTGGCTCAAGGTGGCAGATTCGCCCGTGGTACCGCATGGCACTAGGCCATTGATACCTTCTTGAATTTGCCATTCTATCAATTGACGGTAGCTTTTTTCATCCACAGCGCCATTGGCAAATGGTGTCACTAAAGCAGTAAATGCACCAGCAAACTGCATATAAATCCCTCGCTCAGTAACTTGTAAAAAATCAAAAAACCTTGCTATGGTGTGTCCATAGCCAAAAATTGGTCATTATTGGTTTAAAAACTCTTTAAGTTCTTTACCGGCGCGGAAGAAAGGCAAGCGTTTAGGCTCAACAGTTACAGAATCGCCTGTTTTGGGGTTGCGACCTGTATAGCCTTCATATTCTTTAACTTTAAAGGAACCAAAGCCACGAATTTCAACTCTTTCACCAGCGAGTAAGGAGTCTTTCATGCAGTCTACAAAGGTAGTAACCACGAGAGAGGCATCTTCCATGGGTAAATTGGCTTCTTCGGCAAGTGCCTTGATAAGTTCGCTTTTGTTCATACTGTCTCCAAAAAAATTTAACTAGTAGTGTGACCTACTTCACGTAAGTTACAGAATTTTCATATTAAAGTAAATATTTATTCCGCAGGAATTTGTAAAACATTTCTTTGTGCCAGCTCATCTAACATACCTAAGCGTATTTGTTGGATTTTTTTGGCAATATTTTCTATATCTACACAAGCAGGAGAGCCTGGGGCGTAGCTTAAAAAAGCTTTTTGTTGGCGCACAGCTTCCATAAGCTTGGCGTCAAAGCGCACAGAACCTAAAAAAGTTGGTTCTATGCCTAAAAAGCGTTGGCAAGCCATAAAGAGTGTATCAAAAGCCCTTTTTTCTTCTTTGGCATTTTCTACCTGATTTACCACAACCATAAAATCTCGCACGCCATGGTTGCTGTGCAGTATTTTCATGAGTGCGTAGCTGTCAGTAAGGGAGGTGGGTTCTGGTGTAATAACCACCACACGAATGGCGGCCATGGTGGCAAAAGCTTGCACCATGTCTGTAATACCAGCGCCCAAATCCATAAAAACATAGTGATATTCACTAAGTAGGGGGTTGATTCGCTTTAAAAGCAGTTCACGTTGATCACTGTCAAGCTCTACCAATTCAGGCATGCCAGAGGCAGCAGGTAAAATATCTAGCCCTGAAGCAATTTTATGCACTACTTCTTTCATTTCACAATTGCCAAGCAGGGCGTCTTGCATGGTTCTATCTGGCGTAATGCCAAGAAGCACATCAAGGTTGGCAAGGCCCATATCACAGTCCATAAGAATGGAAGGTAAAGCCATATGTTGCAAAGCATAGGCAAGGTTTAGGGTGATATTTGTTTTACCTACGCCGCCCTTTCCGCTCATAATGCAAACGCTCATAGTAGTATTAGACATATTATACCTCATCACCAGTGCCAAAGAGGAAGCGTTTCTCGTGAGAAAGCACAAGGGTTCGCGTCGCGTCAAAGTTGGCTGTGGATTTTTTAAACATACGAAGGGGGACTTGATCTTGCAGAGCGTTTTCTAAAGCTTCTGCGGCATTTTCTAGTAAGGTTTGCACATTGCAGACATTTTTGCACATTTCAGCAATACCGGCATGTAAATGCAAGTGTTTGTGGTCGCAGTGCTCCAATATGGATTCCACAATGCTTTGTGCTTTGAAGGGCTTGGCACCTGGTAAAATGAGAGCAAAGCTTTGCGTGTCAAGAATGCCAAGGGTATCACAAATTTCACAATGTTTTTGTACAGCATCGTGCAAAATATGCGTGGCATTTTCTAACGTGAGTGAGCAATGCGGCGAAAAGCCTAAACGTACAAAAGCTAAGGGAGCGCCACCGCGCTTGGCACGGATGATTTCTTTTTCTGCTTGTAGCAAAAAAGGTGAAGCAAGCATCATTTGCCCCACAAGCTCTGGCGATTGGATGCGTTTACCGGCAGTTAAGTTAGCCATATGTACAAACGCACTCATTTCACTAAGCTCTAAAGCATACCAGCCTTGCGGCAAGCATTCGGCACAAATTTTTTCCCAAGCTCTTGTATCTAGATTTGACACAAGCTTAGCCACAACAAAGTACGAAGGGGGAATGCTATCACCCTTCTGTTGTGGCACAAGCTCACGGTGTGCGCGCAGAAGCTCTTCGACGAGCGCTTCTGGACTCACACCGGTTGTGAAGGTCTTATTGTTTCTTGTCATGTTGGTACAAAAGGTAATCTCGTTGAAAAGTATCTATGCGTCCATTGAGCACAGCGTCCACATCGCCCATTTCAGTGTTACTACGGTGATCCTTCACAAGCCTATAGGGGTGTAAGGTGTATGTCCGTATTTGACTGCCAAAGGCAATAGCCTCTTTATCTGCGTACTGGGCTTGCTTTTGGGCATCCCTTTTACGTAATTCCAAATCATAAAGTCTGGCTCGTAAAATTTGCAAAGCCGTTTCTTTATTATGATGTTGCGATTTTTCGTTTTGGCACTGAGCTGTGGTGCCAGTGGGTATATGCGTTACCCGCACAGCGGAGCTTGTGGTATTCACACTTTGCCCGCCAGGCCCGCTAGAGCGAAAGGTGTCAAAACGTAAATCGCATTCTTTAATATCTATTTGTATATCTTGCCCTGCATCAGGAATAATGTCTACAGAGGCAAAAGATGTATGCCTGCGGCCTGAAGAATCAAAGGGTGATATACGTATAAGCCTGTGTATGCCGCGTTCACTTTTAAGCAGGCCAAAGGCAGAGGGGCCACTTATACGCAAGGTGACACTTTTAAGCCCCGCTTCATCACCGCTTAAGTAGTCCATTTCTTCTACTTTATACTTATGCGATTGCGCCCAGCGTGTGTACATGCGCAAAAGCATTTCAGCCCAGTCTTGCGATTCAGTGCCGCCAGCGCCGGGGTGAATTTCTAAAATGGCATTGTGTCCATCTTCTTCTGCAGAAAGGAGCATGTGCATTTCTGTGGCGTCCAAAAGCTCTGCTAGGGACGTCACTTGCGCATCAAGGCTTTCTAAGGCCTCTTGCGCTTCTGCGCTGCTTTCACCTTGCTTTTCAGCGCTGGCTTCGGTGGCGAGCATTAGCCAATCTTGCATGTCATTGTGGCTTGTTTGCAAGAAAGTTAAGCGTTCAAATTCTTCTTCCAAGCGTCTTTTTTCTTGGAGTGTGGGCGTTAGTGCCACAGGATCACTCCAAGCGTCAGGCTTTGCTAAATGCTCTTCAATGGCTTCAAGGCGTTTTTGGCACCCTGCCAGGTCAAAGTCTCCCCCAAAGGGTTGCAAAGCGGGTGGAAAGCGCCGTGCTTTTGGTGCGTAAATCTGCAAGTTGTAGCATGTTATTCCGTAGGTATTTTCTTCTTTACACGCCCGGCATGGAGGCCATAGCCCACACATAGGCTGAATATTCCTAATAGTATCCAAGGAATATAGGCGTATATGGCGTGAAAAAAGGTTGTATGTGTAAGTGTTTGCGCTTCGCCGCTTAAACTTTGTGCTTTAAATTGTGCACCGCGTAAACGCACCTGTCCATAATTATCTATTATGGCAGAAATGCCTGTATTGGTATTACGGATAAGCCAACGCCCTTGTTCCACAGCGCGCATGAGGCTTAATTGTAAATGCTGCTCAGCAGCGGATGAATCACCAAACCAGCCATCATTGCTAATATTAAGTAATACCGTAGCTCCATCCAGCACTCGTTGTTGTGCAAGATACGGGAAAATCCCTTCATAGCAAATGAGCATGCCTAGGGCAAGGGAAGAAGGTGGAGAAAGTTCCACATTTCTAAGAGGCTTATCTTGTGTGCCTACGCTAAAAGCGCCAATGCTTTGCAAAAGGCCCTCCAGAAAATTCCATTGCATCCATGCCGGTACATATTCCCCGAAGGGAACCAAGTGCACCTTGTCGTAGGCTCCGTAGAGTTCACCATATTCACTAATGAAATAGGCCCTATTATAAGGCCTGTTTAGTCCCTTGGCGTCTATGTTGCTGGCAGGAGCCCCCACCAAGAGCGGGGTATGGGCTTTTTTTACAAAGCTTAGCAATGCAGGCCCTAAAATGGGATGATGCTCCACAAAAAAGGGCATGGAAGTTTCTGGCCAAATGAGCAAAGGCTGAATATTTGGATGTTGAGCCCGCCATGCGTCTAAAGCGTTTAAGCTGAGTGTGCTATAGGTCTCCAAGGTGGCTTGTTGCAGCGCTGGTTCCCATTTAACGTTTTGATCTATATTCCCTTCCACCATGATGACAGGAAAGGCCTGACCTTGCTTTACTGGTGCCATGTGCATGGTGTACATGCCCCAAAAAATCATGGAAGCACAGAGGCACAAGCACAAACAAGCATGGCGTATGCGTTGCGTGCTTGGCTGACTTTTTAGTAAAGCTTGGTATAGACTGAGGGCCATACCTACATACCATGCTGATAAAGCATAAGAGCCCACCAGTGAGGCCCCTTGAATAAGTAGTGGGTAAGGCGCAAAGGCTGCAGAAAGCATAAGCCATGGGAAGCCTGTAAGCAATGTGCCCCGTACAAGCTCAAGACCATACCAAAGACAGGCAAGGGCAAGCATGCGAAGCACAGGGGTGTGGGGCATGCGCCTTTGTAAAAGGAAGGCACAGGCAGTAAATACACCCCCATAAAGCCCAAGATAGGCTCCCATAAGGATGGCACAAGGAATAGCCAAGGCCCAAGGCAAGCCGCCCACATTGTGAATGGGGATGGCGAGCCAATAAAGAGCGGCCGCTGTACCCAGAAGGCCAGTGAGCCAGCCGCGTCTTAAAGCTTCACCAGCGCTATTGGCTTGCTCACCAATATGCAACAGGGCCATTGGGTAGAGCAAAACCAAGAGCGGTATATGCCAAAGGTCATTGGGAAAGCCAAGCCAAAGCCCCGCAGCACCGATGATTATGGGCAAAGCACAATTACTATGCTTTAACCATGACAGGTGAGCGTTAAGAGAAGGGGTAGAGGCAGAGGCTTTACTAAGCACGTGCAGCTTATTCTCTCATGCTCGCTCTTGGTCAAGAGCTTGCGTGGGAGCACTTTTATCCACAAGAATGCGACTGATGAATTTTACATCAGCTTCTTGCACAGTAAAAGTCCAGCCGTCTATATAAAAGACCTCACCCTTGGTGGGTACATGACCTGCTTGTAAGCATAAGTAACCGCCAATGGTATCCACTTCATCTGAGTTAAGCGCAATGCCAAATTCTTCCAAATCTTCCAAATAGGCACGGCCTGTAAGCTCATAGCAAGGAGCATCTGCGTCTTCAGAGAGAATCTTGATATCTTTTTCTTTCGAGATATCGTGTTCATCTTCAATGTCGCCCACAATTTCTTCCAGCACATCTTCAATACTAATAAGACCAGATGTGCCGCCGTATTCGTCAAGCGCAATGGCTATATGTAATTTTTGGGTGCGAAACTCTTGTAAAAGTTCTCTAACTCCCTTTGTTTCCGGCACAAAAAAAGGCTCACGCATGATGGCGTCTACCACAGTGTGCACAGCTTCGGGATTAATGAGATCGCGCAAAAGATCCTTGGCATGGATGATGCCGATGATATTATCGCGCGTATCGTGAAAAACAGGAATGCGCGAGTGGCCAGAGTCCACAATGCATTGTGCTGCTTCCATAAGAGATGTTTGTGATGGGACGCAATCAATGTCTGTGCGCGGTGTCATAACATCTTGCACTTGTAAGTCATCAATGCGTAATATGCTAAGAAGCATAGACTCTTCGTCTGCGGCCACTTCACCGTCGGCCCTTGCTTCTAAAATAGCTTTTTCTAAAGATTCATCATCTACGCCACGGCCAAAAAGTTTACCTAGCCGTGACCAGAGTGTACTGTCGGAACCTCCGTCCAAGCGATCCTCCAAGGTTAATGTTTATACTAAAGGCATAGGTTGTATCTATGCCGTAAAAAGCAAAAAAATTCTACTAAATTTTTTTGCTTTGCTCCATATGTGTGCGCATTATCCATGTGGATAGTGCAGGGATGCTTTTATTACTATCAGTGGGGAACCATTCAATTTTTGAATTACTCTCATCCAATTGGGCCCAGTTTTCAAAGCGCATGGAAACTTGCCAAATATTATTTTTTTCCATGTGCATAAGTGTTATAACTCTACAAGAAAGCCAAAAGCCCACAGTGGTTTTTTCATTGCTTGCGCTTTCCTTTTTGAGCTCATCAGCTTTTTTTAACTCAAGCTGACTTGCCGCGTCCTTTCCTTGCTTGTTAGCAAGGACAAGCAAAAAGAGCAAGCGTGCACTTTGTCGCATTTGTTGCGCGTGATGCTCCATGGCCCTTTCGTGAATGCAAACACGTAAACCCCCCGCAGAAACATTGTCCAAAATCATATCATTTTGATTGTTGGGTCTGTACATGAGAAAAGGTTTTTTTAAGTCTGCTTTACTTTGTGGTAAAGGTTCTCCTGCGCTAGGAATCCACATGGCCATACCCAAGATACTGGGCTTGGGCGGGCTGTAGCGTAAAAAGGCACGCTTTTGCCCGGGGGAAACGCTAGCTGGAAGGGAAATATATATTTCCGTAAAAGTTCCTTTTCTTGCACATTTAAAGGTTATACCTACAAAGTGAAAATACGACGTTTGCCCATTTTGGTTAATGGAAAAAAATACTTGTAGGGGAACATCTACCCACTGATGCGCACCAAAGGCGTCGGTTACTTGAATGATAAGATGCTCACGCGTGATGGTATTGCATATGCCATCGGCTGTGAACCCTTGAAAATCCCCCTGCATCACTTCCATGCGCATGGTACTGCGCTGGGCCAATGCTTTATGTAATATTTCCTGTACAATGTTTGCGCGTTGTTTTTTTTGTTGACGCGCAGAAAAGATCCCACGCAATTTTCCCACGACGCTATAGACAAAAATGGCTAAAAGAATGCCACCTATACAAGCTAATAAAACATCAGAAACGAGCATGAATTGTCCTAAGGTACGGGTTATATAATGCTACTTATCTCAGCTATAAAACTATACATACTCTCATTCTTGTCAATATAATGCATAGAATTTACTAGTGCGTGGCAGGGCAGATGCCAGCTTGCTAGTGATCTATTTTTGCATCGTAAAAGGTGTAAATTCCTTTTTTCTTTTTAGATCTGTACAGGGCCTTGTCTGCACGTATATACAAATCGTCATAATTATCGGCGTCAGAAGGGAAAAGGGCAATGCCAATGCTGCAAGAAATGTTTACTTCTACACCTTCGCCTTCGAGCTTTTGGCGGAAAAATTCTAAGACCTTGTCGAGCTTTACAAGAAGAACCCCAAGGTTTGGCATATGCTTAATGTATACAATGTATTCATCGCCGCCCATACGGCCCACAATATCGTCACTACGGAAAATCTTTGCAAGGCCAGTGGCTAAATTTTTAATAACAATGTCACCCACGGCATGCCCTAAATTGTCATTAACCTGCTTAAAATTATCTACGTCAATGATGCAAAGAACACCTCTTTCCGTATTGGATTGAGATATTTCGCGCTTGATAAGCTCTGTAGAGGCTGTTTTGTTGTATAGCCCCGTGAAAGCATCGCGCTGCACGTCTTCGCGCAGTTTTTGCAAATTACGAGTTTCTTCATCTACGTTTTTAATTTCGCCAATGGCCTTGGTGGCATTGTCGGCCATGTCTACCCAAGCGGCTTGACGTAATTGACACCAAATCCAAGCGCCATTCACTTGTTTTATACGTAACAATGCCTCGGTGGAGTTGCCACCAGATTGCAACTTTGCTTGCATGGAGTAGAACAAGTCCATGTCGTCGGGGTGAATCATATCCACATCTACAGGGTAATAATCTGCCCGCTCCTTAGGAAGAGGGTAGCCAAACTTTTTAAAAAATTGCTTGGTGGTACGAAGTTTAGATGTGTTCCAATTATATTCGTATAAAATATTTTCTGAAATTTCAAAAAGATAGCGATAGCGTTCAAAGGTGTTTTTTTCGCGCATTTCTACTTTTTTTCGCTCTGTAATATTGGTAAGTATGCTCCAATACCACGAACCTTGCTCGTCATGCATGCTACGTGCGGTTTCCAATATCCAAACTACGGCACCATCCTTAGTCTGAATTCTATACTCTAAGACGGCGAAGGGATCTTCAGATTGATTCAAAGTATCCATAGAAGAGCGCACGCGGGCTCTATCGTCAGGGTGGATTAAGTTTTCCCAGCAGTTATCGTAATCTTTAGTGAGTTCTTCTGCGGTGAGGTTAAAAACATTTAAAAAGGATTGACCGTATTGTAAAATGCTCCAATGTTCATCATCCTTAAAACGTACTATGCCAGCAGGCACGTCGTCAAAAAGCCACTGTTGTTGCTCTTTGCTTTGCTCGTTTGTGCTATTTTTACTCTGCATGCGCATAAAGTGAAAGAGCATGCACACACAAAAAATAAACCACAATAGGCCCGTGCCCATGAGGATGAATATGATGCGCTCTAGGGGCTCTTCTAAGGTGTTTTGCGATACAGAAACCACCACGGCCCAATTTTTATCTTCCGTGGGGGCAATTTTAACAAAATACGTCTCATCATTATAGGTGATTTTGTTAAAATGCGGTTTGCCCACAGCAATATTTTGACTGATTTCATGCATGAGTTCTGTGGAGTTTTCTGGCGTGGCGGCCCAAGTGCGCAGGATGTTTTCTCCTACTTTTAAACGGGAAAGAGTGTCCTCTAAAACATCACCTTGAGAATTTATAATGGCGTAACGTAAGGTGTTTTGAAGTTTTTTGGGTAAGAGGATGTCTTGTAATATGGTGTGTCTTTTTCCTGTGAAAAAGAGGGCTGTTTCTCCAGAACTAAGTAAAATCTTGGAGCTAAAAAAGATAAAGTGCTCGTCTTTGCCTTGTACTTGTGTAACGCAAGGCGTGGGGAAAACTTTAGGAGTGGCTAAAAGCTTACTTATGGTAGCTTTGTTGATATGAATATCAAAGCCTTCTTGCCGTGCCACATGCACAGTGTGATTTTGCATAATGAGACCGACAAAAGAAAAAAGGTCGGTACTACCTTCTACATGTTGCAATGCAATATCTATGTTTTCTGGAGTTTTTGCATGCTTTTCAAAGCTTTGCGCCAATAAGTCTACGTAGTTTTGATAATCTACAAGGGAGCTGTGGAAGTTGTGTGCTATACTAAACGCTGCGTTAGTTAGCGTGCTACGTGCTTGTGTTTGATACATTTGCTCAAGGTGCTGCACAAAGGCGTAACCTATGCCTGTGAGCAGGAAAGCTCCTAGGCAAAGACTGAGTGTTATGTAGCTGATTTTATTCTTTGTGTTTTTGGTAAACACTGGAAACTCCAAGGTAATAAGGTACGTACTTGTTAATCACAAAAACTTATATCAGCGTATGGAAAAAGACAAGCGTAAAGAAAGGCTTTTTTGTATCTTACGGTTTTTTGAGGGCATTATTTTGTTTTTGTCATTTTATATATAATCTCATACTAACACGCGATGTTAGGAGAAAATGCTTGTGCTTACATATGGACAAATACATAAATATGACTTATCTAATGCGCAGTGGCTAGCTATGTTACGCTGCTTCGTTTACCCGCTTTTTAGTTACTTTATTGCTCACCTTACACGTATAGGTTCTGAGAGTATGGGCCTTAGTGCAAATAAATAATGATAAAATAGGTAAGAAATCTATGGAAACAGCTCTTTGTTGCAATGGAAATCCGTGGATATGTGTTGCTTGTCATGATGTATCCTACCTTGATGGAAGGTGTTACTTTTGTGATGAGATATGTTTTAATGGCTTTGGGTTATCACTCTTTAATGGTTAAGAAAATCTTGGGTATAACACGGGGTTGCTCCTTGGGTATGCTTATGGTGTCTTTATGAAAAAAGTAAAAATCTCTTGGCAAATACGCGTTTCTCTTTTGCTTCTCATTTTAGTAAATCTTCCTTTTCTCTTTGTTGCGCAAATTAGTATGAATCTTGTGGAAGATGCGCTTCTTTCAGAAAAGGAGAATAAGCTTCTTTCCATTACGCATGTGCTAGATTCTATGCTTGGTCCCAAGGGGTTTGATGGCATCTTGCAAAAATATAACGCCTTAGACGCATCGGCTGATGAAAAAAGGGCCATTCTTAATACGGAATTGCAAGCCATAAGTGATAGCTTAATACCAGAAAACTCTGGTCTTGCTGTGGGTTACTATAGTAAAGAGCTGGACGCCATTGTAGCCTATGGGCCTTCTAAGTCCTACAGCCGTCTTGTGGGCACCTCCATAACGCCAGAACACCCAGGGCGCACGGTTATGTCAACCAACACTTCCACTGTGGCTCGCGGCACCATGGTGCGCGGCGCCATTATGAACGCCATGTACCCCTTGGAGCGTGGTGGGCAGGTGATAGGTTATATTTGGGCCAATGAGCTTGAAACGGACGTGGATGCACAACTGGCTGCTCTTACCCATGAAACGCAATTACTTTTGCTAGCGTGTTTTCTCTTTACCGGCACCATTTTATTTGTAGTTGCTCTGCGTACCGTGCGTGACATGAATAGCGTCATAGACGGCGTGAGTCAGTTAAAGTCAGATTTATCTTACCGTATTCCTCGTATGACGGGGGAGTTTGGAGAAGTGGTAAGTAATATTAATGAAATGGCCGCGTCTATTAATAAAGCTACGCAAGATACGGCACGCGCCATCAGCGTGTTGCAAGGTATTATGAATAATATGGAGTTTGCCATTATGGTGGTAGACCCCAAAACGCGGCGTATGATTTACGCTAACCCTTATGTGCATAAAGTGTGGAATGTAGAGGCAGTAGAGGGGCGTATTTGTTATAAAGTGCTTTATAACAAAACGGAACCTTGCGAAGAGTGCCCACAACTTTCCTTTTTTGACAGCTTAGGAAATCCTGACTTTTCCATTAAAACCAAGGAAGAATACAATGTGTCCTTGGGTAAGGAGTTCTTGGTTTCCGATCGGTTAATCCGTTGGCATGATGACAGAATTGTGCACTTACGTGTAGCCACAGACGTTACGGATAGTAAGGCATTAGCAGAAGCCAAAACAGCCAATAAAGCCCAGCGCGATTTCTTAGCTCGTATGAGCCATGAAATTCGTACCCCCATGAATGGTGTGCTTGGTATGACACGCCTTGCCATTAATGACGACCCCCCAGCAAAGCAGCTTACCTATCTTAAAAAAATAGAATCTTCTGCTTCGCTTTTGCTTGGCATTATTAATGATATTTTGGACTTCTCACGTATTGAAGCGGGCGCCATTACTGTTGAAAAACACCCCTTCGATGTTTATGAAGCCATAGATAAGGTGTATGAATTGACGGAGCCTAGGGCGCAGGAAAATAACTCTACCATTAAACTAGATATAGCTCCGAGCGTTCCTCAGATGGTTGTGGGCGACAGTTTGCGCTTTTCTCAAGTACTTTTAAACCTTATTGGTAATGCCACAAAGTTTACCAAAGACGGCGTAGTGACCCTTTCTGCTTGGGCAGAGGAAACAACGCACAATGGAAAAGTTCGCGTACACTGCAAGGTGAGCGATACAGGCATTGGCATGACCAAAGCTCAGCAAGAAGAATTGTTTAAACCTTTTTCGCAGGCTGATACTTCCACATCGCGCAAGTTTGGCGGCACAGGGCTTGGCTTATCTATTTGTAAGGCTTTTGTAGAGCTTATGAATGGTTCAATTCGAGTAACCAGTGAGCCGGGTAAGGGGAGTACTTTTGCTTTTTCTGTGCAATTTGATGAAAATAGAGCTGGCGTGCTCACACAAAAGCAGGACAATAGTAATGAGTGGGAGCATTCGCGCTATGATGGGCGCCAATTCCTCTTGGTGGAAGACGACCTTATAAATCAAGAAATTGCCTTGGCGGTGTTGCTCGACATGGGTATAAACGTGGATGTGGCAAATAATGGTCAAGAAGCTGTAGCGCAGTTTATGGAAAAAGACTACGACCTTATTTTAATGGATATGCGTATGCCCGTTATGGACGGCCTCTCGGCTACGCGGCAAATACGCGCCAGTGGTAAGCATGATGCGCATAGTGTGCCCATCATTGCCATGACAGCCAATGCCATGGAAGAAGATAAGGAAAAGTGCATCAATGCAGGGCTTGACGCGCATATTTCAAAACCCATTGATATCAATGAACTGAAGCGCACCTTCTACAAATACTTAAACGCCCCGCCGATATCTACATTATCGTAGTGCTTTAGGTCTATACAAGTTGATAAAAGCCCCATGGTATGCTTTGCATGCATGGGGCTTTTTTGTGCAGAAAAACTTTTGCTAGGCGGTAAGCTGCATACATGCTCGTATTGGCTATGCTAAACGTGCCTTGCAAATCTTTATCTGAAATCATTGTGCTGTTTTACTGGAGTGCATGAACACATTTTTATCTATATGTGTTCATACTCATGGAGCAGGAGGCTTACACCTCATGGTTTTAAAACAGGGTCTTTTTTTTAGGGTGCCCTGTGTCTTGTTCTTCAGGAAGGGGAGTAGAGTCAGGCGTGTAGGCATCTTCCCGCCTATGTTCTTGCGCTTTTTTCTTTGTTGATGGAAACTTTTTTCCATTTTCTGATAGGGCTTCCACACGCACTGTGGCTGTTCCTGCATCGTGCATATCTAAAATACGTGCGGCACGGCGTGATACGTCAATAATCCTGTCATATTTAAAGGGGCCGCGATCATTGATGCGTAAGGTTACGCTTTCATCATTGGATAAATTGGTAACGCGCACCACGGTGCCAAGAGGTAGGGTTTTGTGGGCTGCCGTGAGGGCGTTTTGATTATATCTTTCCCCATTGGCTGTTTTCTTGCCGTGAAAACCTGGCCCGTACCATGAGGCTACGCCCTCTTCATCATAGCCCGCGCCTGTTTGTAAGGGGTAATATCTTTCGCCGCGCACCGTATAAGGCTTGGTGCCACGCACCGTGCTTTTAGGGGCACTAGAGCAAGAAATAAGCATAACACACAAAGCTAGAGCGCAAAGCTTGGAGCTTTTGTTTAGCCAAAAATGGTAGCGTGGGCTAGGCATGTGCTTTCTCCTAGGCTTGGGCAATGCCTCGTGATACTTGCTGCGGGGCAGAGGCGAGCCTGTGTACAATATCATGTAAAGATTGTTCGCTTACGCCTTGAGCACGGGCTTTTTCCACGAGAGCTTGGGCTTGGTCTGGGTGTCCGCCATCTAAGCAGGCGGTGATGGCAAGCAGGTATACTTGTTCTGTGTGTTGGCCGTAAAGAGCGTGCATCAAATCTGCCCACTGTTCTCCAAAGCATTGCTTTGCAAGAGTGTCTTCTGTGGCGAGAAAGCGCGCCACGGGGCCGTTATTGCCTTGCGTAACGTAAAATTGCAACAGTAAATGGCGTGTATGGTTCAGTACGCCCAAGACGCGTTGTATTTCGCGGTCAATGCTTTGTGTGGTTTGCTCTGTAAAGGGGATAAGCTTGGCAATGGTGTCTGTGTGTTCGTGGGCCCTGCTTTGCAGTTGGCTTAGTCTATTGGTATAATGCTGGCGCTGAAAAGCATCTTCTTTTAATTTGACGCATTCGTGAAAAGCGTAGCCAATACACCAGTCTAGCATGCTTTCCAAGACGGCTTCTGAGCTTTTATGCGCACTAGGGCAATGTATATCTTCGCTCATGCCATAGCCTTCAAAGCCACGCTTGCCACTAAGATTTTTTCTAAAAAGATGGTGCGCGGTGTCCTTTAAGCGCCAAAAAACGCCTTTATGTGACGCTTCCCCTAAGAGTTCGCGCAACACGGCATAGGAAATCGTTTGCGAATGCGCAAAGCGTGCAGATTGCTCTATCAGAATGCTGTGTACGGCACAAAAGTCGCGTAAAAGGTCGCGGGCAAGAATGCTTTCTTGGCGAAAGGACGGTGTGGGCGCGCAAGTTTCCATCATAAGCCAGCCTCTTGTAGTAAAGCTTCTGCCACAGAGGCATCATATAAAACTAAGGGGTCGGAACCTTCTGCGCCGCGTCCTAGTTTTTTGTACATGGCGGCTGCCTCTTGTATAACAGTGTGGGGTAGCCAGTTATGTTTTTCCCACACTTCGGCGTGTTCAGATTCCCAAAGGCGAAATTCAATGCCGGCATCCTCACCGCGGCGAACGTAGACACGCACTTTGCTATTGCCGGGTTGGGGGTAGTAGTACAAACCTTTATCATCTTTCATGGTATACCTCGTATATGATCAAGAGATGCATTGCATCGTTA
>CAYJNG010000054.1:0-15379 GCA_964371505.1 uncultured Desulfovibrionaceae bacterium
GCAAGCAGTTCATCCCAACTGCTGGGAGGATTACCCCGATTTAGCATTTTCTGGAAGATTCACAAGGTATACCTTTCGGAAATTTTCAATAAGAATGGGGATGTCCTTCTTTCTAGCGGATAAGCCTTTTATGATGATGGGATAGACATGGAGTCTGTAATATAAATCTTCTCGAAATGTGCCATCTAACACCATTTGATATAAATCTCGATGGGTAGCGGCAATGATGCGAATATCCAATTTAAGTGTTTTTTCTCCGCCCACTCTTTGGATGGAGTGATTTTCTAACACACGCAAAAGACGCTTCTGAGCGTTTTTTGTAAGCTCGCCAATTTCATCTAAATAAAGAGTTCCTTTATGGGCTTGCTCAAAATAGCCTTTGTGCATTTGTATGGAAGATGTATATGCCCCTTTTTCGCTGCCAAAGAGTTCACTTTCCATGAGGGATTCAGCTATGGCGCCACAGTTTACAGCGATAAAAGGTTTGTCTTTGCGTGTGGAGAGCGCGTGTATGCTTTCTGCCACAAGCTCTTTGCCACTACCTGTAGGCCCTTGCAACAGTACGGTACTGTCATAACTGGAAATTATTTGTATCTACTTTACCACGCTCTGCATTTCAGGGCACATTTTTAATTGGTCTAAATGGTTACTTGGCAAAGCCCCTTGTAAGGATACGTTAAGAGTTACCTCTGGATATGTAGTATAATAGGCACAGATGCTTTCTTGAAGTACTGGCGTAACTCCTTTAAGAGTTCAGCATCTGCTTGCGTGTATGCATTGCTTTTATAGGAGGAAAATCGAATATACGTATATGTTTTTTGTTCAGTGTTTGCGTCTATACATAAAGAGCAGTACCCTGTGCAGGTCAGTATTTTTTGCTAGTCTATTGGGATAAGGCAGTATTTTTCTTTAATATACTGGCAATAATAGAAAGAATAGGTAATTCCAATAAAGGCCCCACAATAAGAGAAAGAGAAATAAGCGGCTCTGCTGGAAATGCAGAAATAGCAATAGCGAGAGCCAGTGGTGAGTTTCTGGCTAGTGTTGTAAAGTGTAAAGAAATAAGGTCTTGTCGATTAAAATGTAAAATATTACCTGCCAATTTAACTATAAAAAATGTAATAGTAAAAAAGCAGATTAATGGGATAAATAATTTTAAAAGTAATAGATAGTTTTTTAAGAGATTTTCGCCCTCAGAGGCAAACATTAGTATAACAGCAAGGCAAAGGAATATGAGCTGTAAATTATCACTTTTATCTACTAATAGCTCTTTTATTTTTGATTTACTTTTTAGAAATGCGTTGAAAAATATAGCACCCATACATGGAGTAAGTAAAACGAAAGCTATATTCTGAATAACTGATTCAAACTCTATGATCACAACACTGCCAAAAAAAATTAATAAATATATGGGCAGCAAAGTAACTTGCAAAATCAAATTTATAGGTAAGAGTGACATATTAATTTCTACATTGCCTCCACTTAATTTTGTAAAAACAAGATACCAATCTGTGCATGGTGTTACCAGTAGCATTAGAAGGCCCATACGAATTTCAAAGGAATTTTCAAAAAATACGGCCCCAAGCAAGTATGCGATGATAGGTGTAATAATAAAATTTATAAAAACACTTGTTCCCATATATTTACTATGTAACATATTCACTTTTAATCTTTTCATATCTATCGACAAAAATACCATAAAAAGCAGCAGCATTAAAAATATTTCTACAAAAAAAATGGGGACATCCCTCAATGGTGTGAACACACCTAGAGCTAGCCCTATTACAGCAGAAAATAAAATAATAATAGGTTGTAATTTACTCATTAAAGTCATTTTATATCCTCTGTAATAAAGGTAATTCCTAAAAATATCATTGCCATGAAAACGAGTAAATACTATGGCAAACAGTACTTACGCAACGCCCTTACCAGAATAGACATTCCACATAAAATACCCTAAAAGCTAGGCTGGCTTTAAAACGAAAGTAGCCCCAAAGGGGTATTTGGAGTGAGCGTGCCCTTTAAAGCAAAGGGTGAAAACGCGTTTTACACGTCCGGCCATAATCAGATGCTATAAAAAACAAGGAATAGAACAACGTGTCCATTACACACTTCATACATGGCTTTGGTATGGGGCTTAGCCTTATCATGGCCATTGGTGCGCAAAATGCCTTCTTGCTTTCGCAAAGTATTCGACAGCATCACCATATTCCCGTGTGCGTTATTTGTATTTTATGGGATGCTATTCTCATATCCCTTGGTGTTCTAGGTTTTGGAGGATTTGTTGTAGCCCATCCACAAATCCAAAAATTTGTCACTTGGGGAGGGATTCTTTTCCTTGTTTATTTTGGCTTTGGAGCCCTTCGTTCTGCACTTAAGCAACCTACTTTTGATGTAGAGATAGAAAATGTCAAACGCCCCCTAAAATCGATTATTCTCACAACGCTTGCCGTTTCCATTCTAAACCCCCATGTTTACCTTGATACCGTGGTGTTACTTGGCTCCATCAGCACCAATTATGAAGGTATGGGCCGCTACTACTTTGGTGCTGGGGCTATATGTGGCTCCATTGTTTGGTTTTCATGTCTTACTTTTTGCGGAAAATTTATTGCTCCATACTTTACAAAACCTTTTGCTTGGAAAATTCTAGACGGAATCATATGCCTTATCATGTGGAGCCTTGCCGCTTTTCTTACATGGCAAACAGTAAAACTTAGCGCATAGATGTGCAAGGAGAGAGATATTAATGATGCCTGTAAAAAATCATTTATCCCCCCACTGCCTTTTTGAGTGAACTAGTAAAAATCGCTTGCCAATACATTGCCCAAAATATATTTTGCCCTTCACGTTTCCAATAGTACAATAAGGTATTCCGTAGTGAAAAGAAAAGTATGCATTGCCCACGGCGAAATAAACATGCTGTTTGCTCAAGAAACAGACAGACGTTTAATGTATGATTTAAGTATCAAAGATAGTAAAATCATACTTTGTATGTTTGATAATCCTGATGATTTCCGCTGGGAAGATATTCGCGATGAGAAGGAGGAGTTTTTTAACGAAACACCTAGTATACATAAGTACTTACTCATTGAATATAACAACGAAATTATAGGTATTTTTTACCATACGCGCCACGCTGCGCCCATAGAAAATGTGGAATTTCATATTTGGTTTGTTTCAAGCAAGCACACAGGCAAAGGGCTTGGCACACGAGTACTTACCATGATGAAAGAGTACATCCACACCACATATGGCATTACAACCTTTATAATGCGCCCATGGATAAACAACCCGCAAGCCATACGCACTTATGAAAAATGCGGCTTTGAAATAAAAACTGATTTTGACCTACATTCTTACTTTACTAGCGAAGAAATTGCTTTGTATGGCAACGGTGCCTACAGCGTGGAGGAAACTGTCAATATGGTTGCTGTCATTGCCAACAAATAACACCTAATTAAAATAAACACTTACTAAAAATAATCAATATTTACACGCTCTTGACGGATTTTCCGCTTTTTATTTTTGGGGTCACTCAGTTCTGGTATTGCCCCCCCTGCAATGGCCCACAGGTACACGCTAGCCACAGTACCGTAAGGGGAATACCTTTTACGAAAACGCTCAAACCTTTCTTTTGTGATTTCTTCGTGGCGGTAAAGCATACGTAGCCCACGATGTATGGCGATATCACCAAAGCTGAACACGTCATCACGCTGCAAGGCACTGGCAAGCAGCATTTCTGCCGTCCAGACACCAATACCTTTCAATTTACATAACGTGTCTATGACTTCCTTATCAGAAAGCTTGCATAGCGCATCAAGGTTAAGCTCCCCTGCGTACACCTTTTCAGAAAAATCTTTTATGTATTCAGCTTTTTTAAATGTCGTGCCAAAAGCCTGAATTTCTTCCACGGTTAAACTATGCATGCGAGCGGCTGTAATGCCTCCTAGTGCATCTTTCACCCGCTTAAACACCGTTTCTCTGGCTTGGCGTGATATCTGCTGCCCCAATATGGCTCTAACAACGGCAGAAAATATATCGCTATCTATAGTTCGTTCCACCATACCAATTGTATCTATGGCTTCCCCAAGTTTTTTGTCTTTCTTTTTCAGATAGCTTATTTCTTTTTCACCATATTCAAAATACATAAAGTCACCTCGCAGACTTCAAGTACTAGCCGTATTTTTCTAGTAATACCATAGAATATCGCTCTATTTCCGACAAAAACAGAGAAATATCTACCTGCTATTCTTATTTGAAGTACTCCTTAGAATCTGCAGGCGCATGCTCCCTATCCGTATGGGTATACTCCCGCACAACCGACACCACGGTAATTTTATAACTTTCAAAAAGTGCTGTCTTGCCTTGTAATTGGCTCATTCTATGCTCTGCCGTATTACGCCAGCGGCTCATGGCCTCTTCACTTTCCCACACATTCATGGAAAGCACCTTGTTTTCATCCTGTAAACTTTGGAAGCGCTCCATGCTTACAAAGCCTTCAAAACCTTCCAGCATGGGTTTTAACATGGCCGCAAGTTCCAAATATTTAGCCTTGCCTTCTTGCGAAGGAATTACCTCAAATAACACAATATATTTACTCATCTGTTTTTGCGCTCCATATCAAGTAAAAATTGTTTCATCTCAAGGCCGCCAGCATAGCCCACCAATTTTCCAGAACTTCCTATTACCCTATGGCAAGGCACAATGACGGTAATAGGGTTTTTATTATTGGCTAGGCCTACGGCGCGGCTGGCTTTGCCATTGCCAACGGCAAGAGCAATATCCTTATACGTGCACGTTTGCCCGTAAGGGATAGAGCACAGCGCTTGCCATACTTTTTTTTGAAAATCTGTACCATTCAGTTTATAAAGCACATCAAAGTTCTTTCTTTTTCCTGCAATATATTCGCAAAGTTGCTCATAAACACGATCTGTTAAAGGTGTTTTTGTGCCAAAATCCTTAATAGTTGCATCATGAATTTTCTTAAAAAAAACGATATACTCGCCCTCATAGGCAATCTTAAAAAAACCAAATTGATTTTCATATATGGCAAAGCCGTGCATAATTTATCCTTAAAGTAGGTTATTCAGCTCTTCTACAGTCATAGTATCATTATAAATTCCGGCGCACACGGTATAGCGATACCCAGGCACAGGATAAATATAAGAGACTTTACGATAGGGGGTTGTATCGCCTGGCTTTGCCCATGTAAATTCAAGCCAGCCACCGCCTTTATTGGCAAGATTGCAAAGATTTACACCATATTTTTCCCCTGCATAGTCAAGATGCTCACGTACGTTCCCCCCTTCTCGCTCTTTAAATACGGGGTTAGAAAGAACAACGCTTTGCTCTATATCCATAATAAAAATATAGGTATCTTTCCAAGTATATTCAGAAGTAGGGTCACGCAATACAGCAAGAGCCTCTTCACCTTTCTCTTTTAAAAATTCTGCTGCTTTATGTACTTTGTCAATAACCTCTTGCGGGGTAGCTGCATTTTGGTCCATGTTTTTCTCCTTTTATTGTTAATTATTATATATGCTGAAGACATATTATAACACAAATTTCTTTTTATTTCGATACGCCGCTGGCGAAATTCCAGCTCTTTCTTTAAAAAACTTATAAAACGTGGATAAACTTCCAAATCCTATTGAATAAGCAATGTCGATAATTTCGCTATTACTTTGCAAAAGGAGTTTTTGTGCCTCTTCATAGCGTAAATCATTCATATATTGGCTGGGTGTTATGCCGTATTCTTCTTTGAAAATCTCCACCATGCGCTTGCGCGATAACCCCATGCTATCCATTTCTGCATGTAAACTTGCAGTTCCCGCAAAGCTGACATCCATGAGCTTTTTAAGCTTTTTTGCCATGGCCTGCATGGGTTTGTAGTCAAGTAAATCACTACGGCACCTTTTGCACGACCTGTACCCTGCTTCCCGCGCTTCATGGGCATGTAAGAAAAATTCTACATTTTCTTTCTTGGGCGCTTTTGATTTACACGAAGGCCTGCAGTAAATGCCCGTTGACTTAACCGCGTAAAAAAAGACGCTATCATAGCTTTCGTTATTTTCCAGTACGGCTTCATACATTTCATCAAAGGTCATACACAGAGAAGCACACTTCATAAATAAAAATTTTACCTATTCTTTATAATGTAAATAATTGCGGAAAGTTTGTTCATCGAACATGTATGAAGACATGCTCGCCTACTTCCTTCTCATGGATTTAATCAATACTTTTGCTTCTTTATTTCCCCGTAAGGATTCACATATCTTTTTCAGCGTTTTGTTATGCGTATCATTATCTAAGGTATTATTTTTTAAATAAGCAAGCGTTTCATGGGGGAATTTTACAAAACACATGTTTTACCTCTGAAGCCTAGTTATTTTTCAGATAAATAAGCTTCAGAGCTTTTATCACTTCATTAAGTACTCGTTGGAGTCCACCGGCGCATGTGATCTGTCTTGGTTTGTGTATTCACGCACTACAGATGTTACCGTTATCTTATACTCTTCAAACAAATTATCATGCCCATCTTTTTGCACGGCACGATGCTCTGCCATATTACGCCACTGCGCTGCGGCTTCATCGCTTTCAAAAACACAAATAAAACAGTATTTTCCTTCATTGGCAAGGCTAGTGAACGGCTCTACAGATATAAAACCCGGTGCATTCACCACATGGGGCAATGCCTTTTCTACGTTTTGAAACATGCCCTCTACGCCATCTTTTTTAGGTGTTACTTCAAAAATTGTAATAGATTTTGTCATACTATATTCTCCTCCATGTGACTTGAGAATATATACATACTCACAAGAGATATTTCTTCCGAAAATTGCACACGCAATTTGGAGAAAACCTGCATATCCGTGGGCGCTGTACAAGGAGGTGTGCAGCATAGATGAGAAACAAAGAGATAACTAGCGAGAGTTTTTATAAAAATCTGGCTGAACATCTTAACCTTGCGTGCATGCTTAAGATAAAACGTTCTTTATATGCGAATAAATGGATTAAGCGTATGAAATCTACTAACATTTCGTTATGCTTATTTCATATACCCTTTCAGATGTGCTAAAATTGTAGGCTGACTAATGTACACCGTGTAGCGAAGCAAGCTTTTGCTGTATAGCTGCAAAATTGCTTTCAAGCTCAGGCCTATGAGGATTATGCTCTGCGGTTGCAAGAATAATATTTTTAATAATATCTTGCGCATGCAGCAAGTTCTCTTTTGCTTGCAAGGTATTATTCATTACAATGAAGGCGGAAGCACATTTATAATATACCCCTGCAAGCCCTCGGCTCCACTCCCATTTTCCGGGAAATTTAGCCAAAAGAGTTTTACGTATTTTTTTAGCATCTTCATAATACGTCATGGCTTCCATAACTGTCGGCATTGCCCCTGTGTCAGATGCTTTAGCCATAAATGCATCTCCCACTTTAACAAGAGAAAAGGAATAATCATACGCCACATAATAATTATCTGTATCTTTATGAAACATGGCTTTGCGTAATAATAAAGCTTTTGTAAACAAAGCAATGGCTTCTTCGCCTTTCTTTTGTAGCTGTAGAGAGTCTCCTTTATGATTATATGCTATACTTAAATCGCGATTATATATGATATTATTTTTATCTTTTTCATGAAGTTCTTGGCGAATTTCCAAAGCTTTCTCATAAAATTCTTTAGAATCTTCATTTTTTTGCATAAAATAAAGCCCCCCTACAGCTTCGTAAGAGTTGGCTAAATCTCTAAGAAAACGCAAGTTATGAGGGGCTGCCTTACAAATACGCTCACGCTGCGCTAAAGACTGTGTTGAAAACTCAAGAGCTTTTTGAAAGAAAAGAGCATCATTACAAACTTTATACGTGCGCGCCATATGGTCCAAGGTATAACACTTCTCTACTTCCCATGCCAATATGTCTTCATTTTCTCGCTGCAAAAGCGAATCAAAAATTTCAAGAGCCTTAGCATGCAGTTGTAAAGCACGTTCCACATTTCCCTGCATTCTTTCAGCTTCGCCTGCATAGTCAAATATTTCCGCAACTTTTTGTAACAGCAAAGAAGACTCTTCTAACTTTATATGCTCTAAAAGCTCCAAAGCGCGTTCATAATCTTCCAAAGCCTTGCTCTCAAAACCTTGTGTCAGTAAACACTGCCCCCTACTTGCGAGTACGGATGCGGCAAAAACTCTTGTATTTGAATCTGTAGCAAGTGGCAGAATAACATGTAATAAAGCTGTTATAAGCTCAACACACTTTCCTTCGTGCCCCGTGCCGCGTAATATTTTACTAATCAAGACTTCCGGTAAGCACAAAAAGTACGCCATATTCTCTGGTGTTTGCGCCCATAAGGATAAGGTAGGCAAAAGCTCTAGAAAAAAAGCTAACGACCAAGAAGGTACACCGTCTTTATAATCTTCTGCTTTTTCCACAGCAATATTGTGCAAAAGTTCATAAAAAGCTCTCTGCTCATTTTTTGGTAGCAGCTGCTTATGAATAACCTCGCGCACTAATCTGTGCATGTGGTACACGCCCTTACATTCTTGCTCATGCCAAAGGCATAATCCATTAAATTTACGCACAAGGGCAGACCAAGGTTTTTTTAAGCCCTTTTGCCTCATGGTTTTGGGATAAAGTATTTCCAATGCCTCTTGAATCCACGGGGCGATGACACTTTCTGGAGCTAAAAGTGCTATAAGCTGCGCTGCTGTTTTTTCTTCAGGTGTGAATTTTTCTAAGGAGGGTAAGATCAGTTTTTCAATGCTCTGAAACACTGAATAATTAATATTTTTTGCCACTTCCGTCGTATACTCAAGCACACTGAGAACCCCCTCGCTTGTGAGCTCGCTGGCAAAATCTTCATAAGAAATATCTTCATTTTCGCGTAAAAAAGCCCCTGCTAATTGTATGCTTAAGGCGTGAGCTCCAAGATTGCGAATAATACTTATAACAGTATTTTTTTCTGCTGTTTTAAATGGCCGTAAACACGCAAGTGCGTCAAAGGCATCAATAGCTTGCATACTTCCAAGGCGAAAAGGTATGGCGGTGGTGCCCAAGGAGTGACAAGCACACCGTGTGGTGGTGAGAATGTGAACATTATCATCTGCGCGTATGATGGAGGCTAAGTCTTTTTCTGCTAGCACATCCATGTTATCAACATAATCAAAAATCACTAAGCAGCGCCCATGAGGCCTATGCTGCAACCATTGCCAAATTTCTTGAAGGCGCATACTATCATTGGAAGTGGTACTAAGCTGTAAGCTTAGCTCCATGGCAAGTTTATAAAAACACTCTTTTAAACTCGCCATACCTTCACAATGTATAAGAAACCTTCCCCCAGGATAGTCATAAGCAAAGGCATGCCCATAGGCAATGGCTAAAGCTGTTTTGCCCTCCCCGCCCACGCCATGAATTACAGGAACGCATCCACTTTGAGATTTGGCAAAACACGCGCGAAGAGATTTTAATTCATAAATGCGCCCTCTAAAATTACCATTGGGGCTTACGAATTGCCCATCTGTAGGTGAGGTATTTTGAGCTTGTTGAATTTTTTTATGTAAGGTTGCTACAAAACCTTTTACTCGCTCGCGCCGTTGTGATGCATCTAACTGCTTCCACGCTGTTATATCCATAAGTTGGCGCGAAAACATATCTGCCATACAGGCATCTTCATCAGCACCATCATCCGTTTCCACAAAACTTTGCTGAAATATATTTTCCTTTGTAAAAATATTACGTTGGAAGGTAAATTTTTCAATTCTTTGGAACACATCGGGTATATGCATGCACTGCACAGGAAAGAGCATACTACTCAAACACCCACGGCTACGCTCAATTTCACACCAAATACGCCATTCCTTACGGCACCACTCAGACTTCATATAGTTTTCTGAAACAAAGGCCACCATAAGGTGAGAATTTTTAAGACTGGTGTGCAGGCGTTTTTCCCAGTCCTCCCCGTGTTCAATATCTCTTGTGTCAAAAAAAATAGTTATATTGCTAGAAAAACTTTCTGCATAAACCTTCTCAAGTTCTGTTACAAAATGCTGTATTTCTGCATGAGCATTATCAGCTCGCGAATAGCTTATAAATATATCAAATGTATCTTTTTGTCGCGACATTGCCATCTCAAAGAATTATTTTTTTATGAAGGTAAGCACCCTACTAGACCAATTTTCCAGCGCTAAAGCAGCATGAGGCAGCAAAAAGCTTTGCGTGGCCGTGCTAAGACCTTCCTGTTGCCAATGACTTACATCTAAAGGTTCACGAGCAATAATAAGTATCACATTTTCTTCAAGGGAAGAAAGCTCTAAAAATATACCCTCAAGCGCATGTTCCTTATGAGGAAGCAAGGTATTTTGCTCACTCCTCAACTCTTTAGGCGCAAGAATAGGAATGATTTGTCCAGAATCTGTGGTGTTAAACAAATAGACATAAAAACTTTCCTTTGACGAATTCATAAAGGAAAAAGAAACCAATGTTCTTCCATCATAGGAGTAAGGGGCAGCATTCTTTGTACCAGAAATTTGGCTTGAAGGTTTCCAAAATTCCCCGTGAATATTTTTCGTTCCGCTTTCGCCAGCCTCTGCCGCAGTCCACATGTGCACATTCCACAATACATCAGGAAAAGCCATTGAACCTTGCAAAGCGCGCAAGCCTAAACTGTGTGCATAGCCTAAAAGTGTTTTCTGTAACGCTGTGCCATCTTTGGGCAACATAAAGCTTGTAGGGCTGGTAGGTCTAACGGCTTCCACAAGAGAAACTTGCGCTCCTCCCTCCGCGAGGCTTATAGTCATATAGAGGGAAGCTTGCTGCTTATCAGGCACTACTGTGGCAACATCACGCAACAAAGGCGTCAATTCTTGCATGGCAGCTTCAGAATTCACCTCCCCATCTTCTTGAATATACACAGAAACTTTAGGCAAAGCCAAAGATTTCTTTTCACCCCGAAAAGTCGTGGCAGACTCAACCTCGGTAAAAGCAAAAACCTTAGCTACAAAAAATGTAGACAAGCAGCATACACAAAAAAATAGAGTCATTGCCATACACTTATAACTTTTTCTGCTACACTTTGTTAAAAACATATTTTTTCCTTTTGTGAAAATGATGCATTTCCCTGTGCGCTAGTTATGGAAAAACAGCACTTTCCAGCAAGTGTTTTTAGATATTTTTTTATGTATTAAAAAATCTTATATACTAGCTCAATCCATCTCTAGTATGATTTACCTAGGTTTCAAAGTCAATGCACCCTAAAAAGTGGTATCGTTACAAAGGTAAAAAGGATTACGCATATGCAACCTCCTTGACAGTTTTTCACAACCTTGGCAACATTTTCTTCTCCATTTACGTATGCTGCATACTTTCGGTAATAAAGGAGAAAAGAACATGTCTTTTAACTATTCTTTGATGCTATTGCGCATTTTTTATATACTTTGCCTTGGCATTCTTTTGCAAACGTTCTCTCCCTTTGCCATAAGTACCGCAAAAGCCAGCCCACAGGAAAATCTATCTCTTGCGCAATTATCACAAAGCCCATCTGGCACAACAGCCACGGCCCTCCTTAAAGAAGCACAAGATGCTTTTGATGCGCAATACTATAGCAAAGCTGAGCAAGCATATGATAAACTTCTTGAATTATATCAAATAGAAAAAAAAGAAAACACTCCAGATTTTTTTATACTCAAGCAAAAAAAGATTCTTTGCCTGCGAGGGACTGGAGCCTATAAAGAAAGCTTAGCCCTTCTTGAATCTCTCATAAAGGAAATGGAAAAGACGCTGGGCGCGCAACATAAAGAAACTTTACTCACACGCAGGGAATTGGCAGAAAACCTTTGGCTGCTAGGCCGCTATACTGATGCCCTCAGTGAACTGAAAAAAACTACAAATATCAGCTTTTCTACCAAAGAAGAAAAGCAACAAAACAGTATTGCATTTGTTGCGCAACTCTATAAAATGATAACCAGCCTTGGAGAAACCCTTAAAGATGCAGATACAACTCTCTTGGCCAGTACCAATGTGCTGGGCCAGCGCCATCTATACACCTTACAAATACAGCTTTATATGGCCCAAAGGCTTCTTGATTTTGGCGAACATGAAAAAGCCCTCGTTCTTTTAGAAGAGGCCTTGAGCAAAGCAAGTGTTACTTTTCCCCAAAGCCACCCTCTCGTGCTTGAACTTAAGCTCTACATGGCTCAAAGCCATCTTGCTTTACAGCAAACTGACCAAGCCCATGAACGTGTTCAGGAAGTTCTTGCCTTGCAAGAAAATATTTTTGCTCCCAACCATCCTGAACTTTTGCGTACACAGCACATTAAAGCTGAAGTGCTTATGGCACAAAAACATTGGGACCAAGCGCAAGCTCTTATCAAAGACATTTTACCCCAACAAAAAAACAGCTTAGGCAATCAGCATCTAAATACATTACAGACCATGAACACCTTGGCTACATTGCTCATTCAAAAAAAACAATACAGTGTTGCCAAAAAACTGACCTTATTCCTAATTAGTACAGCAAAGGTCATTGGCAATAAAAATCCTATTTTTCCTGCTGTACTAAAGAGTTACACCGCAGCAGCCTTGCAAGATGGTGATAGCATTCAAGCGTATAATGTACTAAAGACCTTCCTTCCCATACAAAAGCAAAAATACGGGCCGCAGCATGCCCGTGTACGCGCCACCCAAGAGCAAATGGATGCTTTGCGTAAAAAGCACAAGCATACTGATTTTGACAGCAAACTTCCAACATCTTTAGAAAAAACAGCCAACAACCTTGATACATTACTTCAAAAAAAGGCATATAGCGAAGCACTGCCCCTATGCCAAAAACTCTACACGGAGCTAAAAAAACTCTATCACGAAAAGGATGTAAGAGTCCTTTCTATAGGGTTATACTTAGGAAAAATACACTATGAAACCAACAATTTAGAAAAAGCACAAGAAGTTTTAAGCCACACACTCCCCCTCTATATACAAGAATTTGGGTACGAGAACATAAAGGCGGTAAGTAGCATTGGCGTATTTCAAGGCGTATTGTTGCAAGCAGGTAGTAAGGCCAAAAGCCTTTCACAAATGAAATCTCTCTATGAAGCCTTAAGCAAATCCTTAGGGGCAGACAATCCTTTAACCTTAGTTGTAGCTCTCTACTTAGGCGGGGTGTATGCCCTTATTCCGGATTATAACAACGCACTGCTCATATTAGAAAAGAACCTCCCTTTATTCGAAAAACTGTCTGGTACGCAAAGCAAAACCAGTACTAAAGCCTATACATTACTTGCCACCATATATAAAAAACAAGGCAATACCCAAAAAGCACAAGAAATGGCCCACAAGCTTGCAGATCCTAGTCTAGTTGAAAAGCAGGCCACGCACGAAAAAGCCTTTGCCTTAATGAAAGCAGGAAAAGACGAAGAAGCACAGGCCCTGTATGCCCAAGAAGTTGCCACGGCAGAAAAAAATTTTGGCCCCCTCCATACAAAAACCCTTTCTAAAAAAGCTAAGCAAGCAGTCTTTATGCCTTTGCAAGAGATATCTTCTAAAGATGTAGATATATTCACTTTATATTTTGTACAGAACTTAACACGCCAAGAGTTACATAGTCCCGACGGAGAGCTTTTTCTCTATAAACTGTTCAAAGATGGAGACAGAAAAAACTTTAACCTTATGACTTTTTTAGGAAAACTTATCCTTGTCAGTAAGCATAAAATTCGTGCCCAAAATATGGGGGGCATGCGCGACACACAACAAATCCTCCTTAACAAGGCAAAAGTTATGTATAATAGTGTTACTGCTCTTCTTACTGCCCTTGGGCGCCATAAAGAATCTTTTTTTGCCTTAAGTATGCTTAAAGCTGCAGAATTAGACGACACGGCTTTTAGTAGTGCATCTCAGGATATTAATATTAAAGACTTTTTCACGCCGCAAGAATATAATCTTTTCGCAAAGCTGGAAGACATTTCTGCCAAAGCCAAGACCATTGGCAAAGAGCTTTTTCCTCTAGAATTACGCATAGACACGTTAACAGAGCAAGAGCATGAACAGCGAGAAACTCTTCACAACGAATTACAACTTCTGGCAAGTTCTCTCAAAGACCTTTTATTTGTGCAAGCTCCCATGCAGGTTAATAAACAAAGCCAGTATGACTACCTTATCACAGGCGCCAAAAACTTACAGGAAATGCAGGATATATTAAAAGAAGTAGATAAAAACGCCATTTTCATACATACAGTTACCAATAAAGCCTACCTACACGTGTACCTTACTGCAGCGAATACATTTTTAACTAAAAACATTAAAATTTCAAAAGAAAAGCTTCATGAGCTTACCATTCAGCTCCGTGAACAGTTAGGCAATCCCTACTCTGACCCACGCCCCACTGCACAAGAGCTTTACCAAGCCATCTTACACCCTATCATGGCAGATATTGAAGCTTTACAAGCCAAAACACTTATTTTCTCTCTGGATGGCGTTTTGCGCTATATTCCCATGAGTGCACTACACGATGGAAAGCAGTGGCTCATAGAAAAGTACAATATAGCTTTATTTAATGAAGCCGCGCGGCATAACTTACAACGAAATGTAAAGAAAAAGCCCCTCATTGCTGCCATGGGAGTAACAAAATCATTGCAGGGATTTAGCGCTCTTCCTGCTGTCAAAACAGAAATAGACGGTATAGTAAAAGAAGGCAAAGTCGGTATTTTACAAGGCACTAAGTATATGGATTCTCATTTTAATCGTAGCGCCTTTGAAAACACTTTACGCATAGATGTACCTTTTGTGCATGTGGCTAGCCACTTTCACTTTGACCCTACAGAGCAAAAAGATTCCTTTTTACTCCTAGGTACGGGGGATAAATTGACCATGGGTGAAATGTTTGGAAAAAACCATGCGCTTTCCTTTGAAAATGTACGTCTTTTAACCCTTTCAGCTTGTGATACTGCTTCTGGCTTACAAAAAGGCGACGGCCGTGAAATAGAAAGCTTTGGCGCTTTAGCACAGCAACACGGCGCCAAAGCTGTACTGGCTAGCTTATGGCCTGTGGCAGACGCATCCACAGCTGCTTTAATGCAAGAGTTTTATGCAGCCTTAGGCCTTGATGCCTCTTCCAATGCTGCAGCGCTGGCTCAAGCCCAACGCATGGTTTTATATGGAAAAATAACCGCAAAAAATATGCACATGGAGCGTAAGCAAAGAGGGGCTGTTTTAAAAGTACCCACCACTGCGTGGTCGCCAAAAGCAAAAGCGGATTGGACACACCCTTATTTTTGGGCTCCCTTTATTTTAATGGGCAATTGGTAATATTTTATTAGTTACTGCCTGTTTATTTCTTTTTATACCCAAATATAAAGAACTCCCTGCATAGTGTTTATGCAGGGAGTTCTTA
>CAYJNG010000055.1:0-15296 GCA_964371505.1 uncultured Desulfovibrionaceae bacterium
TTGAGGGATGGGGTTTGGGGAAGGGAACTTTTTCCAAAAAGTTCCCTTCCCCAAGAGTAAAATATTTCTACAACTCTTTATCTTAAAAGATCTTGTGCTTCCAAGGTTAAAGGGCTGTCATAGCAGTTAAGTGCAATGCCAAGGGGGGTGATGAGCATGGGGTTGTAAGGCTTAATAACATTTTTGCCTGTTTCTTTTGCCACCACATCTTCCATACCGGTAAGGCAGCAGGTGCCGCCCACAAGGTAGATGTCATCCACGTCAAAATTTGCAATATGATTGTGCACAATATGGGCCATTTTTTCAATGACGGGGCGTACAATGGGCAGAATTTCCTTATGCTTGCTGTTATCTCGCTTAAGAAGTTCGGCCTCAGCTATGGGGATGTTACGATTGCCGGAAATAACGAGGGAAACGTGGGTGCCTCCCGTGGGTTCATCGGCGGTGTAAATGACTTTACCCTTTTCAAAAACAGAAAGACCAGTGGTACCACCGCCAATATCCACAATGACGCCGTTTTGAATATTAAGCACGGCATTGGCGGCGGTGGGTTCGTCCAGCGTGCCTGTAACTTCAAGGCCGGCGGCTTCCACCACATAACGGTGCGTGGTACAGGTGCGCGCATTGGTGCCGGGGGGCACGGCAATGGCGGCATTTTGTAATTTACAGCCTAACTGTTCTTCTACCTTGGCCACAAGGCGTTTTGTTACGTCTACGGCACCGGCATAATCCACCACAAGGCCGTCACGCACCACGTGGGCAAATTCTAAAGCACAGGCCAAGGGTTTTTTTTGTGCATCAAGAACCACCACCACCACAAAGGCTGTGCCAAGGTCCACACCTACGCAAAGTTTTTCCTTGGGGTCATCGGGCAGGCGCGGGGTATCAATGCATTTTTCTAAGGCTTTAATAAGGCTTTCTGACATGTATATTCCTTTATATATAATAGCATAGGCATCTATATTTTATAGAAAAGTATAGATGCTTGTAGGTTTTGTGCAAGCCTTTGGCGGTTTGCGAAATTCTTATTGGGTAAGCTTTTTAAAAACTTCCCTACCTTGAAGCGTAAATGTGGGCGTTTGCTTCCAAGATTCTACAGTGGGCACGCAGCGCTCCTCTGCGTAAACCGTGTTGCCTTTTTGTCCTATGAGGTAATAGTCACAAAGTTCTGTGGCGGCAAAAAGAGGCGTGGAATCTTGCTTTTCCCCTTCACGTAAAGGGGTATAATATACAGATATAGGGCCGCAGGGGTCATAGCTGCAGTGGCGCTCCAGCGTATCTTTAAAGTTAATGGCTGTGCTGAGTGCCGCTTGCGGGCCAGCCATTAGAAACTCAAGGTGCTGCATGGCGCCCACGGGGCTAAGAGCTTGAGCCTCGCCCAGTAAAGTCATTTGCGGATACGAATACCATTGCACAGCGTCTTGTAAAGTACGTTGGTGGGTGAGGGCAAGGATTTTTTCAAAAAAATCTACACGTAAAGAATCACATTGCAGAGTATCGCTTGGTAGAAAAGCTTCGTACTGTGCTTGGCCTTGCTCATAGAAGTAAAGACCCGGTTTCATAGCATGTGTTTTTGTTTCTATGCAAAGGTAAGACTTGCTGCTGTGTGCTATGGCCGTGCGTTGTGCTTTGCTTGTGTTTTCTTTTTGCACCTGCTCTTGTACCTGCTTCTGTGCTTGTTCTTGTGTAATAAGGGTTAAATCTGGAAAGCTGTAATAAAGGGTGCTGTCCACATTTTTTTGCCATTTTGTTACGCTGAGCACCGTGTCTTGGGCAGTTAGGCTTATGTTTTGCACAAACGTTGCACCAGAAGAGGGTATATAGCCCATGGAGGTGAGCTTTCCTTTTTCAAAGAAATATTGTCCTTGCGGTATGGAAAATTTTTTACTCACCTCTTCTGAAACATTTGCCCACAAAAAATGCCCATGGCCCATGGGGGTGAGGCGCGTAAAGCTTTGCGTGGTATCGGCAATTTTAAAGATGCCGGCGCTTCCTTGAATGGGGGTAAGTGTGAGTGCTTTTGCCATGGAGGGCATGCTTATTACAAGTGCCAAAAGGTAAAAAAAGATTTGCGTACGTAAAAATGGGCGTGCGTTCATAAAAAATCCCTTAGGGTTTGTGTGCAATAAGGCACGAGTTATACTGTATGAACCTAGCATCAACCTGTGCTGTTTTCAAGCATGTGCACTGCGAAGGGGAAATTTGTAGTCATCTAATACATGCGCTCATGGCGGAACGTAAAGAAAGGCATGTTGTTCTTTGTAACATGGGTGTCATGCATTTTTTATTTATATCCATGTAAAGTGCATGAGCAAAAAATCTTTAACAGATGTAAAATACATGTAAAAAATACCCAAAAAATGCCTAAAAATACATGGACAGACGCAAAAACATGCATTAGAACGGCGCTGACGTAGCAACAGCCATTTTTTTACTCTTAGAATTCTAGGCGAGCTTTGCTACAAAAGAAATGATTTGAGAGGGCCCTATGCCACACCTTACACGTAAAAGAGTATTTATTATTATTTGCCTTTTACTTTTATATATCTCCTGGGGATCAGGGTATTATGCCACGAAAATAGCCATAAACTATTTTCCGCCGCTCATACTTACGGGCTTAAAGTTCATGGTGGCAGGGGCATTGCTCTTGGCGTACACCTATATGCGCCGAGAAGAAACCAAGATAACGTGGAATGATGTGAAATATGTCCTCATTAACGGTATTTTTTTGGTGGTCATTAGCAGTGGTTTTGTGGCTGTGGCGCAAGAAACGGTGCCTTCGGGCATGGTGGCTATTTTATACGGCGCTGCACCCATTTGGCTGGTGCTAGGGCAATGGTTGCTGTGGGGAGGGAAGAAACCGCGTACGTTGCAAGTCTTTGGTCTTATTCTTGGCTTTGCCTCGCTGCTCTGGCTTAATGTACATCAAGGTATGCATAGCGATGCTTCCATATGGGGGCTTTTGCTTATTCTTTTTTCTACTTTTTCTTGGGTATATGGCTCGCATGTTTCGCAAGTGTGCCATTCAGATCATAAGCATTCGGTACTGCGCTCATCGGGTTTATTGCTTTTTGTGGGCGGGGCGGAGTCATTGCTTTTGGGGCTTGCTGTGGGAGAAAGCCTATCCCTAGCTAGTCTTAGCTTTCAAGCCTATGCGGCTTTTGCTTATGTAACGCTTATGAGCACGCTTATTGGCTATACCACGTATTTATGGTTATTGTTTAATTCTCGCGCCATAGTGGCCATTTCTTACGAATATGTAACCCCTGTTATTGCCATTGCCCTTGGTGCTTTGCTAGGCGGGGAGCATGTGGACGGTGTTATTCTTGCGGCCAGTGGGGTTTTATTGTTATCTGTGTTTTGTATTACCAGCCCAGATGCGAAGTAGTTGTAAGTAAGCTTTCGTATTATAAAAAACGCCTCCATACCGCATGGCATGGAGGCGTTTTGCTTTTTATGAAAACATTTTTTTAAAGATTTTTATGTAGCCTTGCGCAAAAACAATGAGGATAATGACAGGTAATATATAGCTTAAATAAAAGCGCATATATTTAGGGAAGCTTGCCCCTTTACCGGTATTGGTTTCTTGTAAAAATTTATCATAGCCCCAGCCGTAGCGAGAGGTACAAAAGAGTAGTACGAATAAAGAGCCCAAGGGAAGGAGATTTTGACTAATGATAAAATCTTCCAAATCAAGCACATTGGTGCCTGGGCCTAGAGGCTCAAAGCTTGCCCAAGCGTTAAAGCCTAAAATACAAGGCAGCACGCCAATGCTTATGGCCACGAAGGTGACAATATTACTTTTCATGCGTGAGAAGCCGTACACATCCATAAAATAAGCGATGATGGCTTCAAATACCGCAATAACGGTGGTTAAAGCAGCGCAAGCCATGAAGATGAAAAAGAGTAAGCCCCAAAGTTCACCGGCAGGCATGGCATTAAATACATTGGGTAGGGTAATAAAAATAAGCTTTGGGCCAGCATCAGGAGCAATACCAAAGGTAAAGCAAGCAGGGAAGATAATAATACCTGCCACAATGGCCACAAAGGTATCTAAACCAATAATATACGTTGCTTCCGTGGTGAGAGAACGCTCTTTACTTAAATAACTACCAAAAATCATCATGGAGCCTATACCCACGCTGATGGTGAAAAAGGCTTGGTTCATGGCATCGTTTAACAGGTTTAAGAAGCCAGCTTTTTGCGCCTTGGCTAGGTCAGGAGCTAGGTAAAAGCTTAAGCCTTCGCTGGCGCCGGAGAGGGTGAGTGAGTTGACGGCCAAGATAACAAGCAGGGCTAAAAGACCTACCATGAGGACTTTTACCATGCGCTCTACGCCCTTTTGAACACCGAGCATACACGTACCTATACCAAGCACAATAACCAGCATGGACCAGCCGTACATGGATTTGGGGTCACCAAGCATGGTGCCAAAAAACTCTCCCACTTGAGGTGGGGTTAGGGTGGTGAGTGCTCCTGTGCCTGTATGGTAGCAATAGGCCACAAGCCAGCTGGCTACAGGAATATAAAACATCATTAAAATAAAGGGCCCAAGGCCGCCAATTATGCCAAGCTTATGCCATTTACTCCCTTGTGGCTCAAGGCTTTTAAAGGCCTTTCCCCAGCTTTTTTGTGCGGCACGCCCCAGCGAAAATTCCATAATGAGAATGGGCAAACCCACAGCAAAAAGAAAGAAAAAGTAGGCTGCTAAAAAAACGGCGCCTCCGTATTGCCCCGCAATGAAGGGAAAACGCCACACATTGCCAAGGCCAATGGCACACCCTGCAGATAAAAGTAAAAAACCTAGCCGAGAGGCGAGCTGTTCTCTTGAAGTGCTCATAGCTTATCCTTTGTTGAAGTGTAAAATGTGGAAAGTGAATCTAATGTATTATGTATACGGTATTTTGCGAAGAAGCGCAAATCCCACTTTTGGCTAAATGGGCACAAAAAAGTAAAAAAATGTGGATTACCCAGCATATTTATTTTTTTAAATCAACATGTTGTGCGTTAAGCTACTTGTTTTTGCGGTAAGAGTGTGTACTGTAAAGAAGCTTGAGAGTATGTACGTATTTTACCAAGGAGGTCGTATGAACGTGCACCGTATTGTATCTGTATGTCTTTGTTTTTTGGTGCTATCATTTATGGCAGTAGGGCAAGCTAAGGCGCAGTGGGTTTTAGGGGCTGGTGGGGTTTTTGTTTCAAGTCCTTATAAGGAATATGACCGATGGACGCCCATGCCCATCATAGCCTATAGGGGGAAATACGTATACATACGTGGTACGCAGGTGGGGGCGCAGTTTTCGCCCATGCAGGATATTACTGTGGGCGCTTTTGTGGAGTACGATTTTACCAATTTTTTTGCCCATAGAAGCGATAACGCAGCTTTGCAACACTTAGATGACCGCTACGGCTCCTTATTGGGGGGTGTTGTGGTCACAGGGCGCATGCCCTTTGGTGGTACCTTACGTGCTTCGCTAGCCACCAACATGTTTGCTACGCATACGGGTATGGTGGGTACCTTGGAGTACGATTATATGATTCGCACCAAGAACTTTATGGTGACACCCTTTGTGGGTGTAAAGGCCTATAGCCGTGAATATGTAGACTATTACTATGGCGTTACAGGCACAGAAGCATTGCGCTCCGGCTTGCAAAAATACGAAGCGGACGCTATGTCGCTAGAGCCCTATGTGGGGGTGCGTGCTTCGTATATGTTTACGGAGAATATATCCCTTATGCTGGGGGGCAGTGTGCGCCTTTTAAGCCAACAAGTGTTGGATAGCCCCATGGTGGACAATGAAAAATCGGTGACGTATTCCGTTTTTGGCGGCTTACTTTATACTTTTTAAGTCTCTTTTATTGGGCTTTCGCTTCTTACTGACAGAGTATAAAATACCAGCATCCATTACATCGCTGCCCATGGTGTTTTTATATTCTGCCCGTAAGAAGCTCCCTAATGCACATTTATGCAAGTGAGCTCTGGGGTATTGCAAAATGCCATTGGTGTCGATGAAATTGACACCTGCACTTTTGCAATAGCCTCAGAGTATGTATTTGTGCAGCAGCGTGAAATGATTAGCTGCAAGGAAGATGAAGTTTTTTACGAAGGGAGTGTATATAGACATACATGACCGTAGTAAAAAACAAATCTGACGAAGCAGATGGCCCATTTTCAGCAGTGTAGATGACGCTTGCTCCCCTGCGGGGCACTGCTACTGCCAGTAGCCAGTAGCTAGTAGTTTTTTCTTACACATTGGTCAAAAATATTCTAAAAACAGTTCGCTCAAAATGGGTGAGCTGCAAGGAAGATGAAGTTTTTTACGAAGGGAGTGTATATAGACATACATGACCGTAGTAAAAAACAAATCTGACGAAGCAGATGGCCCATTTTCAGCGAACTGTTTTGTTAAGAGTAGCTTACGCCGTGTAATAACGGCAAACCTTGTATTTGTGGGTGCGTTATGCTGTCTTGCAGGTACTGGGCTTGCGCCATGAGCCAAGGTTCAGAGAGAGTGCTTAACCCCTTTGCTTGTAGTAATTGCACCATATGCAAGCAAATACTTTCTATTTTTTCGTTCACATCTTGTGGATTTTGCAGCAGGTTTATGCACATGAGCTCTTGCAATTGTTGTGAAAAATCTTTGCCTTGCGGTAATTTTTCAAGGCTGGTGAAGGCCCATTTATAAAAGGGCATATAGCGTTGGTGGATAAGGAAATAACTTGCCACGGCATTTTCCACAAAGCGTGTGCACGCTAAATAGGCAGCGGGGAGGTTGCTTCGCTGTAAAGAGCGTAAGAGATTATATTGTCCGCTTTGCGCCATGACGCCAAGACGGGCGGCAAGCTTTTTTTTGCGCACATCTTCGGGGTAAAAGTGTAAAAGCGTATTTCTAAAGCGCGAAAATTCACCAAGCCCATCAAAAAAGACGTCTCCATTGGTGCACACAGCTAGGAAGTGCTCCGGCAAAGTATACCAAGCTTGCCATGTATCGGGTGGGGTGGGGGCATTGGTAAAGCGTGCGTAAAATTCTTCTATGGAAAAAATGCCCACTCGCCCGCTTTGTACGGGAGTAGCATGGGGGTCAGCGCCTTCTGTGGCCTTTTTCCCGTGCATGCGCACGTCAAATCCCATGAACTTGCGTGGTAAACGCGCCAAAGCCGCTTCAATACGTGGCGTAAGGCTTTCTTTATCTTGTTGCCTGAGCCAAAGGCAAAAACCGGCGCCAAAGTCGTGATCGCGCGAATGCTTATCGTCAAAGCCAAAACACTCTGACCCTTCGCCCACAAGGCCTGCGGCTAGGAGTTGAAAGTCTGCGCCTAGTTCTTTTTGTAAAAGAGCTTCTGCCGCTTCATGGTAGAAAATACGTGAAAGTTTGAGTCCTTGCATGGTTTAGCCTTGCTTTTCACGTAAAAGAGCTTCTTTTTCGGCCAAGGTAGGTAAATTCATGCGGGCGTACATGTTTTCGTAGCGCTCCTTGGCAAGGTTGCGCCCTTGTTCTTGGGCGGTGGCAATGCAGTCAAGGTAACAATCAAGCGTACGCTCAGAAAGAGTTTCTATTTCCGGTGAGAAATAAAAGTCAAAGCGCTGTATTTGTGCGGCAAATTGTAAAGGGAACTCTTGCCCAAGTTCTATAATCCATACGCGCTCAGCCTCGGTAATCTCGCGTACTTTATCCATATTGGGCGATACACAAGGGATGAGATTATCCATACGGGCGTATTTTTCTAGCAAAAGATTGCGCCCTTCTTGCTTGGCGTCTTTAAGGTCTTGCAAGTAGGATTCCACATAAGCATCCGAGAGCACAGAAAAAATCATCCAGCGCCAATGGCGGAACATGTCCGGATTTTGCTGACAAGAGGCAGGCCCACCTTCATTGGGGGTGTTTAAAAACATTTCGAGCTCACGTTCTATAACATCTTGAATATGTGCATCTCTTTGATTTATTTCTGACATGGAACACCTTCTTATTAGGAAATAATACGAATAAGCTAGCATAAAAGTTTTTAAAGGGGAAGCGCGTTTTAACGGGAAAAAGTGACAAAAAACGTCGCTTCATCCTTGTTGGAACTTGTTGTCATAGCAGCCTGTTGAAAAAACAAAAGAGCTTGTAGTGTGGTACTGGTGAGGGTGCAAAAAAGCTTGCTTCGCATCTTGCTCGGCAGTAGTATTATAGGCATGAAAATGACCTTAGCCGATATATCTTCCTTACCTTGGGCTTCTTGCCTTACCTTTGTGGGGGCAGGGTCCATGGTGCATACCCATGAGCAAGCACAAGAGGCTTCGCAAGAAAATTCTAGGGGCTTACCCCTTTATCTTACGCCTGTGGCGGCGGGTTTTCCTTCCCCTGCCGATGATTATGTGGAGCAACAGCTCGACTTACATACGCATATTGTGCGCAATCCTGCAGCAACGTTTTTTCTACGTGCGCAAGGGCAGTCCATGATCAATGCCGGCATTCATGATGGAGATTTATTGGTGGTGGATAGATCTTTAGAGGCTGCGCATAATCGTGTGGTCATAGCTGCTCTTGATGGTGAGCTTATGGTAAAACGTTTGGTGCGCAGGCAAGGGCGGGTGTGGCTTTTGCCGGAAAATCCTGAGTATCCGGAGGTAGATATTACCGAGCGTGAGCATGTGCATATATGGGGAGTGGTGTCGCATGTCATCCATAAACTGTAAGGAACCTCAAAAGTCCACAGAATTGTGGGGGCTTATGGATTGTAATAATTTTTACGCTTCCTGTGAGCGGCTCTTTCGCCCAGATCTTGCCCATCGCCCCGTGGTGGTGCTGTCCAATAATGATGGCTGCATAGTGGCGCGCTCAGCCGAGGCCAAAGCCCTTGGTATTCCCATGGGCGAACCAGAGTTTAAAGCACGGGCTTTTTTAAAAAGGCATAATGTGGCGGTGTTTTCTTCCAATTATACTTTGTATGGGGATATTTCGCAGCGTGTTATGCAAGTGACAGAAAGCATAGTGCCGCAGATGGAGCAATATTCCATAGATGAAGCCTTCTTGCGCTTTGTGGGCCCTTTACAAAGTCAGGCCGTGGAGGCCGCACAGCAATTGCGTGAGCGGGTGCTGCAGTGGACAGGCATAGCGGTATCTGTAGGGCTTGGCCCCACGCGCACCCTTGCTAAGCTTGCCAATCACTTGGCTAAGAAAGGCCAAAAAAGCAGCGTAAACACACTGTTACAAAAATACAGCCCAGCGCAAGGTGTTTTTGTTTTTCCCACAGAGGCAGCGGCGCAAGAGGCTCTTTTGGCGCATATTGCCGTGGGGGATATTTGGGGTATAGGGCGGCGCCAAGCGGCTAAGCTTACGGCTTGTGGCATTGCCCACGCCAAGGCTTTACGAGATATGCCCGATGATTGGCTAAGACAAAAGCTCACGGTAACAGGCTTGCGCACTGCTTGGGAGTTGCGCGGTATTTCGTGTATTGATGTGGAAAATAGCCCCGCGCCACGCCATACCTTGGTGTCTTCTCGCTCCTTTGGAGAAAAGGTGTATGCTAAAGAACACCTTGCTGAGGCGCTGACCACTTTTACCGTTAATGCGGCGCAGCGCTTACGGCGTGAAAAGCTTGTGGCAGGGGGCATAGCCGTGCATATTCGCTCCTCTAAGCATTCGTGTGCTGTGGGGGAAAAACCGTATAATGAAACAGTGCAATTGCGTTTTGCACATGCCACCGATGATAGCACACGCATGATAGCCACGGCAGTACGCGGCCTTGATATGCTGTTTAAAGAGGGCGTGGCTTATGCCAAGGCCGGTGTTATGCTTTTTGACTTACAAGCGGCAGCAAGTTTGCAAGGTTCTTTATTGCTTTGTGCCGATGCCAAGCAGGAAAAAGCCGACAAACAGGCACAAAAACTTATGGCGGCGCTGGACGGCATCAATGCTCGCTATGGGCAACATACCTTGCAATATGCAGGTCAGGGGCTTGGCAAAGGTGTGGAGGCAGAGCAGAAGGGCGCGGTGGCGCCATGGCGTATGCGGCAAAAGTACCGCTCGCCTAAATTTACCACGGCTTGGGATGCCCTGCCCACGGCGCAATGTCGCTAAGGCCCTTTGCGCCATTCACTGCGTAGCGTTTTATGGAGCGTTGGTGTTAATCAATGCGTCATGAGGAGAGATAGAGTATGAAAATAGCTGTATACCAATGCAGATTTGGCTATTTTGAAGTGGGGTATGAAGGTGAGGTGTTGCGACGGTTTGAGAAGTTACACAGCCCGCCGCACAGCTTTGGTGAAAAATCTCCTTTTTCCGAGGCCGTCTTTGCGGAAGTATTGGAATATTTCGTCGGTAAGCGTAAGGTTTTTAGTTGCGATTTTTTTTGCGAAGGGACGGAGTTTCAGCAAAAAGTATGGAAAGCTTTGTGCGATATTCCTTACGGAGAAACCCGCTCCTATAAAGATATTGCCATAGCCATTGGTAATGAAAAAGCTTGTCGTGCTGTGGGGCTTGCCAATAATAAAAACCCCATAGGGGTTATAGTGCCTTGCCATCGCGTCATTGGTAGTAGTGGAAAGCTTGTGGGGTATGCCAGCGGCTTAGATATGAAGCAATACTTGTTGGCCATGGAAGCTAAGTATAAATAAGCTGTAAGTAAAAAGGATTGTGGGTTTTATATGTGTGCGTATGCTTTAGGTGTGGCGGTGCGTGAGGAATTACTGGCTTTAGCGGAGCCTAAGTATCAAAAATTTTCCGCTGCGCTCATACCCGGCTGTGATAATTTGCTTGGCGTGCGCATACCGGCTTTGCGTACCATTGCTAAGCGCATAGCTAAAGAAGATGCTGTAAATTTTTTAGCCAAGGCTGAAGAGAAGTATTTTGAAGAAACCATGCTCAAGGGCCTTATTATAGGTAATATGCAAGGAGATGTGGAGGAAATTCTCGCTGAGGCGGCACGTTTTATCCCTAAAGTTTGTAATTGGTCTTTGTGTGATTCTTTTTGCACCGAGCTAAAAATGGTGAAAAAGCATAAAGAGCGTGTGTGGGAATTTTTACAACCTTATGCGCACTCAACGCAGGCCTACGATATACGCGTGGCGGTGGTGCTGGGGCTTATGTACTATAGAGAAGAGGCATATTTGGAAGAGCTCTTTACTCAGTATAATAGCATTACGCACGAAGATTATTATGTAAAAATGGCTGTGGCTTGGGCTGTTTCCATGTGCTTTGTGGCATTTCCGCAGCGCACCATGGCTTTTTTGAAAAAGAACACCTTGGATGATTTTACCTATAACAAATCTTTACAGAAAATACGTGAATCTTTAAAGGTAGATAAAGATACCAAAGCTGTGATTAAAGCCATGAAGCGTTAATGCTTGCAAGGGCCTTTTCTTATGATTATTAGCGCTAGCAGAAGAACGGATATTCCCTCTTATTACGGGCAGTGGTTTGTTAATGCTTTGCACAGAGGCCATGTGCTTGTGCCAAGCCCTTATGATGCCATGCGTTACTCCAAGGTGGATTTACGCCGCGAAGCGGTGGACTGTATTGTTTTTTGGACGAAAAATCCTCTTCCTTTTTTACCTCATTTGCCATGCATAGATGCGCTGGGCTATCCGTATTATTTTCAATTTACCATTACGCCGTACAATAGAAGTGTGGAGCGTCATCTCCCCGATAAAATAAAGCTGGTGCGGGCTTTTCAAAATTTGAGCCGTATGTTGGGAGCGCACCGCATGGTGTGGCGTTATGATCCTGTTATACTTGATGCCACCTTTACGCTAGACTATCACGAGCAGGCTTTTACCTCCATGGCAAAAATGCTCAGCGGCTATACGGATAGATGTATTATTAGCTTTGTGGATATGTATAAAAATATACAAACACGGCTGGGGGCTACAACGCAGTATATCATGACAGAAGCGTCTATGCATAAGGTGGCAGCACTCTTGGCGCGTGTGGCGCACAGGTACGGTTTGCAGCTTTTTACGTGTGCAGAAGAAGGGGATTTTTCTTGTTACGGTATTGCGCATGCCTCCTGTATAGATAAGAAAATGGTAGAAAATATTTTAGGTTGCCCCATTACCGTACAAAGAGATAAAAATCAAAGGGCGGCATGCGGCTGCGTGGAAAGCCTCGAAATAGGTACCTATAATTGCTGCGCCAATGGCTGTGTGTATTGCTATGCTCTTAGCAGTGAAGAAAAATCGCGAGAAAATATGCGCAGGCATATTGTTAACTCACCTTTGCTTTTTGGTAGCCTACCTCAAGAAGCCAAGGTGACAGCAAGAGATAACCATAGCGTAAGCACAGGGCAGGGAGCTTTATTTTAAAAAGCACCTTGCTGTAGAGAGTACAGTAAAGTGCATTTCTAAATATATCTATAATGTTGATAAGAATAAAGAAAATAGGCGCATTGTTACGCCTATTTTCTTTAAATCAATTTTTTCTTAATATTTCATAAAGTAGGCAGCTTAGGGTTTTCCCTCTATTACGTACATATCTTCCACAACAAGATATTTTTGTGCAACGCGACGCACATCTTCTGCTGTGAGTTTTTTTACTTTTGCAATGGTCTGCATTCTAAAGTCCAAGTCCTGACCGTATGTGATATTAGAGGCAGCTTCACCGGAACGTGTGCTTAAGCGTTGTTGTGCTAAATAATAGTCTCCTTCCATTTTATTTTTGGCGCCTTGCAATTCTTTTTCTGAAATAAGATTTTTTTGTATATCTTCAATGACGCCCATAAAACCATCGTGTGATGCTGCTAATTTTTGGGGGTCTGTGCCTATATAAAATAAAAAGACACCTGTTTCTTGGAAAAAGTTTTGGTAAGCATAAACCGTGTAGGCAAGACCTTGATTGTCGCGTAATTCTTTGAAAAGCTTACCGCTAAAACCTCCTAACACAGTGCCTAAGAGTTCCACGGCAGGGGCATCTTCGTGATCTACGGAAACTGAGGGGAAAGCCAGCATGTAATGCGCTTGTTCACGCCCCGGAACGGTGAGGTTGAGCTTACGCTCAGTGTTCCATTTGGGGGGCTTCACTGTAACAGCTTTGGCTGAAGGTACAGGGAGGCTTTTAGCAAAAGCTAGCACAGCCTCTTTGTCAAAATCTCCGGCCACAGATAGTACCCAAGGTTGTTTGCTTTGTTTTTGCCAAAAACCTTGTATGTCTTTGACAGTGTAGGCTTCAATTTCTTTGATGGTGCCAAGGTGTTGCATGCCATAAGCATGTTGTTTTTCAAAAAGGAAGGGGGCTATGCGTGCGTAAATATAATCCATGGAATTATCATCCCGCACGCGAATTGCTGCTATCTGATCTTTTTTCTCCCTTTCTACCTCTTCAGGGTTCATGCTGGGATTAGTAATAATCTCACGAATGAGAGCAAAAATATCTTTATTAAAGCGTGAGGGTTGATTGGTTGAAAGGGAAAATGCTTGATGAGCCCTATAGGTATCAAGGAGCGTGGCTCGGTCTGCCAAATAGTTTTTCAGTTGTGATGCCGTGAGATCTTTTGTACCTGTGGTGAGCACCGCCGCTGTGAGATCGCCTAAACCTTGATGTTGTGTATCAAGCGCGCTGCCACCTGAAAAGTAAAGGTTTATGGCAGTATACGGGCGTGTAGTGTCCGGAATAAGAATCACGGTACGTCCTTGTCCTAAATCGATAATTTCTGTTGCTCCTGTATCATTGCTTGCTTTGGCGCTCTTTTGTGTTTCTTTTATGGGCCATGTTGCTTGCATGACAGTTTTAAGATCTGGAAGAGGTGTCCCTTGGGGGATAAGAGCAATAACATTTGCCCTTTGGGGCACTATCCATTGCTGTATGACGGCTTGAATGTCTTCTTTGTTCACGCGCGCCATGCTAGCGAGCAGATTTTTTTCACCTTGTTCACCACCGCCCAAGAGTAGAGTATCGCCTATGTTTGAGGCAATATCTGTGAAAGTCTCTTTGGCTCTATAAAAGTCGTCTTCTTCCAGTAATTTAGCGCGTGCAATGTCTGCATCGCTAAAAAGATTGGCATTGAGGGTAGCAAGGTCTTTAACAAACTCTTGCCAAAAAACGTTCAGGTTTTTGGCGTTGAGCTCCACGGCAATGTACAGGGCGCCCACTCTTTCATAGGGGTAGTCATAAATAGTGATGTTGTCTATTAATTGCTTATCATACTTATATTTTTTATATAGATATGAACTTGTGCCGGTACCAAAGGCACGGCTAAAAACCTTAATGGCCGCTTGTTGCGCATCTTGAATGTGTGGTATGGGGAAAGCTATGGTAAGGTAGACTTGTTGCCATGGCCCTTCTTCGATGATGACAGAAGTATTATTGAGCTTTGTAGCATCAATGGGCTTAACGGGGTGTAACTTTCCGGAATTCTTTAATGCTCCAAAAAGTTTTTGGCTTTCGGCCAAAACAGCCTTGGCATCAACATCTCCCACCACGACGACGGTAGTGTTTTGTGGTTGATAATATTTGCCTAAATACTGACGTAGCGATTCAGGCGTGACGGCCTTAATTGTTTCTTCAAAGCCAAGAACGTGATGATCATACGTGGTGCCCTTGAGGGTATTGCTTGTCAAATCCCAAAATATTTTACTGTCTGGGTCATCATTACTTATTTGTAATTCAGAAAGAATTACTTGCTTTTCTGATTCCAGTTCAGTGGCATCAAAGGTGGGGTGGAAGGCTATATCTTTTAGTACATCAAGACCAAGCGCCCAATGCTTTGCAGGTAAATCTGCCATGTAAAAAGTACTATCAAAGCTTGTGTAAGCATTTATAGAACCGCCAGCTTTTTCTATCTCACCAAAAATGGTACCTTTAGGCCTTTTTTCAGTTCCTTTAAAGACCATGTGCTCTAACACATGACTTATGCCCGCATCCTTGGGTGTTTCATAGGTGGAACCGGCTTTTACAAACAGACGTACGGATACCAAGGGGAAGCGATGGTCTTCTAGCACATACACGGTTAAGCCATTTTCAAGGACGATGGTTTGGGACTGAGAGGCGTTGATGGCCGCCATATTGGGCGCTGCACCGCTCCCTGTTTTGGTAGCATCCGGAAGATTAGGGTTGGCGAGGGCTGTGTGCGCTGTGCCCAGCATAGCGCTTAGGAGCACCACTGTACAAAGAAAAGAACGTGATTTTTTCATTGATACAAAAAACATAAAGTCTCCTATCAGGGTTAGGTGAACAAATGGGAAATCTCTGCACGATTATTTTCAAATATAGTTTTGTAAATAAAATGTGAAAATTTGTTCGAAGTGTAAAACAACGTGTGCAGAGGTAAAGGCACAAAAAACAGTCATTTAACGGCGAAGCAAAGCTACGCCTATTCTT
>CAYJNG010000056.1:0-8882 GCA_964371505.1 uncultured Desulfovibrionaceae bacterium
GACTTCTACTTGTTTTGCTATTCTAGAATTTCTAAAACGGTACGCTTTTTTGCCTTAGTAGCAGCTGCACCAAGTATGGTACGCATGGCACGCGCGGTTCTTCCTTGCTTGCCAATAACTTTACCAATATCTTCTTTCGCCACTTTCAACTCGAGCACAGAGGTTTGTTCCCCTTCTACTTCTCTTACTTGTACGCTGTCAGGCGTGTCTACTAATGCTTTTGCAATGTACTCAATAAGATCCTTCATAATGCACCTCCTAGAAGTCGTAAGCATGGAGGCCGATTGGCATTAGCCCATATGCTTTTTGATGAGCGAGCGTACGGTATCAGTAGGCTCTGCGCCAAGGCCGAGCCATTTTTTGATGCCTTCTGCATCAAGCTTTACTTCAGCAGGGTCAGTCATAGGGTTGTAGTAACCAAGATATTCAAGTGCACGGCCATCACGGCGGGTTTCAGCATTTGCTGCTACTACGCGGTAGAAAGGTTTTTTCTTGCTGCCCATACGTGTGAGTCTAATTTTCACAGCCATTAAAATTTCTCCCAATTAGGTTTTTTTACATGATATATATCTTGCATAAAAAGGGCAAGATTTTTTCATTAAATATTCGCATACTGCAAAATGCAGCTCTATGCCTTTGTTATTCTTTAGCTTTTAGGCTAAAATATGTATGAAGACCTTACGGGCGCCGCGGTGTAAGCGTGGTGTTGCCCTTGTGTGTCTTTATTTTTTCTTTTTCTTTACGCGCTTAACTTTGGGGTCGCGCTTTTTCACTTTTTTGGTGGCGCTTTGTGTTCTGCCACCGCCCATGCCTCCAAGCCCGCTCATGTCGGGCATGCCGCCCATGCCTCCGAGCCCGCCAAGGCCTCCCATGCCGCCTAATCCACCAAGACTGCTCATATCAGGCATACCACCACCCATGCCGCCGCCCATATTGGCAAGGCCTTTGGGTAAATGCATGCCTTTGGGCATGCGTGGCAATTTGCCCATGCCGGGGAGTTTAGCGCCTTTTCCGCCCATGACGCCCTTCATCATTTGGCGCATTTGCTCAAACTGTTTGAGCATTTGGTTGACCTGCTGCACGCTTACACCAGAACCTTTGGCAATGCGCGCGCGGCGCGAACCGGTAATGATTTCTGGGTTGCGTCGTTCGGCCATGGTCATGGAGTTGATAATGGCTTCGGTGCGGGCTAGCTCTTTTTCGGGTGCAGCACCGCCCACTTCGGCCAATTTTTCGCGTAGGCCGCCAAGGCCGGGAATCATCTTTAAAATGGAGTCCAGTGAGCCCATTTTTTTGATGCTACGCATTTGGGTGCGAAAATCTTCCAAGTCAAACTTGGCTTTTTGCATTTTCTTGGCCATGGCTTCGGCTTCTTTCTCGTCCATGGTTTCTTGGGCTCGCTCCACAAGGGAGAGCACATCGCCCATACCAAGAATGCGGCCAGCCACACGGTCGGGGTGGAAGACTTCCATTTCGGAAAGCTTTTCCCCAAGGCCCACAAATTTAACAGAAGCACCGGTGACAGACTTAATGGATAAAGCGGCGCCGCCTCTGGCGTCGCCGTCCATCTTGGTGAGCACAACGCCGGTGATGCCAAGCTTTTCGTTAAAGACTTCAGCTACGGTAACGGCGTCTTGACCGGTCATGGCATCGGCCACGAATAAAATTTCTTGCGGGTTTACCGCTGCTTTAATGGCCACAAGTTCTTGCATGAGGTTTTCATCCACATGCAAGCGGCCGGCGGTGTCGAGCATAACCACTGTGGCGCCGGCTTCTTTGGCCTCTGCTACGGCCTTTTTGGCTATGTCCACGGGGTTCATGTCCACGGTGGAATTGTAGCAAGGCATATCCAGTTGACGCGCTAAAGTTTGCAATTGGTCAATGGCCGCAGGGCGGTATACGTCAGCAGGGATGAGGTAGGGACGCATTTTTTGCTTGCGCAAATGCAAGGCAATTTTACCGGAAGATGTGGTTTTACCCGACCCTTGTAAGCCCACCATCATGATAACTGCTGGCTGCGCGCCGCGTAATTCAAGGCCTGTGGTTTCGCCGCCAAGGAGGGTCACCAACTCGTCGTGAACTATTTTAATAACCTGTTGCGCGGGGCTTACGCCCTTGGTCACTTCTTGTCCTAGGCATTTTTCGCGCACGGTATCTACAAAGCTTTTTACAACTTTAAAGTTTACGTCTGCCTCAAGCAGCGCAAGGCGCACCTCACGAAGGCCTTCTTGGATGTTTTCCTCTGTGAGTTGTCCGCGTCCGCTAATATTGCGAAATACTGATGAAAGTCTATCTGAAAGGCTCTCGAACATGCCTACCTCAATTGCTTTTAAAGAATATGCAAAAGTGGTCTGATAGTAAAAAAATGGTTGCATGTCAAGGGATTTGTGTGGCGGCCGCCCTGTAATATCCCTGTGTCCACGCCGCAAAGACGCTAGAAAGAGAATGTTTTATGCCGTGATTGCTCACATAAGCTTTGAATCTTTTTTTTAAAATATGCAAGTGCATTTTTCATGCTTTATATGTGCTATCGTAAGGCAAAAAAGCTTTTTTTGGCTCTTTTCTATAATGAAGCTCTATTTGTTAAAAATTATAGTTAGGTATGCGTATGATAGTATAGCGCTTTGTAAAAAATATATTTTTACGTATGCAAAGGTTGTTGGGTAAATAGCCATACCGTAAAGTTGCGGAGAACAAAAAAGCATGCCAAGATGTACTTGACTGTGTTATATGAAAGCGTTGACTGTTAATGCGTCTCATGGTAGTCGAATTTATTGTAAATGTGCGAGTAAAAATCTTTTTTAAAGGCACATAAAAGCGTGTTTACAGGCAGGCATCGTTGTTTTTTGTCAGAAAATACCACAACCGAGGAGTGACATTATGCAAGCAAAAGCACTGGCATTAGTTTTATTCTTATTTCTTTTTGGGGTGACCTCCACTGTGCAGGCGCAAGACCTGAACAGCTTGGATGTTGTGAGATGTCAAGATTATTTGGATGAAGATGATGCCGGCCGAGCAGTAGTCATTTACTATTTGGACGGCGCCTTGACACCAATAGACGAACCGGCGCAAACCTCTGTAGCATGGCTCACGCAATTGCAAGGCACTGTGCAAAAGCTTTGTGAGAAAAACAAAAAAGCAAATCTTGCCACCATCGTTGATATGATGAGTGATGCGGAAATGCAAATGCCTGAGGGGGACGTCATTGATTTGGTCAAGTTTCCGTGCAGCGCCTTAATGAATGATGCGAAAGGTGATGCCCAAATGCAGCTATATTCGTGGTTTATAGGGTATGCAGGTCTTCCCATGTCTGATGATCCGCAACATGTGGAAGGCATTTTAGGTTTTTTGAAAAAATTGGAAACATTTTGCACTGCCAATCCCACAAAGACCGCAGTGGAATTTGTAAAGAATATGCAATAAGTATATGATAATTCCTCACGCGCTGCATTGCGTGTGGGCCTAGAATGTTGGTTCAGAATATTGGTTTAGAACGTTGTTTTAGAGCGTTGGCAAAGCTTCAACAAATGAAGGCTTGCCAACGCTACACTTTTTTTGAAGAAAAGTTTTTTCTCCCTTCTTCCTCCTCCAAAAAAATAAACATTTGTAAAATTAGAATGCCTTGAGCTGCGGGGGGGCACTTGGTACGAAAGCGCCATGCTTGCACTTCTACACGCAGGGTGGAGGATGTACGTACTTGTTTTTGAAGGTTTCCTAACGTGTTGCGAGGTGCAACATATTGTTTAGCAGCGTGTTTTTAATGTTCTGGTGAGAATATTTTTTATGCTCGTAGCTCTTGCCAATGTGTTTGCAAGTCTTATTTTACACTAAATACCCAAATTCAAAAAAAAGTATTGACATTCTAAGCTTTTTTCTATAAATTCACCCTTTAATTTGCATAACAATCACAACCGCTTACACAGTTTACGAGGATACCATGCCTACAAATTTTGGCAAAGCTCTTACCTTTGATGACATTTTATTGCTTCCCGGATTTTCTGAAGTGACACCAGACCTAGTGGACATTTCATCGCAGCTAACCAAATCTATAGCCTTGCGCATTCCCATGCTTTCTGCCGCCATGGACACGGTAACCGAATCTGCCATGGCCATTTCTATGGCACGTATGGGTGGTATTGGTATTGTGCACAAAAACATGACCATTGAGCGCCAGCGCTTACAAATTGAGAAGGTGAAAAAGTCTGAAAGCGGTATGATTTTAGACCCCATCACCGTAACTTCCACCGACACAGTAAAGCACGCTTTGGGCCTTATGGCTGAATACAGAGTGTCTGGTTTACCCGTGGTGGATGGCAACAAACTTGTGGGTATTTTAACCAACCGTGACGTGCGCTTTATTGAAGATGGTTCCACTATTTTGGTGCGCGATTACATGACTTCTAAAAACCTTGTCACCGTACCCATGGGAACTTCGCTTGACGAAGCCCGCAATCACTTGCACGAGCACCGCATTGAAAAACTTCTTGTGGTGGACGATCAAGGCGGCTTGCGCGGTCTTATCACCATGAAAGATATTGATAAGGTGCAAAAATACCCCACATCCTGTAAGGATGACAAAGGTCGCCTTCGTGTGGGCGCTGCCATTGGTGTGGGTAATTTAGAGCGTGCCGAAGCCCTGCTTGATGCCGGTGCTGACGTGCTCGTATTGGATTCTGCCCATGGGCACTCTGCCAACGTATTACGCTCCATTTCTGATATTAAAGCTGCCTTTCCGCAGTGCCAATTGGTGGCAGGTAATGTGGGCACCTATGAAGGGGCTAAGGCAATATTTAAGGCCGGTGCTGATACTGTGAAAGTAGGCATTGGGCCTGGCTCCATTTGTACCACACGTATTGTAGCCGGTGTAGGCGTACCCCAAGTGACAGCCATTCAAGAGGCTGCTCGCGCCGCCAAAGAATTTGATCGTTGCTGCATTGCCGATGGTGGTATTAAATTCTCCGGCGACATTGTAAAAGCTCTGGCCATGGGTGCTGATACCATTATGATTGGTGGCCTTTTTGCCGGTACGGAAGAAAGCCCCGGCGAAACCATTTTGTACCAAGGTCGTACGTATAAGATTTATCGCGGTATGGGTTCCATTGACGCCATGAAGGAAGGCTCTTCTGACCGTTACTTCCAAGAAGCGTCTAAAAAGCTTGTGCCTGAAGGTATTGTGGGTCGCGTGCCTTATCGCGGCGGCGTGATGGATTCCATTTATCAGCTCATGGGCGGCTTGCGCTCTGGTATGGGCTATGTGGGCGCCAAAGACCTTGCAGAATTGCAAGAAAAGACGCAATACTGCGAAATTTCAGCTTCTGGTCTGCGCGAAAGCCATGTGCATGATGTTATCATTACCAAGGAAGCGCCTAACTATCGCATCGACAACTAGCAGGCTGTGAAAAAGCGCGTTGTGCTTTGTCTGTCTGCACAATAAAAAATTAAAGAGGGATATATGCTTCATTGAGGCATATATCCCGCTGTATTTATAATATGCCTCAAAAATATCCCTACCAAGGAAAAAAATATGCCAAGTAAAGTAATTATTATCGACTACGGTTCACAGGTTACCCAGCTCATTGCACGTCGCGTGCGTGAGGCTGGTGTGTACTCTGAAATTCACCCCTGCAATGTGACAGCAGAGGCTGTTAAAGCCATGAACCCCAATGCCATTATCCTTTCTGGTGGGCCTGCTTCCGTGGGTGAAGATGACGCTCCTACCTTAGAAAAAGGCTTTTTAGAGCTTGGCGTGCCTGTGCTTGGTATTTGCTATGGTATGCAACTTTTGGCACAAAATCTTGGTGGTGAGTTGGCTCAGTCGGTAACGCGTGAGTACGGCCCCGCTGAACTTTCCTTGGTGGCAGACTCTCCTTTGTGGGCCGGTCTTGATAAGAGCCAAAAATCTCGTATTTGGATGAGCCATGGCGATAAGGTAAAGAGCGTACCAGCCGGATTTAACATCATTGCCAGTACGCCTACCTTAGAAGTGGCTGCCATGGCTGATGAAGCCAAGCAAATTTACGCTGTGCAATTCCACCCTGAAGTGCACCATAGTGTGGACGGCGAAAAAATCATTCGTAACTTTATTTTTGAAATTGCTAAAATTACGCCTGACTGGTCCATGTCTTCCTTCTGTACCCGTTGTGTTACCGAAATGGCAGAAGCCGTGGGGCCCGATAGTCATGTGGTGTGTGCTCTTTCTGGCGGTATTGATTCCACTGTGGTGGCTGTGCTCTTGCATAAGGCCATTGGGCACCGCTTGCACTGTATCTTTGTAGATAATGGTGTATTGCGTATGAACGAAGGCGAAGAAGTGGTCAATTATTTGCGTGAGCATTTTGACTTGAACCTTAAGTTTGTACAAGCACAAGATCTTTTCCTCAATAAGCTTAAAGGCGTGGATGATCCTGAGCAAAAGCGCAAAATTATTGGGCATACCTTTATTGAAGTTTTTGACGAGGAAGCCAAGGCTTTGGGTAAGGTTGATTACTTAGCGCAAGGTACGTTGTACCCTGACGTTATTGAGTCCATTTCTCATAAGGGGCCGAGCGCTGTAATTAAGAGTCATCACAATGTGGGCGGCCTTCCTGACACCATGAAGATGAAGCTTATTGAGCCTTTACGCGAACTCTTTAAGGACGAAGTGCGTAAGGTTGCTGCGGAGCTTGGCATGCCAGACTCCATTGTATGGCGTCATCCTTTCCCCGGCCCTGGTCTTGCCATTCGTATTCTTGGTGAAATAACCGAAGAACGTCTTGAAATTTTACGTAAGGCTGACAAAGTGGTTCAAGAAGAATTAAAAGAGTCTGGCTGGTACCGTAAGGTATGGCAGGGCTTTGCTGTTCTTTTGCCCTTAAAAACCGTGGGCGTTATGGGCGATGGCCGCACTTATGAGCACGTTATTGCTTTGCGCATTGTAGATAGCGTGGACGCCATGACAGCTGACTGGGCACGCTTGCCTGCTGAGCTTTTGGAGCGTATGTCCAGCCGCATTATTAATGAAGTGAAAGGCGTAAATAGAGTAGTATACGATATTTCTTCTAAGCCACCTAGCACCATTGAATGGGAATAAAAGCATGGGGGCAAAAGGGTAATTTGTTCCGAAGGGTTTGTTTTTACTTGGTTACGTATGTCTTGATACGCTGAAAGTCAAAAACAGTGCCTTCTTGCATGTAGGTAATTATCCTCTTTATGCCGCAGTATAAAGAAGGAGCTCTGTTACGCTACATGCCATGACAAAACGTGCCTTTTTGTTCGTGTGTTCTTTCTAAATAAAAATCTTGTCTGATGGCGGATAAGGGGGTAAAATCCCTATCCGTCATCATTTCTATAGTAGGGGTTTTTTATGTTCGGCATAGGCAGCACAGAATTATTAGTCATCTTGATAGTAGCCTTGGTGGTTTTAGGCCCCAAGTCATTACCCGGCATTGCCAAAACTGTGGGAAAGGTCATGGGGGAATTTCGTCGTGTTTCCACGGAATTTCAACGCACCATGAATGCAGAAGTGGCCAATGAAGAACATGAAAAACGAAAAAAAGAAGCTGAAGAAGAACTCTTTGGAAAAGAGGCGCCAACCACTGTGGCAAGCCCTGCACAGGGCCCCACTACCGACGTAAACGCCCATGCCAGCACGGCAAAAGAAGTTCCTCTTGCCGATGTGGCGCCAGCGGCGCAGCCCTCTGAGCCCAGCGACGTTGCGGCATCTCCCATAAATTCCACCGCTGCTGATACGCCTGTGGCTGCTGCTGTAGCAAAAGCCCAAGCGGAAGCTGCTTCCACCGTCGTGCTTGACCCTAGTGTAAAGGAAAAGGCATGAGCACAGAAAAAGACCTCACGGCCCCTGTTGTAAAAGCGGAAGAAAGAGCTGATAAGGATGAGGCCTCTGCTGCAGAGCAGGAAGCTTCTACACAAGCGCAGCAAGAAGAAGCAGTAGAAAATACGTCCAATACCACAAGCGAAGTGGAGGATGCCAGCACAGAATCTGTAGCTGATGCCCTTGATACACCTCGTGATGCGGAGGAGCAAAATCTACCGGAAGAGAAGACTTTTGCCGACCTTGAAAAGAAAAAGCGCACAATGCCTCCACGTAAAACGCGCGAAGAGCGCGGCTTGCCGCCAGAAGGTGAAGAGGCACAAGAAGAGCCCAAGGGCATGACGCTCATGGAGCATCTCACGGAGCTGCGCGTGCGCCTTGTGCGTTCTTTTATAGCTGTGGGGTTGGCTTTCCTTGTGTGTTATACCTTTGCTGAGCAGCTTTTTGCGGAGCTGTGCAAACCGCTTATTCGTGCTTTGCCTGAAGGTTCTAAGCTTATATTTACCGCTTTGCCCGAGGCCTTTTTTGTGTATGTGCAGGTGGGCCTTTTGGCGGCACTTTTCGTGGCTTCGCCCTTTATATTTTATCAAATATGGAGCTTTATTTCTCCCGGTCTGTACGAAGAAGAAAAAAAATATATGATACCCATGGCCGGTATTTCGGCAGGGTTTTTCATAGCCGGCGCTTCCTTTTGCTTTTTCATGGTTTTTCCATATGCCTTTACTTTTTTTGTGGGTTTTGCCAGTGAAGATATAGCAGCCATGCCATCTTTGAGCGAGTACTTGGGCTTTTCCATGAAGTTGCTCATAGCTTTTGGCCTTATTTTTGAAATGCCGCTCTTTACCTTTTTCTTGGCACGTATGGGTGTTATTACTGCAGATCTTATGCGTAAAACACGCAAGTATGCCGTTTTATGTTCTTTCATTATAGCTGCTATTTTAACGCCGCCCGATGTGATTTCGCAATTGCTCATGGCTCTTCCCATGATGATTTTATACGAAATGAGCATTGGTGTTGCGGCGATTTTTGGTCGCAGAAAGAAGAAAGAAGAGCCTGCGCCAAAAGAATCTGA
>CAYJNG010000056.1:8982-15033 GCA_964371505.1 uncultured Desulfovibrionaceae bacterium
GAGGCCGAAAAGTCTGCACCAGAAGATTCTTCGCCAAATCAGGCTAAAGCAACAGATAGCAGCCATACAGCGCAATAAGTAGCAACAGTAGAAAATAAAAAACGAGGCTTCATTATGAGCACAGCAACACGCAGCGCAAGCATAGTGCGCACCACCAAGGAAACAGATATTTCCCTTGTTCTTACCTTAGAAGGTAGCGGCAAGGTAGAGGTGAATACAGGCCTTGGCATGCTCGATCACCTGCTCACCTTAACGGCTTTTTGGGCTAATTTTGATCTTACCGTGCAGTGCTCAGGCGATTTGCATATAGATGGTCACCACACAGCAGAAGATGTGGGACTGTGCTTTGGTCAAGCGCTTGCCAATGCTCTTGGTGATCGTAAAGGCATTGCCCGTGTGGGGCATGGGCGTGTGCCCATGGATGAAGCTTTAGCCGAAGTGACGCTGGATATTTCTGGCAGAACATGGCTTGAGTGGCGCGGTGATGAAATTTTACCGCCCATGATTGGCGGGCAAGAGGTGGATGTGTGGCGCGAGCTTTACAAAGCCTTTGCTTCGGCTTTGCGGTGCAATTTGCATGTGTCCTTTCATTACGGAAAAAATGGCCATCACTTGGTGGAATCTGTGGCTAAGGGGCTTGGCCTTGCTTTGGCTCAAGCTGTGGCCATACAAGGCGCTGTGGTGCGTAGCACCAAGGGTGGCCTCGACTAATAGATGATGACATGTGCGTGGCAAGCTTGCTGTGTTTAGCGCCACTTTATACTATGCCAAGGGGTACTGTGCATGGAAGTAAGACAAAAAAAATCTAGCGTATGTGCAATATTTTTGGCTTGCGCTGTGCTTTTACTTGCTGCTTGCCAAAAGGATATAACCCGAGTGCAGGAGCGTGTTAGCCCCGTGCCGCATTTTGCGCGCGTGGCCACCATACCCTTTACACAGCCCCTCACTGTGGGGGCACTTGTGCAGGGGAGCTTACCGCAGCATCAAGGGCGCATTACACCAGAGGAATTGCAAAATCTTGACCTTATGCTAGAGTCAGCGTTATTGCAAAAGCAGCGCTTTGTAACGCGTTTGCCCTTACCTTCCACTTGGGCTAAGGCTGCATATATTCATGAGCCGCACGCGGCTGCCACAAAGTACTGGCTAGCTTATGGCAAGAAACATAATGTGGATTTGCTTCTGGTGCCGCAAGTGATTATATGGCAGCAACGCCATGGCGGGCGAGCAGGTGTGAGTGAATCTGCGCATGTGCGCACAGAACTTTTTTTGCTTGATGTGCGCGTAGGGCGCATATATTCGCGTTCTCTTTTTGAGGAAAAGCAAGTGGGGCTTTTGGAAGATATTTCCAAAGCGGAAGCATTTTTTAACCGTGGTGGTAGCTGGGTAAGAGCAGAGGAACTTGCTCAGGAGGCCATCACCAAAGCTATACAAGATTTGGGGTTGTAAATGATTATTTTTCCAGCGGTTGATATTCAGAACGGCAAAGCCGTACGTCTTAAGCAAGGTCGTGCTGAAGAAAGTACAGTGTTTGAAAATGACCCCGTTAAGGCTGGCCTAACATGGCAAAATGCCGGCGCCAAGTGGTTGCACGTGGTGGATTTGGATGGCGCCTTTGACGGACGCGCGGCTTCGTATAAGATTGTGGCTGACTTATGCCAAACGTTGAATATTCCGGTGCAAATTGGCGGTGGTATTCGTGATATGCAAACGGCGCAGCGTTATTTTGATGCTGGCGTACAAAGGCTTATCATCGGCACCATTGCATTGGAAGAACCCAAGCTTTTTGCAGATTTATGTATAGCTTTCCCCGGTAAAGTGGGCATATCTTTAGACGCAGATAACGGCGTTTTGAAGACCAAGGGCTGGGTGGAAGATTCGGATAAGACCATTGAAGAAGTGCTTCCGCGTTTGCAAGATGTAGGTGCAGCCTTTGTGATTTATACCGACATTGCCCGCGATGGCATGCAAAGCGGGGTGAATGTACAAGCTCTTGAGCGTATTTGTAAGATTTCCACCATACCTGTTATTGCTGCCGGCGGCGTGGCCACACTTGAGGATGTAAAAGCTTTGTATCCTCTTAGTGTGAACAGTACTTTGCAAGGGGCCATTAGCGGACGTGCCTTATACGAAGGTACATTAAATTTACAAGAAGCCCATGATTGGATAGCTGCACAAAAGTAGCAAATTGTATGGATTTTTAGTGAGGAGGCTTTTGCTTTATGCTTAAGCCTCCTTGCGTTCCTCAAAGCACGCTTTCTATCTTCACACCTTCTCATTGACCATAAAACCATGAATAATAGGCTGTTGGCATTTATTGTCCGCATATTGGGGACTTTACGCTGCCCACGCACTTGGTATAAACTTAGGAAAATAGTATGATTAAAGTAGTACGAGCTAAATTGCACGGTATTTTTGTAACCGATGCTGATTTAAATTATCGCGGTTCCATAACCTTAGACCCCATAATTTGCCGCAAGGCCGGCATTTATCCTCTAGAATACGTGGAAATTTGGAATAAAACCAATGGGCAGCGCATTTCTACCTATGTTATTTACGGAGAGCCAGGCTCCCATTGCTGCATTTTAAATGGGGCGGCGGCTAGATGCTGCCAAAAGGGAGATGAGGTCATTGTGGCTGCTTCTGACTATGTGCTGTCCCCCAAGGACATTTGCCAGCATAAGCCTGTGGTGCTCAACTTTAATGCCGATAATACGGTAAAAGAAGTGCTGCTTTACGATGCGTATATGGATGAAGCAGGAGATTTTCAATTTAGAATTGTGGAGGGTTAGGCTTTTATGCCATGGGCTGAAGCCAAAGGGGTGTAAAGGGGCACTTGGCGCTTGCTCCTTACAGGCAAATGCACTATAGTTCTGCCTTTATGAAGGTGCCCCTTGGGGCAAAAGCTTAGCCTTTGGGCTTAGGCTTCGCCGGCTCATTATGGCTTTTACAGCAACGATGGAAGGATGTTTACATGAAATATAGTGCAGCAAAAAGCGCCTGTAATAGGAGTTTTACACATTTGGGTGTGGCTACTTTGCTTACGTGCTCTTTGGGCTTAACGGCATGTGTCACTACAGATTTTTTGCGTAGAGACACAACACCTTCAAAGCAAAATGCCTCCACAAGCACCACAGCAGATATGCCCGCTGTTGCCAATAGTCCTCAATTGCGTGCCCTTAAAGACGATGCTGCCTATGCTTGGCAACTTGGCAATATGGAGCGTGCGGAAAATTTATATAAACAACTAAGCCTTAACCCGAATATGGGCTCCACGGAAAAAAGCTTAGTGTGGCAACGCTTAGCCTTGGCAGCCCAGTATAACAATAGGCCCAACACGGCCTTTGAAGCCTTAAACGCTTGGCAAAAGCTTAGCCCAGAGGCAGAAACAAGCCCCTTGTGGCAGGATGCATGGCTTAGCAGCATTTCTAAGCTTGGCGTTGGGGCAGGGCAGCGTGCAGCGCAGGAGCTGTGGCAACAACAAGGGCGTTCTGAGCAAGCCCGCGCGCTTGCCGCCATGGTGCTCATGGGCAGAGGCTGGTCTGCTACGCAAAGCATGCAAGCTGTGCCCCTTGTGCGTGTGCATTATGCGCAGCAAGATTTGCTACGCAAGCAAGGTCTTGAGCGTATGATGGCTAAAGAGGTGCAACGCATGCCAGACGTACAGCTTTTAGCCTTGAATCAAAAAATTGTAGAGAGTAAGGATTTTACCTTTCCGGCCAATATCACTTTGCTAGAAGGGGCGCGCCGCGGGCTTGGGCTCAGTGCTGAGCTCTTGGCCAAGGTGCAAGACCCAGCGCAGTATGCGGACAAAAATATTGTGCAAAATATTTTGCGCGGTGGTGATGTGGGCCCTGTAAGCTTAACAGAATCGTCCTTGCCTTCATTATCGCAGCAACCTTAATACTATAAAAATTTACCTCATATCTAGAACAGGAAAGATTATGCCCATTACCACAGAAGATGTACAAAGAATGGCAAGCCTTGCGCGTTTAACCGTTGATGCGCCCACGCAAGAGCTTTTTGCAAAACAATTTGCCGATATCGTAAGCTATATGGATATTTTAGCAGAAGTGGACACCAAGGGGGCGCCGCCTTTATATAGCCCTGTATTGCATGATGCCACATTGCGCCAAGACATGGTAAAAAATACCGATAAGCGCAGCGATGTTTTGAGCAATGCCCCCCAAAGTGATGGGCAATATTTTATCGTTCCTCGTATAGTGTAGGTGGATTATGAGCATACATACTTTATCTTTACGTGCCGTGCGTGATGCTTTGGCACAAGGTGATATGAGCGCAGAAAGCGCTGTGCAAGCTTGTGCTGCACGCATTGAGGCTACAGAGCCTAAGGTGCAAGCGCTTTTAGCTCAAGACTTAGACAATGCCCTTGAGCAAGCACGCAGCATGGACGCCCAAGGCGCAGATGCCAGTAAACCCCTTTGGGGCGTGCCTGTTACGGTGAAAGACGCCTTATGTACCAAGGGGCTTACCACCACGGCAGGTTCTAAAATATTGCAAAACTTTGTGCCATTTTACGATGCCACCGTGGTGCAAAAATTGCGCGAGGCCGGTGCCATTATTTTGGCCAAAAATAATATGGACGAATTTGCCATGGGCTCCACCACAGAAAATTCTGCCTATCAAAAAACCACCAACCCTTGGGATGTGCAACGTGTGCCCGGCGGTTCTAGCGGCGGCTCTGCTGCTTCTGTGGCAGCCATGCAATGTTATGCTTCCCTCGGCACAGATACCGGCGGCTCCATTCGTCAGCCGGCTTCTTTGTGCGGCTGTGTGGGTATAAAGCCCACCTACGGGCGTGTGTCTCGCTATGGCGTCATTGCTTACGGTTCTTCCCTTGACCAAGTGGGCCCCTTGGCACGCACGGTGGAAGATTGCGCCCTTATGCTAGAAAATATTGCCGGACACGACCCGCGTGATACCACCAGCGACCCAAGAGCTTTAGCTCCGCAAGCCTATAGCAGTGCTTTGAATGCCAGACAGGATTTGAAAGGTCTTCGTGTGGGCGTGCCCAAAGAATTTTTTACCGAGGGTCTCGATGCTGAAGTGGGTGATGCTTGCACCGCCGCACTTGACACCATGAAGCACTTGGGCGCCGAGCTTGTGGAAGTAAGCTTGCCGCTCACCAAGGCTTCCATTGCCACTTACTATATTGTGGCCATGGCGGAAGCTTCGTCTAACCTTGCCCGCTTTGACGGCGTGCGCTACGGCTATCGCTCAGACAAAAGCCAAGACTTAGCCAGCCTTTACGTGCAATCGCGCAGTGAGGGCTTTGGTAAGGAAGTGCAACGGCGCATTATGCTTGGCACCTATGTGCTTTCTTCCGGTTATTACGATGCGTACTTCCGCAAAGCTGCCGAAGTGCGCCATTGCATCCGCGAGGACTATCGCACAGCGCTGAATCAGTGTGATGTTATTTGTGGGCCTGTGTCTCCCGTTACCGCATGGGAGCTGGGCCACATGGGAGATAACCCCCTGCAAATGTATTTAAAAGATATTTATACCCTGTCGCTAAACCTTGCCGGCATGCCAGGGCTAAGCTTACCTGTGGGCCTTGGCAAGCAAAGCCACATGCCTGTGGGTATGCAAATTTTGGGTGATGCTTTTGCTGAAGAAAAACTCTTTAGTGTGGGGCATGTGCTGGAAAAAGCTTTACCCCCCATGGTATACACGGGCGTGTAGCGGGCTTTTTGTACCTTTTCGCTTGGCAGCTTTGCTGACACAAGCAACGTAGCCCAAAAGGGTGGCGTGTGATTAAACTGAATAGGCGGAGCATGGCTTCGCCTATTTTTTTACACTGTACTGTCTTAACTTTTCATAAGAGCCACATGGCTATTTGGGAAAGGCCCTCGCTTCTACTGACATAGTATAAAATTACATAAGTCACTGTGTAGAAAATGCATATTTGTATAAAGGCGTATCTTTTCTTTACATTTTTTGTGAAAGTGAGTACTTATCATCATTAAAATACAAATCAGCATTGCAAGGAGATAGCATGCAAACATCCAATGCTCTCAGTAATTTAAAAGCACG
>CAYJNG010000057.1:0-14797 GCA_964371505.1 uncultured Desulfovibrionaceae bacterium
AGTGCCGCATGGTTAACCGCGACACCTACACCTCTGGTGGCGCCTATGTAAACTTCGCTGCTGCTGTAGAAATGGTTCTCTACAACGGTAAAATGAAGAAGTACGGCGACGTACAACTTGGTGAAGAAACTGGCGATCCACGCAAGTTCACTTCTTGGGATCAATTCTTTGATGCTTACAAAGCTCAACACTTATTGTTCTTAAAGACAGCTTTCACCCAGCAGTACATCATCAACAACCTTCGTGCAAAGCACTTCGCACAGCCCATGGGCTCTGCCATGCATGACCTTTGCATGAAGCATTGCATCGACTTACACCAACCTCATGTACCAGAAGGCGTAAACTTCGGTTACTTCGAATTCATGGGCTTTGGTACAGTAATCGACTCCTTGTCTGCTGTTAAGAAACTTGTTTTCGAAGACAAGAAGCTCACCATGGACCAAATCATCACTGCTCTTGAAAACAACTTCGAAGGCTATGACGACGTACGCGCCATGTTGCAAACAGCTCCTTGCTACGGCAACAACGATCCTTATGCTGACAACATCGGCCGCGAGCTTGACGCCATCACCACTGAATTTGGTGGCAAGTACAGCAAAGAACTTGGCATGAACAACGACGTTCGTTACGTACCATTTACTTCCCACGTACCTTTCGGTAAGGTTGTATCTGCTACACCTAACGGCCGTACCGCATGGTTCCCATTGTCTGACGGTTCTTCCGCTTCTCACGGCGCTGACGTAAATGGCCCAACAGCTATCTTACTCTCCAACGCTAACACCAAGAACATGGGTCGTCGCGACCGCGCAGCTCGCATGCTTAACATCAAGTTCACACCTAAGAGTGTTGAAGGTGAAGAAGGTACCGAAAAGATGGTATCCTTCATCCGCACCTTCTGCGACTTGAAACTCTGGCACGTACAGTTCAACGTTATCAACGCTGACACCTTGCGCGCAGCTCAAGAAAATCCAGAAAAGTACCGTAACCTCATCGTACGTATCGCCGGTTACAGCGCTTACTTCTGCGACCTTTCTCCAGACCTTCAAAATGACCTTATCGCTCGTACTGCACACGGTGCATTCTAAGCATAAGCTTTTTGAAACGACTTAAATAACATAGGGGGTTCGGATTTTCCGAATCCCCTTTTAGACCATAAAGAGAGCCTTATGAGCAGTTTTGAAGACAAGAAAAAAACCGGCATTGTTTTTAACATTCAAAAATACTCCGTCCATGATGGCCCCGGTATTCGCACCATTGCCTTTTTGAAAGGCTGCCCTTTGCGCTGTCGTTGGTGCAGTAACCCTGAGTCTCAAGCTCGCCAACCTGAATTGGCTTTCAACGAGAATCGATGTTTAACCTTAAGCAAATGTAAGCACTGTATTAACGCTTGCCTTCGTGGTGCTATTTCCCGTCGTGATGATGACAAAATCGTCATCGATCGTTCACTTTGTGAGGGCTGTGCCATGCCCTGTGCCGAAGCTTGCCCTGCCAATGGTCTTATTGTGTACGGTGACTCCCGTACCGTTAACGATGTGCTAGCTGTGGTAGAACAAGACGCAGCTTTTTACGCACGCTCCGGTGGCGGCATGACGCTTTCCGGCGGTGAACCCATGATGCAAGGCGAATTTGCTGCAGCACTCTTACGCGAAGCTCGCCGTCGTCGCCTCAAAACCACCATTGAAACTTGCGGCGTTGCCCCTTGGTCTGCTTATGAAGAAGCAGCTCCAAGTCTTACATCTCTTATCTATGATATAAAACATATGGATCCAGAGAAGCACAAAGAGCAAACCGGTGGTTCCAATGACATCGTTTTAGATAATTTTAAAAAACTTGTGGAAAATTTCCCTAAGCTCCCCATTCGCGTACGCACCCCTATCATTCCAAATTTTAATGATAGCGTAGAAGACGTGGTGGCCATTGCTAATTTCCTAAAGCCTTATGAGCATGTAGAATATGAAATGCTCCCCTATCACCGTTTAGGAACACAAAAGTATCACTTCCTTGACCGTGAAGCGCCCATGGGTGATGTGACCTTACCTCAAGAAGCCATGTACCCGCTTATTGCAGCTGTACAGGAAATTTTAGGGCAGCGCCTCATAGTACCTAAATAGATTTTTTGCAGATACATTTTAGGGGGATAGCCGTCAAAAGCCATCCCCCTTTCCTTATTCGGTAGCATAGATTATATAGGTTGCATGGTAAAAACTTGCAGGGGCCATGCACCTAGCACAAAAGAACTCATATTTAAATCTTTTAGAGGATGCCATGACCGGACGTACTGCCAACATATTACACAAGCATTATGAACGATTGCTAGATGCCTTAGCCGATGGCATTTTCATTACCGATGCTCTTGGTAATACGCTTAAAGTAAATCGCATGTATGAACAGCTCACGGGCATACGAGCCCACGAAATTGCCGGAAAAAATGTTCGCACACTGCAAGAAGAAGGCATTTTCGACAATGTGCTCAACCCAGAAATTGTGCGCACCTCTAAACCGGCCACTAAAGTGCAGCTTTTACGCAATGGCAAAAAAGTGGTTCTTTCTGGTATTCCGGTTTTTGACGAAAAGGGCGAACTCTGCCTTGTGGTAACCTTTGTACGCGATATCACCATGCTCACACAACTTAATGAGCAAATGGAAGGGCAAACCAAGCTCATCAATCAAATGAACGAGCAATTGGCGTATGTGGCTCAAAAGCAATCAGCCACCTCTACGCCCATTTATGCCAGTTCATCCATTGCCGATGTTATAAACCTTCTCGATAGACTTGCAAAAACCGATGCCACCATTCTTATTCTTGGGGAAACAGGCGTAGGTAAAGATGTATTTGCCCGTTATGCGCATGATAAAAGCTTACGGCGCAGCAAGCTCATGCTTAAAGTGGACTGCGGCGGTATATCCGAAGCCCTTACAGAGTCAGAAATGTTTGGTTATATGCCAGGAGCCTTTACAGGCGCAGCTGCCAAAGGCAAGGCCGGTTATTTTGAAATGGCAGATGGCAGTACCATTTTTCTTGATGAACTCGGCGAATTACCCCTTTCCATGCAAACACGCTTACTACGCGTACTACAAGACGGCGAAATTTTACGCGTGGGCTCTACCACTCCCAGAAAAGTGAATGTGCGTATTATTGCTGCCACCAATCGAAATTTAGCCGAATGCGTAGATGAGGGCACCTTTCGCCGCGACCTGTACTACAGACTCAATGTGGCCACAGTGTATATTCCCCCTTTGCGCGAAAGGCAAGATGATGTGGCCCCCTTGGCTGAGCACTTTTTACATGAATTCACCACAAAATATCATAAAAGCATGGCTTTTATGGATGTTACCATGGATATACTTAAATCGTATAACTGGCCGGGCAATGTGCGCGAATTACAAAACCTTGTGCACAGCCTTGTGGTAACTCGTAGCACTACGCTGATTTCTCCTCACGATTTGCCCATCCACATAAGCGGGCGCAATGATAAGACCCCGCATTATGCTGAAAACATGCTTAATACAGAGCGCCCTCTCAAAGATATCATGGCTGAAATAGAGAAAGACTTCTTAGAAAGAGCCATCGAAATGCATGGTTCAGTACAAAAAGTGGCGGAAGTATTTAAGATTAACAGAAGTACTATTTTTAGAAAGCTACAAGAAAAATAGTTTTTATATTTATTGTTTTGTTTTTTTGTGCGGGAGGAAAAAACCTTTTTGTAAAAAGGTTCTTTTCCTCCCCCACACCCCCTCCTTTTTCCAAAAACTTTTATTTGCGGACAGCATCCCCACTTTGTGCCACACCCCATGCCGCATCTCCTATTGCCATAAGCGTAAGTTCCTTCTCAGTATGCTTCCTCTTGCCTTCATATCCGTCTAGTGAATAATGCAGAGGTCTCAACTTATCCCCTACATTTCCCCCTTGTGCGTAGCACTATAAGGGGGTGCGCAGAGCGGCAGCGAGGCGTGGGGGTTCCCCTTCAAGGCCTCGCACTTTTGTCTCCTTTTACAAGGCACAAAGACAATACTACAACCATTACATTGCAACAAAAGTGCGAGTGGTTGTTTTTGTGGAATTTTAGAAATATAAAGATTTTTTAAGCGCACAAGGAAGATTTTCTTTTTGAAAGGCAGAACGTATAGGCATACGTGCGTTTCAAAAAGAAAATCTGACGCAGTGCGCTTGAAAAAGATTGATTTTGCAAAAGTACACAAAGCTCATCCACCTACACCCGCCTGCACCCCGCCTACACAGGCACCTGTGTTCTGGCACCAGCACAAAAAAAGTGCTGACACCCAAAGGATATCAGCACCTATCATTATATATATGCAGAATTAACTGTTCTTCAAACTTTCCACAAGGCGAGCCAATTGCTGCGATTGCTCCGTCAACAAGCTCACAGCGCGTGTGGCCTCATTCATAGCTGTCACCGTATCATTGGCAATGCTAGCCACTGTGGCAATGGAGGAAGCAATTTCGTCAGAAGTAGCCGACTGCTGCTCACTGGCTGTGGCAATGGCACGAATACCATCAGCACTTTCTTCAGCCATGCCTAAAATACCCTGCAATGCTTCACCACCACCCACAGCAAGCTCCGTAGCTTCTTCAATACGTGCCACAGCCGTATCCACCTGCTGTACGTTTTTTTCAGTACTTTGCTGAATGGAGTTAATGGCATTGGCCACATCTGATGTGGAAGCAATGGTCTTTTCCGCCAGCTTACGTACTTCATCGGCTACCACAGCAAAGCCGCGTCCAGCTTCACCAGCTCTTGCCGCTTCAATGGCTGCGTTAAGGGCCAATAAGTTGGTTTGATCCGCAATATCGGAAATCACACCCATTACAGCTGAAATGGATTGCGCATGTGAAGCCAATTCATTCATATTTTCACGCAATTTTAAAGATTCTGCCTTTACTTGCGTCATAGAACTTTGGCATCTATTGGTAATTTCAGCGCCTTCTAAAGCTTTACCCTTGGTACTATCGGCAATTTCCGCACTGTTGCCAGAGTTTCTTGCCACTTCAAGTACAGTACTATTCATTTCTTCCATGGCTGTTGCTGTTTCTGCCATGCGTGCAGATTGCTCTTCAGCGCCCACGGTGGAAGCTTGAATCTGTGCAGAAAGCTGCTCAGAAGCCACAGTAATATTATTTACAATACCTTCTAGCTCCGCCACAGCACGTAAAATGCTTTCTCTCTTTTCTTCTGCTTCCTGAGCGGACTTTTCAGCTTCTTTAGAAGCCAAGGCTGCGTCAGCTGCTGCGGCTTCCGCTTGCTTGCTTTTTTCTTCTGACTCTTTAAACATTTTGCCCAAATTACCAAGCATGGTGTTTAAAGCTGTAGAAAGGGTAGCTACTTCGTCATGCCCTTGCATGGAGTGTTCTAAGTTGCGTTGCTGTTCAGCCTTAAGCGTAAGGTTTCCTTCTGCCACATAGGCTGCAATATCAGCACCTTGAGACACGGTAAGTACTATTTTTCTTACCACCACATAGATGATACCGCCCACAACCAGCAAAATAACAAGAGAAGCTAAGGCTAAAACCATGGTAATTTCATTGGAAAGAGTATAAAAATCACTCTCATCGGTTTCCACACCCAAAACCCACTTGGTGGTGGGTAGCTCAGCAAAATGAGTTACCTTAGGTACACCTTCCCAATCATACCGTGTAATACCATTGCGCTCAGACAAAACTACTTTTACATAGTCATATATGCTATTGTCTTTACCAATAAGCTCAGGGAAGGAGCGCTCCATAAGCATGATACCGTCATTATCCAATAAAAAGAGACTGGATGTAGGCATAAGCTTCACATCTTTAATGGTAGCGTCTGAAATGGCCGCTAAATCTGTTACTAGTAAAAGTACAGCATCGGCCGTTTCTGTGGAGCCATCGGCCGTCACGGGAGAGGCCACCATGGCGCTCATTTTTCCTGTAGATTGCGAAACACGGCTTTCTACCATGCTTTCGCCTTTAAAAGCAGATATGGTCGCTTTATAGTAGGAAGCATCAAAATTTTCTAAAGATGGAGCAGAAAAACCTATCATTTTACCATCTTTAGCTATAAGAACCACAGCCTTTACATCGGTAAAGTCCTCTGTGAGCTCTTGAAAAGTACTATTCACTTCTTTTTGTAAGGCCAAAAAGGCGGGGTCTTCTTTGCGTGAGCTGCCTAAACGATTGGCCATAAGAGACAAGTGTTCAATGTCACTATCGCTATCCAACATATCTCCAAGTGATATGGTATTCTTCATAATCATATCAATTTCAGAAGCTTGCTTTTTAGCAAATTCAAAAAGTTGGATATCAGTCACATCGTAAATGCCATCGGAAGCAAGAAAGGAGGCAATATACGTTAAACTTGCCGTACCTATAATAACTGGTACCAAAGTTGATACCAGAATTTTACCTAACATCTTCAGCTTCATAAACAAACTCCCACTTTGCAAAGTTTAGACATTCTTATAAAAAAAGCTCACCTATTATCACGTAATGTTTCTTAAAATACCTGCCACAATTCTTAATTTTTAACAACAAGTTTTATGGCTGAAACATATTTGACACAAAACAATTACAAGTAATTACCTTTAAATAGTTCATGCGCTCTTCGCGCTTTTTCATAACGCTAGCTTACAGAGCGCATACACAGCATATGCAGACTGAAGTTGCTATAAAATACGACAACCCTCTTCTTCCACCAGTACCATAAATTCACGACGTACCCCGCCCCATTCAGGATAATACAAGCCGGGCTCCACGGTAACTACCATGCCAGGCTTAAGTACTGTATGGCAACGCGGACTAAGCGAAGGCGCTTCATGAGTTTCCAGCCCCACGCCGTGACCAAGACCGTGGGTAAAGGCTTCTGCCACGCCTTCTTCCTCAAATACTTGGCGAGCAACGTTATAAATATCACTACACACGGCACCGGGCTTCACTGCGGCAATGGCTGCTTCTTGTGCTGTACGCACCAATTGCTGTGTCAGCATAAAATGAACGGGGGTATCACTATCACCCACCCAAAAAGTACGGGTTTGATCTGAACAATAATCCTCTAAACGGCAGCCTACATCAATAAGCACCGGAGAATTATCACTAATACACGTTTCACCGGGTATAGCATGAGGCAAAGCGGCATTGGGGCCCACGGCTACAATATTACTAAAAGCCAACTCAGAAGCGCCATGCTCTCGAAAATACTTTTCTATGGCCCAAGAAAGATCGGCTTCACTGCGCCCCACATGTAGTTGCGTATATACCCATTCCATGAGGCGATGATTCAACTCACAGGATTTCTCCATGCGTTTTATCTCGTGAGCATCCTTTATCACACGTAAAGATTCCACAAGGTTTTGAGCAGAGCTTAAGCTTAAGCCTAACGATAGCTTTTGATAAAACTGCGCAGACACAATGCTTTTTTCCACTCCAATGCGACCTTGCACTTTATCTTTAAGAAGGGAGCGCATTTCCCCCGCTGCATCACCGCCGTAAATAAAAATACGTTCTTCATCCCATAGGCGACGTGCCGCATCCCAATAGCGGGCATCTGTACACAGCCAATCCTTTCCGTCCTGCGTTATAATAAGCCTTCCTGCGCTTTCATTGCATTGCGGATCGTGCAGCTCAAAACCCGATAAGTAAAAGCGATTAGCCGCATGCGAAATAAGAAGAGCATCTAAGCCTGCCACAGCCATTTTTTTACGCAAAGCTTCACGCCTTTGTGTGTACACATCTTTATGCATATTTTTCCCTTTAAACACTTTTCAGCATTGACTGACTAAAGTCCACGAATCAACGATCTCTAAACAATGAGCAATACAGTGTATAAACTTTATGTATAAAAGGCCATAAAAAAGGCAGAGTAATTACCGGCAAAGAAATGAGACTTGCAAGCACATCTAACGATATGCTTCGCATCCTCTAGGCAAGAACGCGCAAATATCTCAAATAAAATGTTCGATAAAGTTTTTAAACAATAAGCCAGTAATGAAATTACTTAGCCACTTAAAAAACCTTACCGAACCTTTTATTCAAGCACAATAAATTGACGGACTCTATTATTTAGATAATCAAAAAATACATACCCTTACTTTGACGCAAGCCATTTTAAAAGGCAAGCACGCAAAGCTTGAGGAGAAATGGGTTTACCCACATGATCGTTCATGCCCACAGCATCACATTTTACCTTATCCTCACTCATCACGTTGGCTGTCATGGCGATGATAGGTATACTTTGCCCAAGGCTACGAATTTCACTTGTGGCGTCTAAACCGTTCATCACAGGCATTTGCAAGTCCATAAAAATAAGTTCATAGGCCTTTTTTTGTACCGCAGCCACAGCTTCTTGCCCATTATTGGCAAAATCCAAGTGTAAGCCATATTCTTCCAACATGGCCGCTGCAATTTCTTGGTTAATCATATTGTCTTCTACAACGAGTACAGATTTACCTTGCAAGGAAAGTATTTGCTCTGCCTCCGCAGCTTCCGATTCTTGACTTTGTACTTGCGAACGCGACGCAAGTAACTTTTTTTGCTCCTCTTCCGTGGCTACGCGTACAGGTATGGAGCAAGTAAAGGTGGAGCCATGCCCAAGCTTTGAATCAAGGGCAATATTTCCACCCATAAGGCGCATGATGCGCTGGCTAATCACAAGCCCCAAGCCTGTGCCGCCAAAACGACGCGATGTGGACGTATCCGCTTGCGTGAAAGGTTTAAATAAAGAGCTGGCTTGCTCTTCAGAAAGACCAATACCTGTATCGCTGACACTAAACTCCAACGTGAAATGCTCATGGTCTACCTGTTCAGCCACTCGCACGTGCAAAGAGACAGAACCTTGCTCCGTAAATTTAATACCATTGCTGAGCAAGTTGAGTAACACCTGATTTAAACGCTCGCCATCACCCATAATAATTTCGGGTACATTTTCATCCACATGACGAGTAAAAGTAAGGCCTTTATCTTGCGCCGTAAACGACATAATGCTGTATACAGCATCCATATTAGCATACAGGTTAAAGGCCGTATATTCTAAATCCATTTTATTGGCTTCAATTTTAGAAAAATCTAAAATATCATTAATAATACGCAACAGCCCCTTGGCAGAAATGGTAATTTTATCAATATACCCCACTTGCAAGGCGCTTAAGTTGCTGCGCTCAAACACATGTAAAAAACCTAACACAGCATTCATAGGAGTACGTATTTCATGACTCATGGTGGCTAAAAAGTCGCTCTTGGCGCGCGTGGCTGCCTCTGCCGCGTCTTTTGCGCTGATCAACTCTTTTTGCACCTTATGAATGGCTGTCACATCATGAGCCCAAATCATGGTATGCCACTTGCCATACCATGTGGTGCCCAATGCCGTCACCAGAAGGTTTCGCTCATTTTCGTAAATATCCACTACGTTTACGGGCATATCATACACATTTATACCGCTTTGCACCTTATCACGTATCATAGTATTAACATTGACAATATTCAGCTTTTCCACAGGCACAGGCTTACCCACTTCAAGCCCCATCATAACGTGCACAGAGGGATTACAATACTGCACTATGTCTTCATGTGTATAAAAGAAACCAGAAGGGCTATTATCCAAAATTTCGTGCAAGCGCTGTACTTCATTTTCGAGCTGTTTTTGCAAACGCAAGGTATCGGTAATATCTTCACATAGGTTTACTGCATATTTTACATTACCATCATCATCATAAACAGGTGTTTGTGTTGTTCGCAGCACATGCTCTTGCCCAGCAGCATCTGTAAAGTTAAATTCGCTGCTCTCTGTGCTGCCATGGGTAAGCACTTTTTGCACGCTTTGCACCAGCGAGGCAAAAGTATCTGAGTCCATACCGCTGAGGATATTCACACGCATATCCTCGGCGCTACTGGCCCCAACCCCTGCCAAAGCCACTTTATTGGCAAAGCGCACTCCGTCTGCAGAGTGCACCATAAGTGCATTGGGCAAAGCATTAATAATTTGTTGCAACTCTGTGTGTTGTAGTTTGAGTAGCTCCATTTCTCGACTAGCTTTAAAGCTAGAAATATCTGTTCCTAGCAATAAAAATTGATCAGAACTCTCCACTTGAGGCATAACTGTGCATTGCATATGAAATTTTTGGCCTACCTTAGGCACCATGGTAAGAACAAAAGATCTACCCGTGTGAATATGGGCAAAAAGCTCTGTTAAAGTCATGGCTTCCACATGGTCAAGAAGCTGCACTTGCTCTTTATCCTGGTGACGTCCAAGCTGGGTATAAAAATACTCATTGGCGCGGTGCACAAAGCCCTGAGCATCCACATAAAAGTGAAAAATACCCGACGAATTTGCCACAGCTAAAGAGAAATTTCTATATCCGGTATACGCTTTACTCACTTTATATAAATATAGCATACAAAAAATCATAGCTATAAGTACGCCGCCAAGGAAAAAACTGCAAAAGAGTAATACAGTATGTACTGTTGTTATACCAGAGTTTGCAGGCGAAAGAGCTATAACATTCCAACCTGTATCAGCTACGGGAGCAAAGGTTATATGACTTTCAACACCATTGAATAGAATTGGCTTACCTATTTCATTCAATTGCAGCTGCAGATTTTCACTATCATTGCCTTGCGTTACGCTATTTTCTCGGGCAACTTTTCCCCAAAAAGGCTCAATATTTACCATGCCATTATTAAGCCACTTACCATCTGAATCCACAAAAATAAAATCCAAACTTTCCGTACCTTCTTCACTTATATCGTAAAAAAAGTACGAATTCGCCACTAATTGTAAAGCCACCAATACCTGCTTCACCTTACCTTGCATATCAAATATGGGTACACTGGTCGCAATAAAATATTTATCGTAATCTTCAAAGTAGAGCATGGGCGATATGGCAGACTTGCCCTGTAAAGATGCTTTAAAATAGTCTCGTTGAGCAATATTGACCTTTGTACCATGCAGGCTTTTCCCGTTACCATCCAAGTCAGCCACAATTATGCCATATAAATCATTTCTCTTCAGCACATTGCGTAGGTAACGCGTAGCTTCTTCTTTGGAGGCATTAGGGGCGCGCAGCACTGGACTGTCTGCTGCGCTTTGTAAATTTGCTATGGTAAGGTTTACGCTATCCTCAACCACGCGAGCGGTATGTGTACACATGCTATTCATGGAATACTGCACCGTACCATACAGTATTTTTTCTAAATAAAATACTGAATAAATACCAACAATAGCCATAGCGCATGGAATGATACAAAGAAAGAGAAAAACTCTTTTTACCTGTAAAGGCTCTTTATTTTCTTGAAACATATACCAACCTAAACATCTTTGGCGAAGTAGCAACCCTACTCTTCCTAGATGCAGTTTTATCTTATACTACAGAATAAAAGTTTATTTTAGCTCGCTCACCCTAAGAGAAAAGCTCAAGTAAAGCAAGTCAACACTACTTTACACTTTGTACTAAATCTCCACTTTGAAGCTTTTCTCCTTGCAGATTCCCATATATTGTGGCAATTTTTTTTTGCAAATATATTACAATTATAACCTAACTAGTTAAACTTGAAAAATCTGTTGTACACTTTTTCCAGAAGAGCACACTTACTCCAAACTCCCCTTACGGCTAGCGGAAATTCGCCTAAAGGACACAAAGGATGCTTTTAAACGCCCCTAGCGCGAGACGTATATAAAGCAATTCTGGCTTCCTTTATGCGGTGCAAACATGATAAGGTAAGTTTTATATCCCCTCTTCTAAAAAATGTATTTGATATGTCTCCATTTTACTCGTGAACATAGGCAACGCTTACTTTTGGCACAGCTTATTAAGGCTCTTGTCCTAATGAACTATTTTTACTCATGCTTAGCTAATTTTCAGCGTCAGCTAACGACTCTGTTTTCTCTTAACAAGATATAAAAATATGACTTCAAAAAATATAACAACATTACAGGCTCCAAAGCCACACCCTAAAAAGTTTAAAGGGGTTCATTCCTTACAAGTGCTTAAAGGAAGGAATGCTCATACATCTTTTGACACTACCACCCAGCCCCCCTCAGGTAAAAACTCAGCTCCAAAGAAAAAACGCCACATTTGCTTGCGCTGTATATTATGGCTCTTGGGTATATTTTTAAGTATTTTCCTCATATTAAGTTCTGGCCTAGCCTACCTTACATCTCCCATGGGTGAAGGAGTGCTGACCTCTTGCGTGGAGGCAGGCGTAAACTATTTGGGTAAACCCTTAGGGCTACGCATTCAATTGGCAACCATACGTGGTTTTTGGGAAGGTAAAATTCAAATTTATGACTTACGCGTCTTTGATAATTATGGCCCATGGTTGCGCATTAGCGAAGGAACCCTACATCCACAATGGCCAAGCCTTTTTCGCAGTACCGTAGCTTCTTTTAGATATAGGCAAGATAAAACCATACCAAAAACCTTTTTCAACAACAATAAACCCTTAGCTTCGCTTCCTCAAATACAGAATGACACCTTTACTCTTGATGGCGCAAAGGAAAATCAACAACTTGATACGCGTAAGGACTATATAGAAAGCTTACTTTCAGCAGAACAAGTTTTACAAAATAGAGTAACCATTGGGTTAAAACTTGGCACCCTTGTAGATGTCTATATGCCTCGTTTTCCCAAATACGCAAGCACTGCTGCACAAAAAACAGATAAAAATAACGACCCCTTACAATTTTTACCTTCTTGGCTAGCCATCGACGTGGGTGAGATAGAGCTTGCAAGCTTTCAGCTTGGCCCCACAGGACGTTCCATCACTTTTTCTACGCGCATGCATGGACAAATTAACGACACACAAATTCGCTTACGCACAACGTTAGTGGCAGCAAAAGACATCACCAGCCAGCTTATCTTACCTACTATACAAGAGTTACCTGCAGACATTACGCTTTCTTTTAAACAACTTAAAAGCATTTCTGACACATTAACCGAATCTTTTGTGCAAGCACGAAAAAGTAAAACGAAAGACACTCCTTATATTATAGGTTTTTTCTCCATGGACTATAATCAAGGGGATGTGGACTTACGCTGGCAATGCCGAGATTCTATACTTACACCTACGTACTTAACAGGCGCCAAAAGCTTTTGGTCTCGTGCACGTATTTTAGCTCAAGTAAACACGTGGCCCCCCACGAAAGAAAATCCTTTTCTTGCACGCGCCATTACTCGCTTTGGAATGTCCCTTCACGACAAAGAGCAAAGGATAAAAGCCTCGCTACTTTCAGGGCAAGTTCTTTGGGACGGAAGCTCTATAATTCTACGTGACTTTGCTGTACAAAGTCCTATCAAAGAGCCCTCTTTTACGGCTTCTGGAAGCGTGGGCTTTTCCCCCGATAAGGGTTTTGGGTCGCAATTAACCCTCAATGTCAATAATATACAACGCCTCGCCACCATGATTGGCGTTGATTTAGCCGCATTTCCTTTAGCCGGAGCTGTAAATTCTGACTTTTATGTATCACGCGGCGGTGATTATATGCTTTGGTGGGCAAAACCTTTTCCAGATTTTCAAAAAAATCGCACATTGTACGGGTTTAAAGCTAATCCGCATGATTTTTCTATCATTGCCAAACATGTACAGACATACACAAAGTCCGTGCTGGGCTCCTTACGTACCATAGAAAAAGCACGTTATCCCCAACCTGCAACACATACAGCGCCAAAACAAGCTACCGCTCTCACACACGAAGATAAAAAATCGCCTATGGAGGCATCCATAAGAGACAAAGTAGAGAAAATTTCACATGATGCGCTTCCCAAACCTTCTACATCAGAAGACGGGTTACGTTTTAGGCTAAAAGTGGAAAGCAAAGAACTAACACTTCCTCAAGGCACTATTACTGATCTTTTTTACACATTACACGGTACCTCGGCTGATAGTTTAAGCATGCCCCGTGGCACGGCGTATACGCGAGAAACTCCAGAGGAGAAGATTGTTTCTGACTTTACGCAGGATATTTTACCGCGCGGTATTGTAGGCACAAGCTTTTTACGCATGGGAAATATAGCTGGCTATGGCAGTGGCACCCTTACCTATGATATTTTTGTGGGCGGCGCGCACTATGAATCAGATGTGTTTCAAACGCGCATAAATAATCTTAGCCTTCAATTACCCGGCATAAAAAGTGATGCTAACCTTTCTTTTGCCTATGCCTTACCCAGACTCAAACGCCGTTGGCCATGGGTGGACGGAAATTTCTATCTAGAAATAGACAATTGGGAGCTCATTAAAAGTTTAACAAAAAGCTCATTGAACATGGAAAATTTAAAATTCAGTTCTGCATTTAAATCTTTTGTAGATGAATTAGGCTCCCCAGCTCAATATATGAATATATATATTGATTCTGGCAGGATAGATTCTCCAGCATTTATGGTAAGACAGGCTCAAGGAGCATCAGAAAGCAAACACCTACACGCCCTTGCCGACGCCGTGGGATTATCCATCGGAAAGTTGCGCGATGCACTAACACGCAAGATGGAATATACACCACCCGCAGACTATCCCATTTTTACAGCCAATCTCAACCTTGCTTCAGGTCGTGGCGGCCCTGTTCGTTGGAATAATGGGATAGCCAATGTGCGCGTTGCCGGTGAACAGGCAAACTTTAATGTAAGAATGTTAGGGGAAATAAATGCTCTATTGGAAGGGCTTTTTAAATTTAGAACACGCACTCTAGAATTAAATGATGTGAAAATATCTACCCCTCAAGCGCCGAAAAAGTAGTAGACGTACAAATTAAGAGTTCGAAGCGTAGCCGTGTAAAGGGGTAACCATTAGTAAGGAGCAAACTTAACGGATACAGAGAACTACGCG
>CAYJNG010000058.1:0-14741 GCA_964371505.1 uncultured Desulfovibrionaceae bacterium
CTTTTTTTCAAAAAAGGTTTTTCCCCAGTAGACTTTGTCAGCAATCTGAAACGTGTGAAAACACGTTTTTAGGCATTAACGAGCTAAGAGGGGAGATGGCAAAGTGTTTTGTACTATTTTGATGCGCAAAGTATAGCCTTGTATTGTGTTAACGTAATACAAGGCTATACTAAAAAAAGGGGGCTTTATTCTTGTATTCTTTTTTCAGCTATGGATACAAGCTCGGCCTCACGCGCTGCTTGTAAAGCAAAGGCGGTGAGTACAGGCCCAGCCACAATGCCCACCGGCCCTAAAGCCACAAGGCCGCACAAAACAGCGATAAGCACAACAACAAAGGATGTTTTTAATCCACCACGTAAAAAGAGAGGGCGTAATATATTATCTGCCCCAACAACTATAATAATGCACCAAAGCACAAGGCCTATGGAGGCGGCTTTAGAAATGGCAAACCATGCATAAATGGAAGCCGGCAGCCAAACGATGCCTGTACCTACCAAGGGAATGGGCGCCATAATGGCCGAAACTAGGCCCCAAAACGCAGCGGCGGGTAAACCTGCCACGGCAAAACCAAGACCGCATAAAACCCCTTGAATAAGGGCCACCATGACCACACCCCATAGTACAGAGCGTATGGCTTGGCGTATGGTTTCCACAAAGCGTCGTAACACCACTTCAGGAATACGCGATACGGCTTTAAAGAAAGACAAGAAGTTTGAAGCGTAAATAATGCCTATCATACTTAATGATATAAGCACACACAGGCGTACGGCAAAATTCATGGTACTGCCGGCAATGCCCACGCTTTTACTCACCACTGTTTGTATGGCAGAGGCTAAAAAACCGGCAAGCTCATTACCAAGCTGCGCAATGCCACCTTCCATGCCGGGTACCATACGTATCCAATCGTCGATATAGTCTACAAAAGCCTGCATTTCCGGCCCGTAAATCCAGCCTGAGCGTTGTAGTTCGTTTAAAATATGCAAACCGGAAATGGCTTGCGGGATGACCATAAGTATGGCCAAGGTAATGGGGAGGATTATACCTATGCAAAGCCCTGCAACCACGCAGGTAAAAGCACGTTTTTTACCCCAGCGCGCTAAAAGCCTTTGATAGACCGGGTGTAGAAAACAGGCCAGACAGGTGGCTAAAAATACTTCTGTGGGAAAGGGCCATAATAGCACACTCCAACTTATGAGAACGAGTATGGCATATATTTTATGCACAGTATTTTCCTTTGCTCTTCGTGTAAGGTGAAGAGTGTATGTATAATGAAAGGTTGATAAAAAATGAGGAAAAAAAGTGCCACCTGAACTTCAAGGTGACAAGAAAAAATCCTGAACTATTTATAACAGATAAAAAGCGTATTTTGTAAGTTGTAAAAATGTCTAGAAAATTTTTAAAAAAATATTTTTTTTCTTTTAGGCCTAAAGTTTTGGCACTCATCTTGCTTTAGCAAGAGTAGTCCTAACAGATTTAGAGTTTTCAGGCAAATTTATCCATACGGGAGGACAGCGTGAAAAATGTAACCAATGCCATAGACACTATGCTTCATGTCCACAAAGCCTGCAGTACGCCCATGAATGATGGCGAGCTGGCAGTCTCTTGGCAGGAACATATGCCTGTTATTGAGGAAGAGCAAGCACTGAGCGTTATCGAACATTGCGTGCAGACTTTTGGCCAAGACGCTTTACAAGAGCTTGAAGAGCGTGTGGAAATTTTACAAGAGGAATTTCTTGCCCATGTACGTGCACGCTTGCAAGAAAAGAATGTTCAGCTTGAGGAAAAGCTTGTGCTCAGCCTTTCTCACGATAATTTACTTGTATTGCAATGCCAAGAACACGAAGAAGCCCTTTTAGCTGCCTTGGGCGAAGACGTTCTCTTACGTCAGCGCTTACAAAGCTTGCGTTCTGCCGCTTTTATGGCGCAAGGCTTGCACTTTTTTGCAGCGTCTAAGAAAGAACTGCCTGCGGCGCATCTTGGTGACTATCATGTATGTGTAAAGGGAAAATTGTCACATTTTTACCTCCGTTAGTAGTATTTAAAATGGCTGTTTTTGCCTATTGAGCAAGCGAATGCATTTCATGCTCTCGTGGTACAAACTACAAATTTGCCTTTTCAAAACGGAATGTCTTGGGTAAAGTCTACTTAGATTACTTTAAGGAGACTTATATGGATGTACCCATGCGTCGTAAAGAACACGAAAACTCTACCCCCGAATTTTTTGCCCATGTGCTAAGCCACGCAGATGAACTCTACGTGGCTTTTTGTACAGATGGAGCTCCGTACGTTTTGCCTTTAAACCATGTCTATGTGGATGGTAAAATATATTTTCACTGTGCTTTAGAAGGGCGCAAAATTTCTTGTATTAAAAATAATGCTCAAGTGGGTTTTTCCACCGCTACGGATGTGCAAATTTTACCTGAAAAGGCCACCACATGGTTTAAGTCTGTGGTGGGCACAGGGCGCATGCGTATAGTGGAGGATGCGGAAGAAAAGATACACGCTCTTGCTGCCATAACGCGGCGCTTTCAAGCCCAGTGTGAAGTGCCTGCTACGCCTAAAATGCTGGCACGTACTGCGGTTTTGTGTCTTGAAATTGAAAGCATATGCGGTAAGGAAAAATCTTCTACCCATAAAGCATAAGTGTGAAAATTATAGTGATAGCAAGAATGCGCTTTTACGTGCATGACTTGCCGCCACGTAGAACAAAGCGAAGTTGCTTTGCATGCAATGTGCGTAAGGCTCACTATTTCGCCAGCGCAAATACTTTGTGTCAGCAGGGGTGTTTGCCATGGGCGCGTAGTTTTTAAAAACCAATGAAAGAATGACGTTACGCATCACCCAAATAGATTAGCAGTTTAGGTGCATATTTGAAGCCCCCTACACAAAGGTTTGTGTAGGGGGCTTTTTGTGAAGAAGAAAAACACCAGCGAGGCTAGTGAGTCACTTATACTTTTTTTCGACGTAAGATGCGCCATACCCAAACTATAAGCAGGAGCGCGTACACAAAGACCAAAGTATGCAAGTTACCCATGGCGCCCAAGGATTCGCTGCCCCATGACCAAAAGTAGGGTTGTCCGCTTCCAAGCATGTAGGCTAGAATGAGGCAGGCGCCTAAGACAATCCATGCAGGTGCAAGCCAAGAGATGGGGAAGGGGTTTTCCCAAAAGAAAGATTTACGGTAAAAGCGCTTTCTTCCCGCCACAATGGAGAATATAAGCATGCAAAGCATAATGGCCACAAAAAGATGTATACCCTTTAGTATGGCGCAAATGGTACCAAGCATGGCGAAAAAGAGTGTGTAGCGCCAAGCCTTTGCCTGACGAATTTCAAGGCCATAGGCAAGGAAGAGAAGCATGCAACCGGAAATGGCACAAAGGGCGTGTAAAAGCATAGCCATGGGGAAAGACCAGTCGGTGGAGAGATATAAATGCCCTTTTTCCCATACGGGTAGGGCTGTAAATACCAATAAAAGCGTGCCCACGCCAAAGGTAATACGGGCATTGATACTGTGCGAAAGTACAGAAAGCCAGCGCCCTGCGTCGCGCAATAAACCTTTGTTTTGACGAATTTCGTAGGTGGCAAGCAAAAGCGCTGCCATGAGTAGAGGCATAATAAAGTAAATGATTCTAAAGCAAAGAACCACTGCAATGACCATTTGTTCATTGGGGGTATTGGTTAGGTGTAAAATAACCAATTCAAAGACGCCTACGCCGCCGGGAACGTGGGTAAGCACCACAGCCACTTGCGCCATAAGGTAGCTTGGCAAGAACTGCCCAAAGCTTACACCAAGCTCAGGAGAAAAGAGCACATACATACAACCGGCTGCCACAATAAGGTCAATGCCGGCTACAAAAGCTTGTAAAAGGGCTATTTTGAGCGTTGGGAAGGAAAATTCTTTCCCGAAAATAGTTACGGTTTTTCGTACAAAGTGGCATGCTATAAAATATAAAATGGCTATGGAAAACAGTAAAGCCCCCAGAAGGCGAATGTCTTTAATGGGGAAGGCATGAAGAAACTCTTCGGGTATAATGGGGGGGGAAATCATAAACACAAGGCCGCATAAGCCTAAAGCTCCCACCCAAAAGGTTACGGCTAGCATTAAGACAAGGCGTACAATATCAGCAATGGAAAAGCCCCATGTGGCATAAAAGCGGTAGCGCACTGTGGTGCCACCAAGCAGAGCACCAAAATTATAGCTTACCGTTTGACCAATAAAGGAGACCAGCGAAACGCGTTTTAGCGAAAGGGGTTTTTTGATGGCCACCAAGGCTAGCCAATCGTAGCCCACTAAAATGGCGTAGTTTACAAGCATTAAAGCTATAGAGGCTGCAAGGCGCCAGTGAGGTATTTGGTGTAGGGATTCACGAATTTGGTCAAAGCTGTAAGCTTGAAGCTTTTGGTACAGGAGGTACATGGCACCGGCAAAAACACAGGCAATAAGCACGGGGCCTAAGTGTCGTAAATATTTTTTCATAACTTTATCCAGTAAAAAAAGCTGAAGATTAGCACAAAAACTTTGTATAAGCTCTGTTTTACATCTGTACAATGTATGTACTGTGCTTATTTAGCCTTGGGTGAAGTCTTGCTAAAGGCATCTTTAATAAAACAAAGTTTTTGTGTGGATGGTGGTAACGATGGAAGTTCCACAAATAGCCTTACGCTTATATGCGCATTAAGCATATTTTGCAATGGTAAATTTTTCTTGACGCGCATGCGCTTTACACATAATGTACAGGTTCATATTGCTCATATTTGTACGCTTTGTTGTTTTTACAGCGAGCGTACTTTTTTTCATAATAAGGACGGAAAAAAGTATGAATATTCCTATTTCCAAACAAGGTTATGCTCAACTTGAGAGTGAGTTAGAACGCTTGAAAAGCGAGAGACCACAGATTATTCAAGCCATTAAAGAAGCTCGCGAAGAAGGTGACCTGAAAGAAAATGCCGGCTATGATGCTGCGCGTGAGCGTCAAGGCATGACTGAAGCTCGTATTTCCTATATTGAGTCTCGTATGGGCTTATTCCAAATTATTGATCTTGATACTCTTGAGAGTGATAAGATTATTTTTGGCGCCACAGTGGAAGTGGAAGATGTAGACACAGAGGAAGTAAAGACCTTTACTTTACTGGGCCCTGATGAGGCAAATTTTGCTACGGGTTCTATTTCTGTACTTTCTCCTGTGGGCAAGGCCTTACTTGGTAAGGAAGAAGGGGACGAGGTTACTGTGGAAATTCCGCGTGGCCGCGTAACGTATGAAATTGTTTCTATTAAGTTTTTAGGTAGTCAAAGAGCTACCGGCTAAGCTTTTTTGTGTACTTGTAATGCAACATCGTGCGTGGACTTTTCATATTGTAACCCTTGGGTGCAAGATTAACCAATATGAAAGTCAGGCCATTCGTGAAGCGTGGATTGCCCGCTCCGGTGTGGAAGTACCTTTAGAAGCAGGGCCTGATGTCTTTTTAGTAAATTCTTGCGCCATTACAGCGCGAGGAGAACGAGACACAAGGCATGCTTTGTATCGCCTACAAAAGCTTTTTACCGCCGAAACAGCGCAACCTTGCTTACGTATTCTTACTGGTTGTGCTGCCTCTTTGGTTGCGAAGACCTTTGCTGATAAAGCCCAAGAGAAGTATTTTGATGTTCTCATCCCCCCACAGGCAAAAGCCTTGCTTATGCAGGAGCCTGCCAAATGGGGTGGTGAGGACTTTTTTACGTCTAAGGGCCTAGAGGCGCTTTCCATTCCTGCGCAAGTATATCCTTTTGGCGAGCAGGGGTTTTCCATTAAGGCTTTCCATAGAGCTCGTCCTGTACTTAAGGTGCAAGACGGCTGCTCGCATCGCTGCACGTACTGTATAGTCCCTTTGGTGCGGGGAAAAAGCATAAGCCGTCCTGCCTTAGATGTGGTGGCTGAAGCTCAACGTTTGTTGGAAGCCGGATATGGCGAGATTATGCTCTCCGGTATTAATTTGCACCAATATGGGCGTGAGCTTAAAGCTCAAGACAATGCGCATGTGGCGGATTTTTGGGACTTAGTGGCTCTGCTTGAAAAGCATTTAGCTCCCACTTGGGCAGGGCGCGCGCGTTTTCGCATTTCCTCCCTAGAGCCCAGTCAGCTTGGCCCCAAAGGTCTTGAGGTGCTTAGCTCTTCTTCCTTACTTTGTCCGCATATACATCTCTCTTTGCAACATGGCTCACCTTCTGTTCTTAAGCGCATGGGGCGCGGGCATTATAAGTTGCTACCCTTATTAGATAATGTGCGTAAATTGCGCGCTTCTTGGCCTCATATGGGCCTTGGGGCCGACATTTTAATGGGCTTTGCCGGCGAAACGGAGCAAGATGTGCAAGATACCCTCACGCTTATTAAAGAATTGGGGCTTAACTATGCGCATGTGTTTCCCTATTCTATACGCCCTGGTACTGCGGCAGAAAAGTTTTCTGAGCAGGTACCCCATGCTGAGAAGCTAGAGCGGGCGGGCCGCGTACGCGCTTTAGTGGCTGCGCAGCAGCAAGCCTTTTTACAGACGTTACTTACGCGAGATTCTGTAGCCTTGGTGCTGGATAATAAAGTTTTAGAAGATGAAGCAGAGCCCCCTTTGCCGCATGATTCTTTTAGTGAGAGTGCCGGCATGTCTACTACAAAGGTCTTTAAGGGGGTAGAGGCGCATTACGCTTCTTGCCAGCTTCAAGTTCCTGCCTCTTTACACCTTAAAGGCATTGTGCAAGCAAGGCCCGTGGGTATTGAAGGGGAAACCTTGCTTTGTGAACTTTTACATAAGGGCTAAGCATGCAAAGCGCGCCTCACACGGTACACATTCTTTTTGTGTGTGAAAAAAAGGATGCTCTAGCTACTTTTATTTCCATCTTTTCTTTAAAGCAAAGCTTTAACTCTGCGCACATGCATCATGTACATATTTTAAGTGTTGGTTTAACTCTTGAGCAAGAATGCGCTTTACAAGCCTTGGCAGAAAGCCAATTGCTTGTGAGTGTGCATAGCGTAGATAGTCAAAAAGAGGATACTACGCCACAAGATATCGTGGGTATCCTCACTTTACAACTGGCTAATATTTTTTGGGATTTGGACAAAGCTTTATATCTTGACCCCTATGTGCTTGTGCAGCAAGATGTGCATTCTTTCTTTACTTTAGATATCTCTTCAGTTCATGCTGGCTTTATATGCGACGCTACGGACGCCCGTATGCATGTGGGCAAGGTGATGCTGTTGCATTTGCAGGCCATGCGAGAAGATAATGCGGTGGCTGCCCTCATGGCATGTAATGTTCCCAAGGGGGATTATGCAGGGTATGCTAAAGCTTTGGAGAAGGTTTTGGGGGAAAAAAGTATAGCTTTGCCCCAAGGATATGTAGCGTGTTTACCGCTGGCAGGGCAGGTAGCTTGTGCGCAAAATATGGCGTCGGCGCATTTTGTGCTTTGTGAGCAGGAGCATACACAAGAGAATGTAGCAAATATGTGGCAGGACTATGCGGCAAAAGCGCGCACTACTTATGCCGCCATGTACGCTGCTTTTGTGTAGTTTTTTTAGCGGTAAATCTCCACCGTACCATCGCCTTTAATGTGTATTTGATTGATTTTTTCAAAGTTGATGTTTTCAAAAGTCACTTTGCCGCCATGGGCATCTTGCGCAATGATGTTCCAATTGGAACCTGTCTCTTTCATATCCACTTTTATGGCTTCATGAGGGCTCAAAGGCGCTTCTAGCATGCTGTAGGCCTTATCACTATCTGTCATACTAAGATACAGACCTGTAAGAGGAAATGTACAGTCATTGTGAATAAGTATTTCGCGAGCAAAAGAGACTTGTGCAGCGCTTGTGCTGAGTAGAGCAGTAAGAAAACAAAGTTGAAGAACTTTCTTCATGGTAATATCCTCTAAGATTTATGGGTGAGTTGAGCGGTATTTTTTATAATATGGCTTGTAATGAACAAAATTGCTAATGCTGTCAAGAAGTTCGCTTGCATAGTGTGAAGGGATTTTACCTTCTATTCTATACTATTTTTCTATGTTTTTGTAAACGGTTTGTATTTAGAGTGCTTTTCCTGTTTTTTGCAAATGTATTTGTAAGGAAATACCTAACTTATTTCTTGCTAGCCGCCACTGTATTTGTTAATTTTGCGCCGCAAGTTGCTATGTCTATTTTACGTGTATCTCATAATATTTCAAGCAGTATTCACATGCCGCGGTGTAATGCCACCCTCTAAGGGCGCTGCTACGCTACAAAGCGCCTTTTTAAGAAGTTTTTTGTTGGCTTATGTTTAGGATATTGCAAAAATGTTTTTGCTAGGGTGTTGCATCACGTTTAACGGTGTGGGGCTTGCGGGCTTTGGCGTAAATTTTTCTTGCTTAAGCTGCATTTTTTGTATGGGAATAGAGTATGAATTTTGTAACGTTGTCCTTTGTCTTCTTCTTTATACTTGTTTTAGCTATGCATGCCTTGGTGCGAAAGGGGACATGGCAGTATAAAACAGTACTTTTAGGCTTTAGCGGCTTTTTTTACGCCTCTGCGGGTTTAAGCTTTTTGCCTCTCTTGTGCCTTGTGGCTGTGCTTAACTGGGGAACTGCTTATCTTATAGATATATATAAAGAAAGACAGGGTGTAACCAAAGCTGTTCTTGGTATTAACGTTGCCATTCATGTGGCCTTATTGGTATTTTATAAGTATTATGAGTTTTTCCTTGTTAATGTGGAGTTGGCTCTTAATACCATGGGCTTGCAGTTGCCTTTATATGAACTCATTGCCAATACAGAATTTTTATTCCCTGTGGGGCTTTCTTTTTATACGTTTCAAGGTCTTTCCTACGCCATAGACCAATATAGAAACAAAACAAAACCGGAAACGTTATTAAATGTTGCTGTGTTTGTTTCCTTTTTTCCTACTATTTTGGCAGGGCCTATTTTACGCGGGAAAGATTTTTTTGCACAATTACGCGGCGAAGCTGTACCTAATACGGCCTTAGTGCAGGCACATTTTCTGCCCACAGGCTTTGAGCAAAGCATGCCAAGAGCAAAGGAAGATATTGTTCTTGGTTTTACTTTTATCATCAGCGGCTTATTTAAAAAAGTGGTGCTGGCCAGTTATTTATCTGAGCATATAGTGCGTGATGTTTTTCTAACGCCAGATGCGTACGCTTCATTGACGGTGCTTATGGCTGTGTATGCGTATGCCATGCAAATTTACTGTGATTTTTCGGGATATTCCGACCTTGCTGTAGGCGTGGGTTATCTTATGGGCTATCGCTTACCGCAAAACTTTAACGCTCCTTACCTTGCGTGTAACTTGCAAGACTTTTGGCGCCGCTGGCATATAACTCTTTCTTCTTGGCTTCGCGATTATTTATACATTCCCCTTGGAGGCAACAAGCGCGGTAATAAAACCGTGAACCTTATCCTTACCATGACCATAGGTGGCTTATGGCACGGCGCGCATTTACGCTTCCTTATTTGGGGTATTATGCATGGTGTGGGCTTAAGCCTTGTGCATTTGTGGCAGGGTATATGCACGCTTTTAGGTTTTGGGAAGATGCAAGCTTCTGCGCAGAAGGGTGAGAAGCCAAGCTTTGTGCGCACTATTTTGGCGCGTCCTTATGCTTTTGCAGGTTGGTTTGTTACTTTTCACTTTGTGTGTCTTTTGTGGATTTTCTTTCGCGCTGATACCACAGAATTGGCTTTGCAAATTATAGAAAGAGTTTTGCGTTGGGATGCCCTGGGGGAAGGTTTTGCGCTTTTAGTACCTGTGGCCATCATATGTACCATGCTTACGCAAATTTTTGGTGCTTCTTTGTTTAAAGCATTTATATACTGCATACATAAATGGTGGTTGCCTGTGCAGGTGCTCGTATTTTCTGTGTTGTGTGCACTTATTCTTAAGCTTGGGCCTGATGGTGTCTTGCCCTTTATTTATTTCCAATTCTAGGTCGCCTTATGAAAAAAATATCAAAAAATAAAAAAACAAAACAAAGCAAGAAAGCACGTAAACTTAAAGCGCAAAAAAGTACGCAAACCCGTGTGGTGCAAAAGCAGGTGCAAGAGACCTCGCTTACACATGAGCAATATGGCGAGCTAAAATCGGCACCTTCTGTGCAGTCCAAAAGAGCCAAGCGTAAGCAGGGCAGGCAGCCTTCTCAGGCAAAAAAGGCTGCGGCTGGCGCAAAGGCGCTAGGTTTAGAACAATCTACTGTGGCGCCTTTGCGTGAAGATAGCGTAGCCTTTCAAGAAGAAAAGAAAAAACAAGAATTTGCGACGCAAGCTGTATCGCAAGATTTATCTGCAGCAGCCGCGAGTACGTTTACATCCGCTCCCAATAGAGCGGCCTTATTTTGCTTTTTGGGCATTTTTGCATGCATGCTTTTGTTAGAATCCACACGTTTTAAGGCCTATTTTGAAGGGGAAAGCGGGGAATATCCCATCTTGCGCACTGTGGGGGAGTACGTTTCACAAGGGGCAGAAATGACGGGCATTGCGCCGTTCATGCAATCTTTAGGAAAATTTACGCAAGATATGAGCCAAGAGTTCTTGGTACAGGCGGATGTGCCTTTAGCAGAGCAATGGGGCAAAGCGCGCGAGTTTTACGCTACTATTTGGGATGCACAGCCTAAAGAGGACGTCACTGCACAAAAAACCGAACAAAAACCAGAATCAAACATTGAGACTGGCCCAAAAGCAGATTCAGAACTTAGCCCAGAGCCAATACCTGCACCTGTGCCGAAGCCCGATGCCGACGTAAGCCCTAAGGTGGCAGAAAGCGAATCTGAAGAAGAAAGTGTAGAGATTGAGCTTCTTCCTGAATACGCTTTTTACGACGCCACACGGGCTACAGCTGCACCCAGTGCACAGGGCATTGAAGAATATCTTACCAAGTTGCCCAATTATGGTAAGCGGTTAAAAATTCTTATCATAGGCGATTCCATGATGATGGAAGGTCTTGGGCCCACGCTGCAAAAAGCTTTGCGTCAGCGTAAGGATATAGAAGTGGTGCGTGAAGGGCGTTACTCTTCTGGGCTTAGCAAGCCAGATTTTTTTAATTGGCCGGAAAATTTAAAAAAATTACTCATTAAGCATAATCCGGACATGTTGATTATTTCCCTTGGTGCCAACGATACTCAAGATATTATGGTAGGTAAAAGGCGCTTTCAAATAGATACCGAAGGTTGGGAGCGGGTGTATGCCATTCGTGTGATTAACTTTTTAGAGCTAGCCACCGAAAATAATCGTAAGGTTTTGTGGGTTTCTTTACCTGTCATGGGACGCATGCCCTATGCCAATAGAACTCGGCTTATCAATGCCATTACAGAAGATATGAGTTCTTTTTACCCAGCAGTTTCTTATGAAAATATTGAACATTTGCTCACGCAAAATGGTAAGTATACATCTTTTATTAAGGGAAAAGACAATAAAACTATTCGCTTGCGCAGTAAGGATAATATACATGTAAGTACGGCAGGGGGGCAAATTCTTACCAATTATATATTGCCCTATGCTGATGAGCGTGTAAATGTTATCCGTATGGAAGAAGTGGGGGGAAATCCCTTTATTCCTGTGGCAGGCAAAGCGAATACGGTGCGCTTTAGCTCCGTAAGCCGTAAGAAAGACGTGGAATACGTCGTGTACTTGCCTGAGCCTCGCCATACGGAGTCGAGCGCCTCATCGGATGCATTGCAAAATACTATGGACCTTATGCAGCACGAAGCCCATCCCGTACCGCAAAATATATGGGCAGTGCAGAATTTGCAGGCTAAGGCCAAACAAATGGGTGGTGTTTCGGTGCAGCAAATTGTGCTGCAATCTTTACAAGAAAACTCTCCCGCTCAAGAAGGAACAGTGCAAAATATAGAGCGCTTCCCTGTGCTATATCTTTTGCACGGCGCCACTGGGCATGCAAAAGATTGGAATACCTATCTTGGCAAGGAGCTGCAAGCTCTCGCCAATGAAAAAAGAGTTATTTTGGTAGCGCCTGAGGCGGAAGATTTTGGTTGGTATGCCGATAGTGCCTTGCTGGAGCAAAACCAAATTGAAAGCTTCATGATGGAGGAGCTGTTGCCACAAGTGGATATGCTTTTCCCAACCAACGGCAAGCGCGCCTTGGCTGGCCTGTCCATGGGAGGACACGGCGCCATGACTTTAGGCTTTAAATATCCGAAACAGTTTACATCAGTGGCTTCCATTAGCGGTGTATTAGATATACGTTTACACCCTGAGCAGTGGAAACTGGCAGAAGTATTTGGTGTAAAAGCAAGTAATGAGACTGTGTGGAGTAAGCATTCTGCTGCATACCTTATGGAAAAAAGTAAGAAAAATGCACACCCTAAACAAATTCTTATTACCACAGGCTTACAAGATAGCTTGGTTTTAGCAGATAATCAAAGCGCTCAAGTGTTGTTAGAGAAAAAAGCAATTCCCTTTGAGTATGTAGAGCTAGAAGGTGGACACGACTGGGAATTTTGGCAGCAAGAAATACCCAAGCTCTTGCGCAAGCAAGCAGATTTTTTGTATCAAGAGTAGTTTTATAATATATATTAGTAACCCTAGCCAAAGCCTTGGAGGTTTATAATGGAAAAAAATATCTCTGTAGAAAATATGTCTCTGTGGAAAGATGCACAACGCATGTTAGAAAAGGCCAAAAAAGATGGCGTAGAAACGGCATGGGATAGGCTTGAACAGCAAAAGCCGCACTGTAAATTTTGTGATCTTGGCACATCGTGTCGCAATTGCGTCATGGGGCCTTGTAAAATAAATCCTAAGGCTGCAGCAGGGGAGAAGTTTTCTCGTGGTGTTTGCGGTGCCGATGCGGATGTTATTGTGGCGCGTAACTTTGGGCGTTTTGTGGCAGGTGGTTCTGCTGGTCACTCCGACCATGGCCGTGACGTTATAGAAGCTTTTGAAGCTGTTATAGAAGGGACTACAGCGTCTTATAGCCTTAAGGATACAGCGAAAATGTATCGCATAGCGGCAGAGCTTGGCATTGCCACAGAAAAGAGAAGTGAAAAAGAAGTGGGTACAGATCTCATCGATCTTTTTTACAGCGACTTTGGTAGCCGTAGAAAGGCCGTAAGTTTTATAGGCCGTGTACCCGAAAAGCGCCGTGCCATATGGGAAAAATACAATATTACGCCGCGTGGTGTGGATAGAGAAATTGCAGAAATGATGCACCGTACCCATATGGGCTGTGATAATGATGCTGCCAATACTTTACTTCATGCTGCACGCTGTGCCTTGGCGGATGGTTGGGCTGGTTCCATGATTGCCACAGAATTATGCGATATTCTTTTTGGCACGCCATCACCTAAACATTCCAAGGTAAACCTTGGTGTTATACAAGAAGACAAGGTAAATATATTGGTGCATGGTCATAACCCTGTGGTGTCGGAAATGATCCTAGCTGCTGCTAAAGATGCTAAGCTTGTGGAAAGAGCCCACGCCTTAGGCGCCAAGGGTATTAATGTGGCTGGTTTGTGCTGTACCGGCAATGAAGTACTTATGCGTCAAGGTATTCCCATGGCGGGTAATCACCTTATGACAGAACTTGCCATAGTAACCGGTGCTGTGGAAGCCGTGGTGGTGGATTATCAATGTATTATGCCAAGCCTTGTGCAGGTGTCTAGTTGTTACCATACACGATTTATTGATACCGCTTCCAAAGCACGTTTTACCGGCGCCATACACTTTGACATTCACCCCGAAAACGCTTGGGAAGAGGCCTGTAAAATTGTGAGCATTGCTGTGGAAGCCTATGCAGAACGAGACGCCAGCCGTGTGGAAATTCCCGATACGCCTGTGGATATTATGACAGGTTTTTCCAATGAAGCCATTCTTACAGCCCTTGGTGGTTCCTTAACGCCCTTGCTTGATGCGGTAAAAGCCGGAAGCATTCGTGGTTTTGTGGCTGTGGTTGGCTGTAATAATCCTAAAATTAAGCAAGATTCTGGCAATGTGGGGCTTATTGAAAAGCTCATCGAAAAAGATATTATGGTATTAGTAACAGGTTGTGTAACCACAGCCGTGGGTAAGGCTGGTCTTCTTATGCCTGAGGCTGCTGCCAAGGCCGGTAAAGGTCTTCGCGCTGTATGTGAAGCCTTACAAATACCGCCTGTATTGCACATGGGAAGCTGTGTGGATAATGCCAGAATCATGCAACTGTGTGGCCTCATAGCCAATGAATTGGGTGTGGATATTTCTGACTTGCCTGTGGCGGCTTCTTCGCCTGAGTGGTATTCAGAAAAAGCGGCAGCCATTGGCATGTACGCTGTGGCCAGTGGCGTGTATACGCACTTGGGCTTACCGCCTAACATTTTAGGTTCAGAAACGGTGACAAATATTGCACTAGATGGCTTAGAAGGCATTGTGGGCGCAAGCTTTGTGGTGGAAGCTGATCCTGTAAAAGCAGCGGAGCTGCTCAACGCACGTATTACCACCAAACGCTTAGCTTTAGGCTTGGAAGGGTAGTTGTCTATCTAAAGGGGGTGAGCATGGCTTGCTCCCTTTTTTTGTATGATTGGAGACCTCTGCGCAACTCATTGCGTAGGGTCTCATGGAGCGTTGACGACAGTCAATGCGACCAAAAATCAAGAATAGGCGTAGCTTTGCTTCGCCGTTAAGTGATTGATTTTTGTGTCTTTACCTCTGCGCACGCTATTTTAAATTTCGAATAAGTTTTCAAACTTTAGACAAAAACTATATTTGAAAATAATTGTGCAGAGGTCTCGATTGTGAAGGCGTGTATATATTG
>CAYJNG010000059.1:0-14715 GCA_964371505.1 uncultured Desulfovibrionaceae bacterium
GATTGAAATTCCTTGACTATTACGGCGTACCTGTTGGTACTTTGTCGCCCCCTCACACGGGGGCGTGGATTGAAATATTTACGCTACCACCAGAAACATCTGCGGCGGGTCGCCCCCTCACACGGGGGCGTGGATTGAAATCATTCTACTATTAAAAAGTCAACGCGAGGCGCTGGTCGCCCCCTCACACGGGGGCGTGGATTGAAACTGCACTGTGCTAACTGACACCGACATTGAAATCAGTCGCCCCTCACGCAGGGGCGTGGATTGAAACACGATGTGTAATGATGGCCAAAAGTAAAACAGAATAAGCATGGCAAAGCACTGTAGGTATTTTTGTAGGTAAAAAATATTTTTAATTTTTTATCTTATACAAAATCAATAAAATAGCACGTAAAACCTGTAGCTCTCCTAGCTACCAAATATACAAGCCCTGCAAGAAATTGTAGGGCTTTTTTTGTGGCCTATCATCTTGCCATTTTAGTATCTCATGCGTAAAAAAACACAGACACAAAAATACCTGCATGGCCAATTTACAAAATATACCATGGTGCAAAGCCCTACACATAAATGATTTTGACAAATACAAGGGGAGTAAAAATATGATAATAAAAGAAATTGTTGAACGCAACGATACGCTTTTAGAACAGCTTTTTCACCTTTGGGAAGGCAGCGTAAAGGCTACGCACACTTTTTTATCGCATAGTGAAATAGAAAGCATTGCGCCCTATGTACCGGAAGGTTTGAAAGGTATACCACAGCTAGTTGTAGCTTTTGATAAAGAGCAAGCCCCTGTAGCTTTCATGGGCATTGACGGTAATAAAATTGAAATGCTTTTTGTGGCACAGCATAAGCTACGCCAAGGTATAGGAAAAAAATTAGTAAACCTCGCTCTAGAGCAATATACCTGCAAAAAAGTATGTGTTAACGAGCAAAACCCTGAGGCCGTGAAGTTTTATCAGCATATGGGATTTAGCATTACAAAGCGCTCTGAGCTGGATGAGCAAGGCAATCCCTACCCTATTTTGCACATGCAGCATGGATAGCCACATATAAAACGGAAGCCAAAAGGGAATATCTTATGCGGCACATCTGAAACACTGTGTGTGATGATGGTTACAAACAAAATATAGCAAGCATGACAAAATACTATACCATGCACCATCAATAACAAAAACACGAAAGGGGAGAAAATCATGAACCTACAAATGGTGAAAGAAAACATGGAAAAAAGAGGCTTCACTGTGCGTATTTTTGATACCACGCAAGAAGCAGCCAGCTACCTTACCGATAGCATTCAAAATACCACCGTAGGCAGCGGCGGTAGCATGAGCTTAGAAGCAATGAATATTTACGACACCCTCTGTACCAGCAACACCGTCTACTGGCGTAGCAAATGTAAAAGCGTTGAAGACAATAACGCTGCCGTTATGGCGCCTGTATACCTTACCAGCGCCAATGGAGTTACGGAGTCTGGCATATTACTCAATATTGACGCCACAGCCAATCGCATTGCCGCCACTAGCTACGGTAAAGAGCGCCTCATCTATGTTATAGGGCAAAATAAAATTTCTCCCACCTTGGAAGACGCCCTGCACAGAGCCAAAAACATCGCTGCGCCGCTCAATGCCAAAAGATTAGGCAGAAAAACCCCCTGCGCCGTAAAAGCCGATAAATGCTATGATTGCAATAGCCCAGAGCGTATTTGCAATATGACTTGCTATACCGAAAGAAAGCCTGGCAGCATTCAAACGCTAGAAGTTCTCCTTATAAAAGAAAATTTAGGATTGTAAAAATAGATTGCAGCACAATGTATAGGCACGCTTTTTACGCAGGTCACGTATACATCATACATTACTCACGTAAAAAGCTTGCCTAACATAGCCATAAAAGCCTTTAAGCTGCCTTGCTATATAAATAAGTTCACCGCGCAATACACTAAAAGCAAAGCCATGATGCCATTGGTCATTTTGGCATGCTTAGAAAAAAGCACCTTAAATAAAGAGCCACACCCAGACCAAAGCACCGTACAGACAAAGCCAATAAAGGCCAGCAAAAAGGAAAAAGCAAGCAATGCCGGAATATCTCCCGTATAATGGGGCAATATATACGCATCCATGGAAACAATGCTGTACACATAAATTTTGGGATTAATAAATTGCAAAGAAAGGCCTGTAAAAAAAGACCCCGTTACGTGCCGCTCCTCAATGACGCCGCTACTACTCCACGTCATCCAGGCAAGGTACAACATATATAAAGCCCCTAAAACAAGCATGGGCATTTCGATAACAGGGATAAGCTCCGCCAAAAGGGAACTAAACAGCGTGCATAGGGAAACCACCACGCAAAAACCCGCCAATATGCCAAAATTAAAAGGCAAAGCCCGCGAAAAGCCCACGCGTGACGCGTTAGACATGGACATAATATTATTGGGCCCTGGGGTAATGGCCGTGATGCCGGCATACGTTAAAAAAGCTACCCAGCTAAACATAATTCTTGACTCCTTTCTCCCTAATGCTCTACGTTCTTGCATGTGAATGTTACTATACTAAACTTAAAGTGCACTATAATAGCACATCCATACACTGTCAAGCACAGCCACTAAAGAAGAAGGAAGAGCTGCCATGACTGATATCAACTCCGCCATTTCACAAAATATCAAAGACATACGAGAAAAAAAGAAATTAACCCTTGATGCTGCCGCACAGCTTACAGGGGTTTCACGCTCCATGTTGGCGCAAATTGAAAGAGGCGATGCCAACCCTACCATTTCCATTCTATGGAAAATTGCCAATGGCTATAAGGTTTCTTTTACTTCCTTAATAGAACAAGCGCCTAGCTTTGCCACTGTCATTCGTCATGATGATGTGGAAAAAATGGAAGCGGATAATGGCAAATATGTAAATTTTCCTGCCTTTGCCTTTGATGAACAGCGATCATTTGAAACGTATCGTATTTATATTGCCGAGGGTGGTCAATTGCAGGCACAGGCGCATATGACAGGCACAGAAGAATACATCACCGTTTTTGCCGGGTCTGTGGAAATTACCGTACAAGATAAAATTTTTCACTTACAAACGGGGGATTCTGTGCGCTTTTTAGCCGATGTAAATCATACATATAAAAATGTTGGCAGCCAAGAGGTGCAATTAAGCATGCTGCTCTACTATGCTCAGTAAAGCATACATCATCTGTTCTTCTCCAAAGCCTCCGCGCTTCTCCAAGCACAGTTCACGCAGCTGTTTGCTACAATATACGCCCTCTCCTACTTACGGTCATACCTTATATACCTTTGGCCCCCCTGCGGCGCGAAGCATAGGCAAAACCGTAATGAGCATAACAGATACCAAAACAAGCACTATACCGCTCACAATATACACATCCACGGGCTCTCCAAAAACCAGCACGCCTATGATAACTGCGGTGATAGGATCCATAACACCCAATATGGTGGCAAGCACCGAGCCAATTTTTTTCATGGCAGACATGAGCAAAACATTGGGCAGCACCGCCGTAATCAGCGCCGAAAGTGCCAGCATAGACAACACAAAACCTGAAGTTGGCACTGCAATTTGCCCTACGCTAAAGCTGTATAAACAGGCGCACACCGTACACCATGCAAAAAGATAAAAGGAAACCACTTCCTTACTTACCGTTGCCCCCTGTAAGGTGAAAAGCACAAGAACATAAAAAGCAAAGCCCAGACTAGAGAGAATAGCAAGGGTCATGCCGGTAATATTCAGCACCTCATCAGAAGTGAATACGCCGGAAAAAAGCGCAATGCCCACAAGAGTGCTTAGACTAAGTACCATTTTATAAAATTCAATTTTTTCTTTATAAAATATGGCCATAAGCACCATAACAAAGATGGGATTAATAAAGAAAATGGTTACCGTAATGCCACTGGCTATATAAGTGAAGGAAGTGTACAGCAAAAGTGCGGCAATATAGTATGAAAAGCCGCAAATGGCGATGGAGCCATGGTTTTTTAAGGACACTTTTAAAGATAGTTTCTTAAAGGTAATAGGCACAAGCATCATAAGCGCCGCAAAACCAAAGCGATATATAAGGCTTGTTTCAGGACTAATGCCCGCCTCATAAACTGGTATAAAGAGTACAGGAATAAGCCCAAAAAATGTGGCAGAAAGCAAGGCTTCAAAAATTCCCACCGTACGCTGCGAAAAAATCATACTTCACCTCATGGAAGAGGCCCTATGTATCGCCATTCTCCACGTAAAATTATAATGCATGCTCTATGCCTATGAAAGAGTCACGCACAAAACCTATTTATGCTCTTCACCAAATATATAAGCCGCAAGACACACCTTGCGGCTTATATATTGTAACTCTTTTACCTATTTTTTATTCAAGAAATCCAAAGCCACCGTGGCTAAATAGGTAGCAAAGGGCTTCATGGCCTCGCTTCTCCACGCAAAGTGCGGGTTGTGATGCGAAGCCAGCGGGCCATCAGAAATACCGGAGAACACATAGCATGAAGGCACAGCCTTACTAAACCAAGAAAAATCTTCCGAACCGGGTAAGGGCTTGGTAAGAGTAATGGTTTTATCTTCCCCTACCACCTTACGTGCGCTTTCAAGGGCAATTTCTGACATGGCAGCGTCGTTGAATAAGGCAGGATAGCCACCAGTGTAGGTAAGTTCATAGCTACCGCCATGGCTTTCGCAAATGCAAGCAATGGTTTTCTCAAATTGTTTGAGCAATAAGGCCTGCACGTCATCGTCATAAGCGCGGATGGTGCCAGTAAACTCTACAAAGTCCGGCGTTACATTGGGGGCGCCGCCTGTGGTGTATACTTGGCAAATGGACATAACAGCAGGTTCATTGGGGTCAATGGAGCGGCTAATAAGGGTTTGCACAGCGTTAATAATTTGCGCCGTCATTACCACAGGGTCTATGGTGGTATTGGGCATGGCACCGTGACCCCCCTTACCAATAACCTTCACCTTAAACTCATCACGCGAGGCCATGGTAACACCGCTTTTAATATGAATTTCGCCCACGGGAATACTGCCCCATAAATGGCCGGAGAAAGACGCATCAATGGGCATCACATCCATGACGCCATCTTCAATCATCACCACAGCGCCGCCAAATTGGCTTTCTTCTGCTGGCTGAAAGAGAAAGATAATATTACCGCAAATTTCTTCTTTCATTTCGCACAGCGCCGCAGCAGCGCCCAACATGGAAGCCATATGACCATCGTGAGCGCAGCCATGCATAAGGCCGTCTTTTTCCGACTTATACGGCACATCGGCCAATTCTTGCACAGGCAAGGCATCCATATCAGCACGAAGCATCACGGTTTTGCCAGGCTTAGCACCGCGCAAGATGGCAATAAGTCCTGTTTTGGCAAAGCCAGTGCGCACCTCAAGGCCAAGGGCCTCTAACTCCTTTTTTACAAGGGCAAAGGTAAAGGGCAGTTCAAAACCAAGTTCAGGATTTTTATGGAAAGTTTCACGCAATTCCACCATGTGTGGATAGTGTTTTTCAATAAGTTCTTTAATCATATTTTCCTCGTCATTTTAGGCGTTATTTTTGTCACGATTATAGAAGAAGCGAGCCAAAACTATCATGCATACCACAGTGACAAAGGTCACAAGATAAGAAGGTACGCTTAAAAGCATAAGCGCTAAAGGAATACCAAGGCCAAAGGGCACAAGGCGTAAATCTTTAAGGCCTGCTTGAATAAACATGGCTCCGTATACCGAAGGAATGGTGAAAAGCTGGAAAGCTTGAACCATTTTTTCCGGCATAATGGTAAGGATTTGCGCCCCCACAAAAGCCATACAAGTAAGTAAGGCAAGGTTTGCTATAACAGAGCCGCAAATAGCAAGGGTGGAAACCACATCGGCACGTGGCGTGCCTGGTGTCGTTTCTGTGGCCTCAAGGCCCATCATGGCACAAGGCACGCGCATATTGCCCACATTACCTGCCAGCATGGAAAGATAAATACCAGAAAGACCCAATACAGAAAAATACGTTACAGGCTCAAGCACGTACAGCATACCAAAAAGGCTTACAATAATGAGCCAGCCCTGAAAGAGTACTTCCCAGTCGGGTGAAATATCATGCACAAACATAAGATATAAAGCCGGTACAAAGGAAGATACCACGGCAATCCACATGGTCCAGCGGCCAATAATATTTACAGGATGTTTCCAATCACGAGAATAATCAAAAGACATATGTTCCCCTTTTTCTTAAAAAAGAATGCATAAAGTGTAGGCTTATAAAGCCAAAGAACCGGCAATAAGCCCCACAATAATGGCAATACCAAGACCATACTCGCGCAGACGAGGGCTCTTGGCGCTCAATTTAATACAAGCAAACATGGCCACCATACTACCAAAAGCTGCGCAAGCTTGAGGTAGATGGAAGGTAAGCTTAGCCACAATGGTATTTAAAGTGAGATAAGAAAAGATACCAATCATGGCCGCAGCACTTAATGCGCCAAGCCAGGCCGAGTCACCACCGCCGATTTTCTCGCGTATGCCTTCTAATTTATCAGCAAAAAGAGCCGTCACAATAAGCCAGCCGCAGCCGTTGAGCGCCATGGCCCACCATGTGGCTGCAAGTACAGAAAGGGAAAAATTGGGGTCGGAGAGTTGCACACCTTGCATGCCGGCGGCTGTGGTTACCGCGTTCACAGCAGCAAGTTCCGTAGGGGCAGCACCAATAATGGCAAGACGCTGCCAAGCAATGGGGCCACCAATGGTAGCCATAAGACCTACAAGGGCCACAAAGCAAGCAATGGCAGGCCCAAGTGAGCTCACAACACCTGTGCGAAACGCGAGCTTGCAATCGGCCTCGCTAATGCCCATATGTTGCGCATTTTTTTTGGCCAAACGCATATACAAATACGATTGCACCACAACTACGGAAACAATGACAGCCGAACAAACCCAAATGGCCGGGCTATTGGCTATACTCATAGCGTCACTCATGTGAACTCCTCAACGTTATAGGGTTAACTCCTTAAACACGCACTTAATGCACATTGCAAAAAGAACAATATACCCCCATAGCATATCTCTCTTTGTGGAGCAATGCGCAATAGGTAGACTTTACAAGTTTTCGCCTTGTGAAGGGAAAATCAAGTAAAAAAACATCTCATTTAGCCTAAAAAAAAGCCCTTAACAAAAATTTGCTAAGGGCTTTAGCGTACTCATATGTCAGCACGCTTTACACAAAGAAAGAACTTTTAAAAGTCTACCTTTTCTCCATAATAAGCGCATTTGAAGAGCTTTGCCATGGTGGCAGGGTCAATGCTACGAGGATTGGTGCCCGTGCAAGGATCTGCCACGGCTGCAGCGGCAATATCGTCTAGTTGTGCCAAGAAAGCTTCTTCATTAACGCCAAATTCTTTCAATGTGGCAGGCATATTCATATGAGTTTTTAACTCAATAAGCTTAGCTATAAGCGCATCCACCAATTCTTCAGTGGTGGAGCCAGCAAGGCCTAAATACTTTGCAATCTGTGCGTAGCGCTCTCCAGCCACTTGAGCATTATATTTTACGGCAAAGGGCAAATAAATGGCGTTGGCGCAACCATGAGGAATATCAAAAATCTTCCCTGTTTTATGAGCCATGGAGTGCACAATGCCCAAAATAGCGTTAGAAAAAGACATGCCGGCCATGCACTGGGCAATGTGCATTTCTTTTCTGGCTTCTTCTTGTCCGTTATAGGAAGCAACCACAGAATCAACAATCATTTCTATAGATTTCATGGCTAAAGAATCCGTGATGGGGTTCGCCACCACAGAAACATAAGCTTCAAAAGAGTGGGTAATGGCGTCCATACCAGTATTAGCCACAAGCTCAGGGGAAAGGCTTTTTACCAAATTGGTGTCTACAATGGCCACATCTGGTGTGATGTTGTAGTCAGCAATGGGGTATTTTGTGCCTGTTTTTTCATCAGTAATAATGGAAAAAGCTGTTACTTCAGTGCCGGTGCCACTGGTGGTGGTAATGGCTACGAAATACGCTTTTTTACGTAAGGTGGGAAGATTAAAAGGCTTAGCAGCCTCTTCAAAGGTAAAGTCAGGGTTTTCATAGAAAATCCACATGGCTTTGGCCGCATCAATGGGGGAACCGCCGCCAATGCCTACGATAACATCTGGCTGATACTCATTCATGGCAGCCACACCGCGCATAACGGTGGCTACACTTGGGTCCGCTTCGATGCCACAGAAAATGGAGCTATCAATACCAGCTTCCTTAAGATTTGCCTGTACAAGGGCAGTGGTACCATCTTGTATCATTCTTTCAGAACCGATAACAAGCATGGCTTTTTTGCCTGTGAGGCTTTTTAAGTGATCAAGGGCGTTTTCGCCAAAATATACATCTCTTGGAATGGTGAATCTTTTCATGCTAAATCCTTTTCAAAGTGTCTGCGCAAAATCTGCGTGCTTATGACATAGACATAAAAAAAAGATTCTACAAGAAGGCACCTTATTGTTTGGTATAAACAAAAAGGTGAGAAAGGTACTTTTTGGTGCCTAACAAAGATTAACTATAACAAAGAATTAAAAGACAAAGAAAGGAGTTTTATTGGTGATAACTTTGAATAACTTTTTTTCCCCAAAGATTTAAGCTTTCCAAAATGGGCATAACTTCTTTGGCCAAAGGCGTAAGAGAATACTCCACCGTGGGCGGTGTGGAAGGAAATACCGTGCGCACCACCAGATTACTTTCTTCGAGTTTACGCAACTGCTGCGTGAGCATTTTTTGCGTAATGCTGGGGATAATCTTAAAAAATTCATTAAAGCGAATTTTCTCCGACAAATGTAAGTTCCAAAGAATTGTGGACTTCCATTTACCGGAAATAACCTCCAACGCCACTTCCATTTCATGGGTAAAATTACTGCAACTAATTTTATTCTCGCGATCTTCTGGCAAAACACCCTCCTATGACGATACGCTTATTTTTTCCATGGGTAACATGCCAACATGGCGTAAATCAAGTCTTCTTTAATGGCGAAATGAGCCCTCTGCGCAATGCATTGTGTAGGGCCTCATGGAGAAAAATCAAGAACAGGCAAAGTTTTATCTTTGTGTTAACCATTGATTTTTATATCTTTATCTCTGCATTATAATTTTTTTATGAGGTCATTGCCTTAACTCAATAAAAGAGTGGTATGACTATTTTTTGCCCCCCTCGCTTCTACGGACAGAGTATAAAAATACTGGCATCAATTGCATCGATGCCAATTGTATTTTTATACTCTGTCCGTAGAAGCGAACTATCATATGCCAAGCTTAGTGAGCTCTGGGGATGTTGCAAAATACCATTGATGTCGATGAAATTGACACCAGCACTTTTGCAATAGCCCCAGAGTTTATAAAATTACATACAAAAAGCCTTATTAAAACAATAGTGCAGAGGTTTAAAAATATAGGAATCCTGCACGCAAGCAAAAATATACCTTCCATAAAACACCACAGCGCTAAAGAACGAAAGCATATTTACAAAGCCGCTAAAGTAACATAGCGTTACCATATATTGTATTGTAAGGGGATATTCATGCGTTTACTTTTTTACTCTTGCCTCATGGCACTACTCACCTGTACAGCCTCCTTGGCTTTGGGAAATGAACTCATCATTCAAGCCATTGGTGAGGATAACGCCCCACTTTTAGAAAAAACGTTACAAGAAGGGGCAGACCCCAATGCTATGCTCTTTCCCGATGAAGGCATGACAGCCCTCATGGCCGCAGCCACCTTTGGAAAAGTAGAAAGCATGCGTATACTCTTGCAGTACCACGCCCAAACGGAGCAAAGATCCAAAAGAGGCCTTAGCGCACTTGATTTTGCAGCCATAGGCAATAGAAAAGAAGCCATAGAAATGTTACTGCAACATGGCGTTAATATTAATGCACGCGACCAAGAAGATACAGGTTTCACCGCTCTTATATACGCCGCACTCATGGGCAGTACCACAGGCATGCAAACCCTCTTAGATAACAAAGCAGACATTCACGCCACAGGCAAAGGCGGCACAACCGCCCTTATGGCTGCAGCCATGAAAGCGCAAGTGGCTGCGGCAAAGCTCTTGCTAGCTAAAGGCAGTGATATAGAAGCTACACGCGACGATGGATCCACCGCACTGCACGTAGCTGCGCGCAATGGAGACATCCATTTTCTCCAACTTTTGCTAGACAATAACGCCAATATACATGCCAAGAATGCCAAAAAGATAACGCCTCTTATGCTGGCTGCAGGCCTTGGTAAGGATGAAGCCCTACAACTCCTGCTCAAAAAAGGGGCCCATATCAACGCTACCTCCGCCGCTCAAGGCACGCCGCTTATGTTTGCCATTGAAGGTGGACATGCCAGCACGGTGCAGATTTTATTACAGCATGGAGCTGACACCTCCATAAAAGACATTGACGGCAAAACAGCCCTTGAACGTGCTCAAGAAGCCTCCCGTCAAGATATAATAAACTTACTCCAAAAGGATCACGTAAAAAAATAAAGATGGCACAGTGGCACACATAACTGAAAACCCCAAGCCTTCTCACGCTCATACTTTTAAGGAGCTTTATGCAAGAACTTTCTTTTATAAACATTGGCGCCATTAGCATAGCGGTTTTTGCAGCCTCTGTTATGCGAGGATTGTGCGGCTTTGGATTTTCCATGATGGTGGTCATTCTCATAAGTATGCTTATGAAACCATCTGAAATTGTGCCGGCTGTGCTCTTATGGGAAATTTTAGCCTCCGTGGTCTTTTTTCCCAGCATATGGAAAGATATAGCTTGGAAGCCCTTAAAAGATTTAACCCTTGGCGTACTTATAGGCACGCCCCTTGGCGTTTGGCTGCTTGCCACCGTGCCTCCCACGCCCATGGTTTTAGCCATAAATTTTGTGGCATGCGCGTGCTGCATGGCTTTATGGCGGGGTTTTGTTTTACGCTCCAATTTAAATAAGGCCGGTGTGCTGGGCACAGGTTTAGCCAGCGGCCTCTTAAATGGAGCCTGCGCCAATGGTGGCTTACCGCTTATTTTATTTTTCCTTTCAAGCCCCATGGCTGCCGCCACTGGACGCGCTTCGCTCATAGCTTTTTTCTTTTTCACCGATGTATGGGCATCCTTTTTTGCTTTTCAGCAAAACCTTCTTACCTTAGACACTCTTATCATCTTCCTATGGGGAATACCCGCACTATGCCTAGGGCTTTGGCTTGGGCATAAGCTTTTTGGCCGCGTTGATGAAGCAGCCTTTAAACGTATAAGCATTATGCTTTTACTCTTACTTTCTGTCACCGCCCTTTGCATTGAAAGTGTAAAATTTTTTGTAAATTCATAGGCAGTAACATAAAATGCCTATGCTGAAATAGCCCAGTTTCCTTTAGCATCACTCAAAAACTTAGTTATTTAGTACAATTAATATTCTTGCATCTTTCTTGACAGTGGCACAATAAACCTTTAGGTGACCCTATTGTTTTAAAGAAAAAGCACGATAACGTATAATATATGCAAGAAAAGGAGCGTTTATGAAGTTTGCAACTAAAATTTTACTACCCATGTGTAGTATTATTCTCCTAGGAATGGTCTGTATTGCCTACCTTACCTATGATATGAGCTCAGAGAACATGTCTAAAGCTCAAAGTGATTTAAAAATTATGGCCGTGAATAATACCATCTCAGAACTGAGTGGTATCCATGAATTTAACGTACTTAATGCCATATCCCTTTCACAAACGGGCCTGTTGCAACCTTACCTTATTGGCACCGCGGAAGAAGTAGCCGCCAACACCCAAGGCGCCATTGACCGCATTGCTAATATGAAAAAAACCTACAGCTACGCCATGCTGGGTATCATTGACACCAAGGGAAAAACCTTGCGCCATACCGAGGCGGATTTAATAGGGAAGGATTTCTCTCAAGACTTTATGTTCACCAATGCCATGAAGGGCCACGTGACCGCCGGTGCTCCTTTTCTTTTTAAAGACCGCGTCGTCTATGCTGTATCTTCCCCCGTGTATAAAACCGGTACGAAAGAAATCATCGGCGTTGTTTTTAACGCCACATTCTTGACAGACTCCTTCAGCAAGCGCATCCCCCTTGGAGAGAAAGGCTCTTTCATGGTGGCAGATAGAAATGGTTCTGTGTTCCTGAGCAGTAAGCCTTCCGAAGTGTTGCGTACTAAGCTTGAAAACAGCCCTTGGGGCAATGATATCATGCGCAAAAAATCGGGTAGCATAGAGTTTGAAGTGAACGGTGAAAAGAAATTCGCCTACTTTGACGAACAAAAAGATACAGGCTGGATTGCCATTGCCGCCATGGACGTGGCAGAGTCCAACGCCTCTAGCCTCTCCATTGGGCAAAGAATTTTTGCCATTGCCGCATTGGTAACCTTGGCCATTATGCTCGTCACCGGTTTTGTGGTATTGCGCATGAAAAAATACTTGGTGGCTTCTGTAAATGTGGCACAAAACATTGCCGCGGGTAAATTAGATACAGAGCTTACCAACACCAATAAAGACGAATTGGGCATGCTTGCGCAATCTTTGCACGATATTTCCACCGTTCTTAGCTCCATCATTCAAGAATATAGCGCGCTGGAAACATCTATTAAAAAAGGTGACTTACTTGCCAGATCCGATGCCAAAAATTTCCAAGGCGACTTTGCCAAGCTTGTAACAGGTACCAATGCCATCATTGCGAACTATATTACTGTGCTTGATAACATCCCCTCCCCTGTGGTAGTGCTGAACAGCAATTTACAAGCTAAATATGTTAATAGAGTAGGTATCTCTTTAGCCGGCTCTAACTATCACGGCAAGTCGTGCAAAGAGCTCTTTAACCGTGAAGACGATAGCACCCCACAAGATGGCTTGCAAAAAGCCCTTAACTCCAAACAGCCTCAAAGCGGAGAAACCACAGCGCATCCACAAAAAGGCGACCTTGAAATAGTCTACAATGCCATCCCCTTACTGGATGAAAACACACGCGAAGTGAACGCCGTATTGCAGCTCATTACGGACGTTACCGCCTTTAAAAGAACCCAACAAACCATATTGCACGTGGCAGAGCAAGCTACGCAAATTTCTTCTCAAGTGGCCCACTCTTCCCATGAACTGGGTACACAATTAAAATATTCCGAAGAAATTGCCGCCGTGCAAGCCGAGCGTGCCTCCACTGCTAGTGACATCATGCACACCATGAATGATGATGTAAGCACCATGGCAAGCATGGCTCAAGAAGCTTCAGAAGCCTCTGAGCAAGCCAAAACTGAAGCCGTGAACGGTGCAGACGTGGTAGAAAAGGCTGTAAAAAGCATTTACGCTGTGGAAGTACAGTCACAAAAGCTCAAAGACGGCATGGAGCAACTGAATGAAAATGCCAATGCCATTAACGAAGTTATTATTACCATTGGTGATATTGCCGACCAAACCAACTTGCTAGCCTTAAATGCTGCCATTGAAGCAGCACGTGCCGGCGAATCCGGCCGTGGCTTTGCCGTTGTTGCCGATGAAGTGCGTAAACTTGCTGAAAAAACCATGGCTTCCACCACGCAAGTGCAAGCGGCCATCACCGCCATTCAAAGCAGTGTGCGTGTTAGCGTGGAGCAAGTGAATCAATCTGCCAATGAAGTACAAAAAACCAGTCAATTGGTAAATGAAACCGGCACCGTATTTAAAAGCATTATGAATATGGTAGAGCAAACGAGCACTAGAGCCAAAAATATTGCCGCCTCCAGTGTGCAGCAAGCAGGGCATAGCCATAGTGTCAATGCGCAGCTCACCGAGGTAAACCAATTGGCAGCGCAAACAGCCACCAGCATGCAAGAGTCGTTAAATGCCATTGCAGGGCTCACCTCGCAAAGTCAGGCCTTAAGCGAGCTTATTACCACCATGAAAAAACAATAAATAGTAAAGAGTAAAATACCTGCGGCCTTTAGGTTAGACAAAACCTAAAAGCCGCAGGTATTCAATTTTGAGCTATATTTACTAATGTAGGATTTAAAGTTTATTATAACTGGCTAGTAAGTATTCCACGCAAAGCATCCTTCTCTCCAAGTTCAGCGCATACAATCCCTAGTTGTTTTTAAAGCTTTCTTTTACGGCGTATATTGCGCTCTTCCATAAGGAATTTCCCTGTTACGGAATGAGGGTCCGCCACAATGGCTTCGGGAGTGCCTTCAGCCACAATACGTCCCCCATTTTCCCCACCTCCAGGGCCAAGATCCAGCACATGGTCAGAGGTTAAAATAACATCCGTATTATGCTCAATAACCACCACAGAGGCCCCACGGTCTACTAATTTATGTAAGACACTAATAAGCTTGCCCACCTCATGCATATGCAAACCCGTGGTGGGCTCGTCCAAAATATACATGGTGCCAGGTAAGGATTTCTTACCAAGCTCACGAGAAATTTTAATGCGCTGGGCTTCCCCTCCTGAAAGTGTGGTGGCAGGCTGGCCTAAACGTATATAATCAAGCCCCACATCCATGAGCACAGCAAGGCGCCGCTCCAGCACGGGGTAGTTTTCAAAAAAGGCATAGGCTTGCTCTACAGAAAGCTCTAACACTTCTGCAATGTTCAGCCCCTTATAGCGCACTTCCAAAGTTTCATGGTTGTAACGCTTCCCTTTACACACGTCACATTGTACATACACATCGGGTAAAAAGTGCATTTCCACGCGAATTTGCCCATCACCATTACACGCTTCGCAGCGCCCACCACGCACGTTAA
>CAYJNG010000060.1:0-14566 GCA_964371505.1 uncultured Desulfovibrionaceae bacterium
CGAAGACGTGATTGCATATTACACCTCATCCTTACGTTTTGCTTTAAAGGCTTTTGGAGCCACTTGCAGACATACCATACAGCCAGCGCAAAGGGTTGGGTCTACGCTCATGCCGTTTTCATTGCGTACAAAGGCAGGACAGGCAAAGTTTTCCACACAGGCTGTGGCAACGTCATTTTGTTCTGCTACATACGCCACTTGTGCTGGGCTTCTTTTTAATGTGCGGCGTGCGTATAATACGCAAGGCTCTTCGGCAATAAGCACACGAACGCCACTTTCTGCCTTAAGTTCCTCCAGAGCTCTCATGGTGCTCTTAAGGTTAAAGCCTTTTGTTTTACGTACATGCGCAACGCCCATGCCGCGTACAATGGCTTCAATGTCTAAATGCAGTGATACAGAGCCAAGAACTTCTTGATCCATGCCTGGGTTTGGTTGGTGTCCTGTCATGGCAGTGGTGCCATTATCTAAAATAACCATGATGAGGTTATGCTTATTAAATACAGCGTTAGCAAGACCGTTTAAGCCGGTATGGAAGAAGGTTGAGTCACCAATAAAGGCAATGACGGGCTTGTCAGATACGGCAGAAAAGCCGCTACCGGCAGAAATGGATGCGCCCATGCATACGAGGAAGTCTGCCATGCGTAAGGGAGGCAGCAAACCTAAAGTGTAGCAACCGATGTCGCTGGAGTAGATGGCTTCATCGCCATACACTTGGCGCACAGCATAGTAGACAGCACGGTGCGAACAGCCAGCGCAAAGGTTTGGTGGGCGATTGGGCATGGCGATACCATGCGCAGCTTCTTGTGCAGGTGTTGCTTGTTCTTCTTCACCTAAAAGACGGGCAAGCTTTTTGCTCACGCCAGCAAAGGTGTATTCACCTTGAATGGTAAGGATGTCGTCTTTTCCTTCAATATGCGTGGAAAGCTTTGCGCTTTGAGCTAAAGCACGGATGTCCTTTTCGAGCAAGTTTTCGCCTTCCTCAAGGATAAGTACCATATCGTGCTCATCAAGGAATTTAACAAGAGCATTTTCGGACAAAGGCCAAGTCATGCCAAGTTCAAGCACGTCCACTTTATCTTGCCATGCTTCATGAGCCGCTAGAGCGTCACTTAAATATGCACGAGCAATGCCGGAGGTGATAATGCCAAAGGAGGCGTTTTTACCTTTAGTACGAATATAGTATTTTTCCACTATACCCTTAATGTCTTGCATATTGGCTTCAAGCTCAATGTGGCGGTTTCTGGCTACAGCAGGAACGGGCACAAAGCGCTGTGGACAGCGCTCAAAGGTTTTAATTTCTGCAGGGGCAGGTAAAGCGCTAAATTCTACAGGCCCACGTTGGTGGTTAAGTCGTGTGGTGGTGCGTAAGAGAACGGGTTGTTCCGTTTCGCGGGCCAGTAAAAGGGCCGCTGTTGTCATGGAGCACGCTTCAGCTGCGGTGGAAGGCTCAAAGCAGGGCATGCTGGCAAAACGTGCGTAGTAGCGGTTATCCTGCTCATTTTGGCTAGAGTGGCAGCCTGGGTCGTCGGCAGAAAGGAGCACAAGACCACCAGGCAAGCCCGTGTAGGCTGTGGTTAGTAAAGGGTCTGCTGCCACGTTTACGCCCACATGCTTCATGGTTACAAGTGTTAGGGCGCCGGCAAGGGCTGCACCTGCACCCACTTCATAGGCTACTTTTTCGTTTACAGAATATTCCATGCGGTAACGATCGTTGCCGCCAAGTTTGCCAATGCGATAAAAGGTGTCTGGCACCTCAGAGGATGGGGTACCGGGGTAGCAGGTAATGACATTCATGCCAGCTTCAAGAGCACCGCGTACAATGGCTTCATTGCCAAGAAGTAGGTGGGTGCTGCCGCCGTCTTCCTGCAGTAGAGGATGGCTCATGGGGTCTCCTTTAGACTCAAGTGAGTTATTGGTATTATTTTTTTTCTGTCGTTGCTGCGTCTAGGGCGCGAATACGATAGTTGTAAAGCTCAGCTTCTGCTGGGGAGATGCTGTTGGCAATGGCTTCAAAAGCCGCTTTAGCCTTTGCTGTATTGCCGCTTAAAATGGCCGCTTCAGCAATGGCTTGCTGAATGGTGATGCTTTGTTGTGTGGGCACTTTAGAAACGATGCCTTCTAAGGCTTGTAAGGCTTCTTGGCCTTTACCTGCTAAAATAAGGGCTTGGCCTTGATTTAAGGTGCCTAAAATTTCTGTGGCGCTGTCTATGTTTAAGCCAGCCAATTGTCCATAAGCTTTAGCGGCGCGTTCAAAATCTTCCGTTTGCATGCTTGCTTCAGCTAAAGATAAAAGAATGGTGCTTTGCAATTCAGCCGGAGCCGTTGTTAAGAAGGCGTCCAAGGCTGTAATGCGTTCTTTACCTTCTTTATTAAGATTAATGGTGTGTAGTTCGCTTTGGGCAGCTTCAAGGGTAGAGCTTTTATACCAATTGTAAGCGCCAAGCCCAGCTACAGCCACCACAAATAAGCCTAAAAGAAGCATTATTTTAATGGCATGCTCTGTGAGAAATTGTAAAAGCGGTGCTGCTTCGCTGGAAACTTCAGTTTGGATTTCGTTAAGAAGTTGCGGGTTTTGCGCATTTCCTAAGGGTTGGCCGGATGTAGGCATATTTGACATGGAAAGATGCTCCTTGTTCTGCTAGATTAAAGAGGCTTTAGTACAGGGAAAAGCTAGTCTTTGTCAAGTTCCTGCTGTTATTTACAGGTGTTTTGAGCATCTTTTCTTGCGCGTGGACTTTTGCTGTATTGTGGCATATGTAGTTTCATAAGGGTGTTTTCGTAAAGGAAATATGGAGTATTTTTACTAAAGAAGAGCAGATATGTGGTCAGCAAAAAACGTTCTTTACTTTTCGCTTGCTTCAGCTTTGGGGGCCATGAGTCGCCTAGCTTTAGGGGAATGCTTTGGGGCCGTGGGCCAAGAAGCATTGCAACCTTACGCCGTGTTTTTAGCCAATGTGCTAGGATGCTTTTTCTTTGGCTTTTTTTGGGTACTTACGTCTTATAAAAAATGGAATTCACGAATAATTTTGGTGGGATTTATGGGCTCATTCACCACTTTTTCATCGTATATATACGACGTGTATACATACATTCTAGCAGGAGAAGGGGGGCATGTGCTTATGTACGGTATTATGCAAATTGTTGTTGCTTTGCTGTTTTTACGTTTTGGCATGGTGTGCATGCAAAACTATGTACAAAAAAGGCAAGGGGCTTAGTTTATTGTGCTATATATGAAAAAATGAGGAAAGGCCCGCATTGTGAAAGCCTTTCCCCATAACTATGTAAACTCTTAAAAAATTATGCTTCTATTTCTAGATATGTCGCTGTTTGAGCAGACTTTTCAGAAACAGAAACAGAGTAAACGCTGGCTGTTTCGTCGGTAAATACGGCATCCAGTTGTTGCCAAATATATTGAGCAAGATTCTCCGACGTGGGATTTATCACATCAAAGGGGGGAGTATTGTTTAAAACCTTGTGGTCAAGGCCTTCAAGTACTACTTTAAGATTGTTTTTAATTTGTTTAAAATCAAGAAGATACTCCACTTTCTCATGTAGCTTTTCTCCTTGTACTGTGACTTCTACGCCAAAGTTGTGCCCATGCACATTCTCACATTTACCTTCATAGTGGCGTAAAGCATGCCCTGCAGAAAATTCACTGCGTACCGTGAGGCGCCAAATCTTTTTTTTCATAATGTTCTCCTTGGAGTATTCGTTGTTTTTATGCTGTTTTGGCAGGTTCTGCCCACTTGGAGAGAGCCGTATCAAGCTCAGCTCCTGGCTGTACGGTGAACCGGTGCCCAAGCTGTAAAAGGCATTGATAGCCATCCAAAATAACATAGGCTTCCACGCTCACCGAACCGCGGTATTTTTCTAAAATGGCGCGTAGGGTGAGCAAGCTTTCTCTATCAAGTCTGTAGGAGGGAATAGCGACACAAATGGGGGTATCGCTTTGGCTGCAGGCTTTGGATAAGGGGGTAACCTTTTCTGCCAGCATTTTAATTTCCCGCGGCATGGCGTCATCATCATCGTTATCGTCGTGCGAGCCAGCATCTTGCTGTGCATCTAGCTTTGCTTCAAGTAGCAAGGGCTGATCTGAATGGATAAGCTCTCTATACTCTGCATAGGTACGTGGAAAGAAAATGACTTCACCATTGGCGGTGAGGTCTTCCACCGTTGCAAAAGCCATGCGATCGCCTTTTTTGGTGGTGATTTCCTTTACGGATGTGACTAAAACGCCGCATTTTACTTCACCGCCGTGAAAAATTTCGCGCAATTCTTCCATGGGTTGTAAGCGTAAGCGCTGCATTTCTTTGCGATAAGGCATAAGAGGATGTGAGGTGAGGAAAAAGCCTAAGGCTTCTTTCTCATTGCGAAGCTTGTCGCTTTCTTCCATTTCCGCAATGTTGGATTCTGGACACTCAAAGCCAATGCCTTTTTGCGGTGTTTCCACTTGTGGCGTCATGGCTAAAAGAGAGTTTTGGTTAGAATCTTTTTCCTTAGCTTTTTTTTGTGCTCGTGCCACAAGGGTATCTAGCACGGCTAGCATGGCGGCACGGGAGACGTTAAAGCAATCGCAAGCGCCTCCTTTAATGAGGGATTCAAGTACGCGTTTGGTAACTTTACGCAGTGAAACACGGCAAGCTAAGTCAAAAAGCGAAGCGTAAGGGCCGTCGGCGGCGCGTGCTTCTACAATTTCGCGAATGGCTTCATCGCCTACGTTTTTAATGCCTCCAAGGCCAAAAATAACCTTACTGTCTGCGGCGGAAAAGGCGCGTAAACTTTGATTTACGGAAGGTTGAAGTACGTCAATATCCATATCTTTACACGCTGCTACGTACTTTAACAGCTTGTCTTGATTACCCATTTCTGACGTCATGAGGGCAGCCATAAATTCCACCTTAAAGTGAACCTTTAAGTATGCTGTGTGGTAGGAAATGAGCGCATAGGCTGCAGAGTGGGATTTATTGAAGCCGTATTCCGCAAATTTTTCCATAAGGTCAAAGATTTCATTGGCTTTGTCCTTATCAATATCATTGGCTGTGGCTCCGTCCACAAAGGTGGAGCGCTCCTTCGCCATGGCTGCGGGGTCTTTTTTACCCATGGCACGGCGCAATAAGTCGGCGCCGCCAAGGGTGTATTTTGCAATAATTTGCGCAATTTGCATTACTTGTTCTTGGTAAACAATAACGCCGTAGGTATCGCGCAGGCAATCGGTTAAGGAATCGTGAGGGTACACTACCTCCACTTCACCGTGCTTACGCTTAATAAATTCATCCACCATGCCGGACCCCAAGGGGCCTGGGCGATACAAGGCCAACATGGCGATGACGTCTTCAAAGCAGTTGGGCTTAAGCTGGCGCAAGTATTGACGCATGCCGGAGCTTTCCACCTGGAATATACCGTCGGTATCGCCTCTTGCATAGAGTTCATAGGTGGCTGTGTCGGTGAGAGGTAGGGTGTCTAGGTTGGGCGCTTCCTTCTTTTGGTGTACAATGGCGTCAAGCGTATCTTGAATAAGCGTCATGGTGCGCAAGCCCAAGAAGTCAAATTTTACAAGACCTACTTTTTCCACCATTTTCATGTCAAATTGTGTGACAAGTTCGCCTTTTTTACCCTTATATAGCGGTAAATATTCGCTCATGGGTTTATCGGAAACCACAAGGCCAGCCGCATGGGTAGAGGCGTGGCGTGAAAGGCCTTCAAGGCGCATGGCTGTATCTATAAGTTTGGTAATGCTAGGTTCCGTATCGTAAATGGTACGCAAGTCCGCTTCATTGTCCAAAGCTTTTTTAACTGTTATTTTAGGGTCTTCAGGGATGAGCTTAGCAATGCGGTCTGTCTCGGCAAAGGTAAGGCCAAGGGCGCGGCCCACATCTTTAATAACAGCCTTAGCTTTCATTTTACCAAAGGTAGTGATTTGCGCCACGGAATTTTCGCCGTATTTGCGCACCATGTATTGGATAACCTCGCCGCGGCGACGTTCGCAAAAGTCCACGTCAATATCGGGTAGGGATACGCGTTCAATATTTAAAAAGCGTTCGAAAAGGAGGTTATAGGGTATGGGGTCAAGGTTTGTAATACGTAATGCCCATGCCACTAAAGAGCCCGCCGCCGATCCACGCCCTGGCCCCACGGGAATATCATTGTGCTTGGCCCAGTTAATAAAGTCTTGCACTATGAGGAAGTAATCGGGAAAGCCCATTTCTAAAATAACGCCTAGCTCACGCTCAAGTCGTTCTTCATACAGGGGAATATCTAAGGAATCTTTATCCGGATGCTGCTCAATACGTTTTTTTAAACCTTCTTCCGCAAGACGGCGAAACTCCATGGCCGGTGTCATTTCTTCCGGTAATTCGTAGACGGGGAAGTAATGCTTGCTAAAGTCCATTTCTAGGTTGCATTGTTCCGCAATGCGCAAGGTATTGGATAAAGCTTCCGGCACATGCGAAAATTCTTTTTCCATTTGCTCTGCAGATTTATAGTATAAATCTGTGGAGTCAAACTGCATGCGTTTGGGGTCATTCACATTGGTTTGTGTTTGTATGCATAAAAGCAGCGAATGCGCTTCTACGTCATCGGCATTAAGGTAGTGGCAGTCATTGGTAGCCACAAGAGGAATACCCGTTTTTTCAGCAATTTCCATAAGGCCATTGTTGGCAATAACTTGCTGTTGTAAGCCGTTCACCTGCAATTCTAAATAGAAGCGGTTGGGGTAAATGCTGGCGTATTCTTGAGTTAAGGCTAGCGCTTTATCCATATTGCCGTGTTCAATGGCGCGTGGTATTTCGCCGGCAATGCAAGCAGAAAGGCCAATAATGCCCTCAGAGTACTTGCGCAACAGAGCTTTATCTACACGAGGCTTGTAGTGAAAGCCTTCCATGTAGCCTTCTGTAACAAGGCGCACAAGGTTATGATAGCCTTCGATATTTTGCGCTAAAAGTACAAGGTGATGCCGCTTACGGGCCAGCTCGGACGTTTTGTCCTTATGGTCATGACATACATAGACTTCGCAGCCTACAATGGGCTTTATGCCCACATCTTTGCATTGCTTATAAAAATGCGTGGCACCAAAGAGATTGCCATGGTCGGTAATGGCAGCCGCAGGCATGCCAAAATCTTTTGCACGGTTACATAAATCTTTAAGACGAATGGCTCCGTCAAGAAGGGAAAATTCTGTATGGCAATGGAGGTGAACAAAGTTTGACATGGGTGCTTTCTTTGGGGCTAAAGTTGAAAGCAAATACCTAGCATAAAGGTGCGCCATGCTCAAGGGCTAACAAAGTGCTAAAAATTGTCAGCGTGGTAGCACTTGCGCCCTTGTGTGCAGGCGTGTACATACAAGGCATGAATATTTGTATTGCCAAGCATGAAGCTTTTTTTGCTCAATATAGTCAGAGTTTTTGCGAAAAAATTGATAATCCTGCCATGCTGCAGTTGAAAATTTTGCATACAGAACATGTGGTGCGTCATGTGCGTACGCTTTTATGCGAAGAAACGTGCCTTGCACCTCATGCCAAAGCATGCCTTTTGGCTGCCTTATACCATGATATTGGGCGCTTTGAACAATTTTTGCGCTATAAAACCTTTAAAGATACGCAATCGGTGAATCATGCTTTATTGGGGGCCAAGGTTCTGAAACGGTCCGGTATTCTTCATGGCGAAGATAAAGTGCTACAAAGGCAGGTTATTGCGGCTGTGGCCATGCACAATCGCTTTGCTGTGCCACAAGGTGTAGCTAAGGACGTGAGGCTTATTACGCACGCTGTGCGAGACGCAGATAAATTGGATATTTTACGTGTCATGGCGGAGCAATTTAGGCCAGTACTCCCCGGAGAAGTAAGAGATGGCGCTGTGACGTTTTATGCGCAGGATGCGCCTTTGCTTTGGTCTGAGCCTATGTACGAAGATATTATGCAAAATCGCTTGGCTTCCTATGCAAATATTGTGTATATTAATGATTTTAAATTACTTTTGGGCTCATGGGTGCATGACATGTGCTTTACTTCAAGTAAAAGGATAATGCTGCAGGCGGGAAACTTGCAAAGCATTTTAAGCACATTACCTGAAGACCCTGCCATGGAGCGTGCTAAGGCGCACATTTTGGGCTTATTACAGGCGGTGCAGAGGTAAATTATGGCCAGTAACAAAGACGTGCTTGCGGCAAAGCTCTATGAGCCTTTATTGGGGAGTTTGCTTAAAGGCTTGCGGCAAGATGTTTGGAGCCTTGTGGGGCAGCATATGGAAGCTGCTTGTGAGGAACAAATGCCACAGGCCCCACGCTCTTTGCTGGATTGTTGTAGCGGGGCAGGAGGCTTTTTACAGTTAGGTGTGCAACAAAATAGGCTCCCTTATGCCACCTTATTGGGGCTTGATGCTTGTTTTCCCATGGTGCAAGCAGCGCAAAAAAGAGCGGAACAAGCGTTGTGGATTCAAGGGGATGCCTTAGCTCTACCTTTAGCAACAAAAAGCGTAAGCCTAAGCACGCTTTGCATGGCCTTACACACCCTACAAGAAGATAAGCAACTTGCTATTGTTAAAGAACTTTTGCGAGTTTCGCATAGGGTGATTGTGGCTGACTATTGTTTGGCGCAGCGTAATATAAGCGTGCCGGCGGCATGGCTTGCCCATGGCATAGAGTTTTGCGTGGGCGGTGAACATTACGCTTGCTATAAAGCCTTTATGCGCCGTGGGGGCTTGGATGGTTTTTTGTATGCCCATGGGCTTGCGCCAGTGCAAAGATGTCTTACTTTAGGCGGAGCGGGACTTGTGGTGGTGCTGCAAGCCTAGCACAGTTTTAAAAATACTTTAGGCCCATGACCAAGCTATAGCGTAGTGTTCATGTTGTTATGTATAGTGCATCTGCGCCCCCTTTCTTGGCTTATGCTAAGCCTGTGAGCACGTTGAAAAGGGAGCTTTTCTTGACAGAAATAGGGCCTCAAGGTAAATTTATTATGGTGTTTTCAGATTATTACAATCAGATACGCTTTTTGTTGCAGTCGTAAGCGGTGCGAAATTTGCGGCTATTTTTTTCTATTTCAAAATATTTATAGTATATAAAGGGTTTTATATGTCTGTACCAGCACAGCAAGATACGGGTAATTCCTTAATGGAGAAAGCCTTAACTGGTGTGAAAAACTTTGGATTGCGCATTGTTGTGCATGTGAGTGCTTTTTTTTGCGCCGGTGTAGTAGCAGGCTTTGTGCCTGGTTATACGGCTGCGGCCATGTATGTGGGGCTTATTTGTCTTGTGGCTCGTGAAACACGTATGCACACCAATTGGTTGGTGCCTCTTGGCTTTGGCTTAGGGCAAGTGGTGTTATCCTTAGCTTTTGGTTTGCCTTTGTATCAAGCTATTTTTTGGGGCGGAGCACAAACATGGGTGCAAAGGCTTTTTATGAAGCGTTATGCCCTTGGTACCGAGTGGGTACCTGTGGTGTTTCTTGTACCTTTGGCCTTTAAATTTGTGGCCACGGCAAGTAGTGCCATTTTAGTATTGGGAAGTTTTGGTGCCCTTACGGTGGCAGGCGCCGTATTTTGGCAATTGCGCACGCGCATTGAGGCTAAAAAGATTGCCTTACAGCAGGCAAGAGAGCAGCAATCTGTAGCTGCGGAAGAAAGGGTGCGTCTTGAGGCTGTAGCCAAAGAGAATGTGTATAATGAGTATAAGGCTTCCATTGCCAAATTGCGCGCTAAACAATTGTTTTTACCAAAGCACATGCAAACAACCCTGCAGGAGCTCATTAAGTCTGCCGATGCGGTGGTTTTATGCATGAAGAATGATGTGCGGGATAAAGAGCCTGGTGAAAAGTTTTTGGCGCGTTATTTGCCGGCTACCCATTCTGTTGTCGAAAACTATACACGTTTAGCAGGAAGCTCCGTAGCCAATGCCCATGCCAGTGAAGATATTACTGCTGCCCTAAGCCATACGGAAGAAGTGTTACAGAGGCTGGCGCAAGCTTTTAGCCATGAGCATAAAAATATGCTGCGTAACGATATTCAAGACTTTTCTGCAGACTTAAAGGTATTGGATACCTTGTTAAAAATGGATGGCAGATAGCTTACATAAAAAACATTACCTCTGTGTCAGATTGTATGGCCTTTTGTGAAGAAACCATTTCACGAAAGGCCTATTTTTTATCTTCTTCTGACCATTGGCAGTAGGGAAAGCGAGCCAGTGCCGCATTGCGATAACGCGCATCGTGGGTCACTTCTTGGCCCAGCCATGAGGGCTTCTCAAAAGGGGTGTTCTCGCTTTCTAATTCTATTTCTGCCACTATAAGGCCTGTATTATCCCCTTCAAATTCATCAATTTCCCAAATATGTTGCCCCATGGGGAGTTTGTGCCGTGTTTTATAAATAAGGGGTTTGTTGGCTAGCGTTTGTAATAATTCTTCAGCATCTTGTGGCGGGATGGGGTATTCAAACTCCGGCCGTGCAATGCCGCTTTTGGGGCCTTTAACGGTTAGAAAGGCTTGGTTAGACTCTTTGCGAATGCGCACAAAGCAGTGCTGTGAGGAGTAAATATAACCTTGGCAAAACTGAAAAGACGTGGCGAGCTCTCGCCATGCATCACCAATCACAAGAAACTTTCTTTCTATTTCATTATGCATAGATGTTCTCCTTTTACTGTTGCGTACTAGTAATACGTATAATCCCACATTTTATACCAAGAGTCACCATGTTTCATATGTGGAATTTCTAAGCAGTACTCTGGCCTTTGTTGCGCTTTGCAAAAAGATGCGCTTATAAGCGGGGGGATAATAGCGTCGGAAGGGCTACTTACATGCCTTTGCGGTATGGATTGCACAAGCATAGCTATATCTTGCGGATTGCGTGAACCGTGTAAAGGTGTCACCTTGTGAAAATCTGTAAAGGCCTTGGTGTTTAAGGTGCCGGCTACGCTCCCTAAAAAGGTAACATCTTGCCTTTGTGCAGCCACTAGGGCTGCCACAGCGCCGCCGCCGGAATACCCCACAAGAACAACCTTTTTTGCGCCCACTTGTGCTTTTATTTGGTCTATGGCCTCGCTGCTTGCGCTAATAACTTCGGGGGCAAAACGATCTGTTGTCCAGAAGCGTTGCTCACAAAGAGCATCATTTTGTTGGTACTGGCAAGGGCGCGCCAAATAGAGCACAGCATTGTACGTGGTATCATGCCTTGCCATATCAAGAGTTGTGGAAGCGGTGGGGGTGGGGTTGCTTGAGGGCCGTGTTCTTGTGGCCCAGGCAAAGCCGTCTCCTTCTATATAAACATGCAAAGTATCACTGGCGTGCTGCGCTGGGCGTACCAAGCTAAAAAGAGAAAATGTGCTGGTGCGCAGTATGCGCCTTTGAAAATTGTGAGAATTTTCTGCTTGGAATAGGTCTTGTTGCACTTTCGCACGCATGGAGGTGAGGCTATTTGTACACGCACTTGTGTACACTATGGTGCTTATGAGGCAAAAGAGCAATGCTATAGGTAGTCTTCCTTGCATACAGCGCCTTTTATTTACAAAGTTGACTTTTTATACGTGCTTCCATGTATAAAGCTAAAGCCGCAATGGCCTCATCGCAAATGCTAAATACAGGAATACCTGCGTGTACAAGGGCTTGTCTGTATTCACTAAAAAGAGGGCCACCATCCACAATGCCAATAAGGGGTTTGGTCTGGCTGATAAAAGGATTTTGTGTGTATTGTTGCATGCGATCTACCATGCTGCCTTTTTGATGAAAGCTTAGAGGCGTATTTTCATCGGCAAGGGTATAGGTGGCGGGTGAAAGCGGCCCAAAGCTCATAACCACGGCGTCAATGCCTGTGTCTTCAAGTAGTACTTGAGCTATTGCCATGTGCACGCCATCGTGGGCTGCTGGGTTGATGTCTAAAGGATTTTGCACCGTTACAAGCTTTTCTAGGCGGTTTTCTTGCAATATTTGCGATATTTTTGCTGTGCTTTCTGGGCTAAAATTACATAGGCTCATGCTATATTCATCGGATTGAATGGAATCCGCCATGCCCACAGCCTCAAAGCCGGCGCCGCTGACAGCAGCAAGGCGCCTGCCGCCAATGCGTTTATGGTGTAAATGCTCGGCTAGCATGAACACATTTTGAAATTCTGTAAAAGTGCGTGTCACAATGGCGCCGGCTTCACGCACGCAGCTTTCGCATACCATATAGTCACCGGCCAAAGAGGCTGTGTGCCCGCTGGTGGCATTTTTACCTTCAGGGGTACGGCCAGCTTTATAAAAGACCACCATTTTACCGGCGTGCACGGCTGTACGCACAGCTTGTACAAAGGCAAGGCCATCGCCGTCTTTAAAGCCTTCTGCGTACACCGCAATGACGTCCACTGTATCTTGTGTGCTAAAGTAGGTGAGCATATCACCGAGGGTTAAGTCTGATTGATTTCCCATGGATATCATATAGGCTGGGGAAAGTTCCGGCATTTGACTCATGCGATGCAGCATAAAAGCCCCGCTTTGACTTATAAGAGCTGCTCTATGCGTGGTGGGGTAGATATGTGGGGGGAATTTTTCCTTAGGAATGAACCATGTATCGTAACTTCCGGGATGGGAAACAACGCCCATACAATTGGCACCAAGGAAAATAGGCCCGCCATCGCCTTGGGTGTGGCTTTCTTCTATGGTGTGCATAATTTTTTCTGCTTTGCTCACGCTATCGTGCGTTTCTCCCATGCCTCCGGCAATGAGCATGACCGCATGAGCAGCATTATGCGTGATAATGTCCGGCACAAGGGTGGGGAGGGCATCAGCGCCCACAGCCAATACGAGTAAGTCTAAGGGCTGTGTAAGCTTTTGCACATGGGGTAAGCAGGCAATGCCGTCAATACTGCTTTCTTTTTCGTGAAAAAGAGTAATATTTTCCGGAGGGAAGCCGGCACTTTTAATATTGTCTAAAATAATGCGGCCAAAATTCTTTCGTGTGGCGGAAGCTCCCATAATACCTATGCGCTCTGGGTGGAGCAGATGATGAATTTTGTGTATGGGGCGCTGCGTTGTGGCGGCTTGCGGTAGAGAAAAGCGGCAAAGGCCGTCTAGGGGCACCATGAGGTAATCCGTAAAGGCAAAGGGGTTAATCTCCAGCTCTTCAATGATAAAGGGAGCTGTGGCATTTTGCGCAGAGTAGTATTTGCCCATATTTATAAAAGAGCTAAAGCACTCTATGAGTTGTTCATCGCTGACAAGGCGCTTTTGGCCACGGGTAAGCCCTGCAAGCTTTTGGTAAGAAATGGTTTTGCGGAAAAGGTGAAAAAAAGCCTCTCCGTCAAGCATTTCCACTGAGGCCGCCACTATGGCTTGCCCCTTGCAAAAGCGTTTGGCGTAAAGCTCTGTATCTGTACCGCCAAGGCCTGCGCTTATGATGGTGCCAAATTCTCTACTATGGCGTAAACCCACAATGAGCTCATTGCCAAAAGCGCTAGAATCTGGTGGCATAAATTGTGTAAGCATGACGCCGCGCACGTCATTTTGTATGGCGTAAAGGAGGTCTTCACCCTTTAAGCCTGTGTAGTTTTGCGGCGCATATTCTGGGTGGCGCTCCACCAAAGCAGCAAAGGTTTCGGGTACTTCATAAAACATACGTCGCACGGCAGCGCGTACTTTTTCGCCTATGCGCGGCACAATGCGCACCCCTTGCGCTTCTGTTTTGTGTACGATGGTGGGGGAGACTATTTTGAGTACTATTTTTTCACCGTGAAAAAGGGCCAAATCTTCATCTGATGGGCGAGAATTTCGCGGAATAACAAGGGTTTTAGGCGGTGTTTCAGCACCAGATAAGGCGAGTAATTCGTAAACCTCGTACTCAAAAAGGTAATCCCGCTTTTGTTCATATGCTGCGGAAAATATACGAGTAATGGCGGAAAAATCTATGGAAAGTTGCATGATTGAGCCTCGCGAGTAAGAGTAGCAGTAAAAAGGCGCATACTATTTAACCTATTTTTATATGCTCAGTGTACTCATAAAGGACTTTAGAAGCAAGGTTTGCTTTCAGCGTGTTACTAAAAGGCCACGGGGGCTTTAGCCAAGTATCTTTAGTCAAGTAGCTTTCGCCAAGTGCCTTTAGCCAAGTACCTGTGGCTTGACACGGTGCTTTGAATAATTTTATGTAAGCTTTACAGGAGTATAAAAATGAAAATATGTGTAATAACTGGCGGCTCACAAGGTATTGGTCATGATATGGTGCAGCGTTTTATGGAACTTGGGCATAAAGTTATAGTGCTTGATGTGGTGCCAAGCCCTTGTAAAAATGCGCATTTTATCCATACAGATTTAGCACAACCTGCGGCCATTACCGCGGCTTTTGACAGCATAAAAGAAAGCTATGGAACGGCACATATTCTTATTAATAATGGGGCCATTTCTTCCTTTGAGAAATCCATAGAGCAAACGAGTTTGGAGGAAGTGGATAGTGTGTTGCATACAAACTTACGTGCAGCTTATTTATGCGCTCAGGCTTTTATTGCGCTCAATGCCGGACAAGACTATGGCAGAATTATTAATATTGCCTCCACAAGATGGCATCAAAATATGGCCCATTGGGAATTATATGGCATGAGTAAGGGCGGTCTTGT
>CAYJNG010000061.1:0-14066 GCA_964371505.1 uncultured Desulfovibrionaceae bacterium
AAAGAACCTTTTTTTCAAAAAAGGTTTTTCCCCAGTAGACTTTGTCAGCAATCTGCCCAAGAAAATATATTTCTTGGGTTTTTTTGTACGCTTGACAAAGGGGGTATCCTTTATTAAGAGGGGCAAATGCCTTAAATGTAACCGCTCACGTAGTATACAAATTTAAGGAGGCAAATAAGGATATATATGAAAAAAATGTTCACATTTCTTACTGCTGTCTTCGTGGCTTTCAGTCTCTTTGGCAATGTTTTATTGCCTTTGGACGCCATGGCAAGTAAAAGAAAGAAAGAAAAATCGCATATGATGGCTGGTGAGGCCTCGTGGTATGGTGGTAACTTTCACGGGAAAAAAACGGCCAGCGGCATTACGTATGATATGGATAAGCAAACGGCTGCGCATCGTACCTTACCTTTTGGTACCGTGCTTGAGGTGGTGGATGCCAAAACCGGTTTGCGCACAGTGGTATGCATAACAGATCGCGGCCCAGTATCGCGCAAGCGCTGTATTGATTTATCTCGCTCAGCAGCCATGGAGCTGGATCTTGGCACACGCGGGGTGACACCTGTAACCATGCGTCTAGTGGGTGATACGCAAGGCAATGTGCTTAGTGCTTCTGAAGCATTTTATGTGGAAGTAACAAAGGCCCATGATGCCGCTAAGGAAAAAATTGGGCCCTTTACCAACTTTGCAGATGCTACCGTGCTTTTAGAAATACTGTCTAAGACCCATGAAAAAGCAACCATTGTCATGGGAGCTGCCTCTTAGTTTTGCTATGCAGCGTCCATATGTGACGTTGACAAAATTTAGCATTTAAGTAAGGATGAGAAAGCTTAATTCAAACTATGTATTTTACTGGAGGTTTTATGAAAGTTTCGTTCTGTCTCTCTGGTTTACTATTGTGTTCAGCTTTGCTTTTTTCCCATACTTTTTCCCCTCACGCTCAAGCTGAAAGCATGAATATGGGGAAAGATATTTACACTAAATCGTGTATGTCGTGTCATAAGAGTAAGTTGGCCGGCAAGCAAGAAGATAATTTACTCAAGAAATTTGATTTTTATGCCAAGGGTGATTTTACCTCTGGTGCGAAAAAGACCATGAAAGATCTTTTCATGAAAATGTCAGACGCAGAGAAGGCTTCTTTAGCCAAGTATATACATGAAATGAAGTAATGTAAAAAAACACACACTCTAAAAAAGCCCTCATATTTTATACTATGAGGGCTTTTTTGCGCTATTATTTATAATTAAGGGCTCGCTTATAGCCGGCAAGTCGTCGAGATTCTTTTTTAGTATGAGAAACGTTTTTTCGAACGTCTTGCCTTTGTTTTTCAGAAATTTGTATAAGTCGCTCTTGTACCTTATGTAGCGTGAGGAGTTTTTCTTTGTAGCTTGCCGTATCACATGTGTGGCGCAAAGCCCAAGCCTGTGCGAGGAGCTCAGAACGGCGTTTTGCAAGTTCATCCACCTTATCAAACGCTTCAGCGTTCAAGGCTTGAATTTCTTGATAGCCGGTATGTAGAGCTGCCTCAAGATATTCCAAGGCTGTTTTCATGGCTGGCTCCTCTGTCTATGGCGCCAAATAAGGCGAGCTTATACGTAAAGTCTTAGCCCTCTAAGGAATTTTGAATGCTTTCACGCAAACTTAGAATGATTTGTTTCCAGCTTTCGCAAGTGGGTAAAAACTCGTATTCTAAAAGGTCAGCAAAAAGTATCCAGTCTTCATTTTCTAAAACTTCTGCCATTTCAGCAAGCAGCGCAGAGAGCTTGTCTATGTTAGCGGTGATAGTTTCGCTTTTTTCCACATTAAATTCCGTATGCAAGGCGTCAATCATGCCCATGAAGTCACGAGTAACGTCAAGAAGGTCTTGTAAAAGCTCAAGGCCCTCAGTGTCATTGGCTTGGCGGAAAAGCGTGGCAATTTGCTGGCTACCCTTGCTCATAAGTTGCACAACAGTGTTCATTTCTGTAATGATATCAAGGGCCATTTGATTTACAGGTACAGAACGTACTTCTAAACTTTCAATAAAGTCACTGCCTATATCTTCGGCTTGGTGTGGGTAAATTTCAGAAAATTGTTCTTTATTTACAAGTACATCTGTGATGATGCGATTTTCCATATCATCCGCTTCCATAACACGTACAAGAATTTCTTCCAAGTTACTGAAGTTTGATACTTTTAAATCACTTTGGCGGCCGTCAATTATAATCATCTATTCCTCCTCAACTGCACTGGGAAATGTTACTATTTTAGAAAACTGTGCAAAATTAATGCCATTTTTTGTAAGAAAAGGCAACAGATTTTTATATATGCCCTTTGCCTTTCACAAAAAAGTAACTTTCACCGTTGGTCAGCAGCACATGTTTACCGGCGCTCAGTGAGCGCTTTATGCCATGCAAGGAGGCTTGTGCGTAATAAGTGCACCAACTTGGCAAAGCTTTGCCACTGGGCGCCATGTTCTTGATAAAGCATGAGCCACAAATAGCTTAAAGCCTTGAGCTGTGGGCAATTATGCAAGAGCGTGTACAAGGTGTTGCAGCTGTGCAAAATGCGCTCACCTGCTTGCTTAGACGGCATACGCTGCATAAGGATAATGTGTTCGTATAAGAGCAAAAGGATTTGTGAGCCTTGCTGTAAGGTTTGGCCCACACGCGCGCAAAGTTCATGGGAAAGACCTTGTGCGTATTCCGGCGGTGGCGGGGGGATTTCGGCTTTATCGTCAAGAATATGACGATAAAAATGGCGTTGAAGGGCCAGCCAATGACTGCGCTCTTGGTTTTCATGGCCGGAAAGGCAAGTAAGGGTAGCAAACCCTGTGCTATCTTCTTGTGTTTGCCATACGCGAGCTTGGTTTTGTATAAGCTGCGGCCATGTGCCTTGCTCCAAGAAGTGGGCGAGCAGTTGATACACAGTGCTCGGAGCGATGCTGCTTAAGCAAGGCTGCGCCGCCTTATCTGCCATATGTACACATGGGGTATGAAAGGCGCAAGGGTGACAGGGCATGGCTGGCTCAAGGCAGCAGGCATTTTGCATATAGGGGCCTGTGTCCCAAGCTTGGGCTGTGGCAAGAAAGATACCCAGCACAGGCACATCAAGGCCAGCAGCAAGGTGCATGGTGCCGGTATCATTGGTTACCAAAGCTTTGCACTCCAGCAGTACCGCGGCAAGGTGCGGAATATCCGTTTGCCCCATAACGTTAATATGCGGATGCTGTGTTGTGGCATTGTTTTGAGCATGGTTGGCATAGGCTTCCCCTAAGCTCTTTTCACCTGCGCTGCCTAAAAGTACAGGGCAAAGGGCTTTTTCTTGCCAAAGTTTTGCACCAAGTTGTACAAAATGCTCCAGAGCCCATTGGCGCCTCTTTTCGCTGGCTCCCAGCTGAAAGGCTACAAAGCCTTTACAGCCTGTAGGTAGGGTATTTTGTAAAAGCGTGCGTACGTTGCGCTGCGTATCTTGGTTTGGTTTTTCTAGGCCGCGCAAGGGGGGAATATCCGCCACACGCGCCACAGAGCGAAACATATCCACCAGATTAAAAGGGCAGTTGAGGCGTTCTGAGCTGGCGGCGAATAAAAAGGATGTCCACATGTCGCTGCTGGTGCCAAAGCCGTTCTCGTCCAGTCCAAAACCCCAGATGGGTATGTTGTTTGCGGGCGCTAAGGCGCTTGCGGTGCTGGCGCCATGCCCAGTTTGCACAATGCGCCGTGCAAGAAGCCGTGCGCTAAGGGTGGCAGTGGTATTGATAACCAAATCTACAGGGAAGTTTTTTTGCATGTCCCTTACAAGCGCTTCCACTTGATCTAGGGCTTTGTGCCAAGAATTGTCCAAGGCGTGCAACAGCGTGGCGCCACACAAAGGAGCTACGTAATCCACACCGCGCATAAGGCCAGTGGCAGGGGCAAAGTTTTTTACACATATAAGGCCCACGCGGTGGCCTTGCGCTTTTAAGCCTAAAATAAGGGGCTGCATTTGCAAAAGATCCCCAAAGCGCGTGAGGTTTATGATAAGCACATTCATGGGTGACCTTTATGCTAGAGTATACAGCAAGCCAAAGCTGTATAAGGCTGTGCAAAGCGAGGTTGCATACGCCTTGGTGCGAGGGCTTTGGCTTGATGATATGAATTAAGCCATGGTGCTCGTATCTTTTTGTAACATGGCTTGCGCTAAGTCTTTTTCTCTTTGCATTCTATTGCGGGCTGATTGTTGTATGGCAGGGGTTGAGGCGCCAAATTGCTCGCTACGAATGTCGTAAATATTATCTATGAGGCGCTCGTTAAAAGACTCTGCGCTCATCTCTCCAGATTTGGCTGCGGCTTGACTAAATATGCGTGCTGCGCCTGTGGGGCCATGCTGCACTGCTGTACTAAAGAGAACTTCCTGCATGGCAGGGGAGAATGTGTTGCCATCAAGTTCGGAGCGCTGGCTCAAGGCAGCCACAGCGGGCTTGTAGTGGCTGTCGTAAATGAACTTTTCTTGTAAAGCTTCAAAACGACCAGGCTCATCAGCAGCAATTTGCTTCCACACATCGGGCATGGCGCCGCTGCGACTTCCCGTATTGGAAGGGCCGGCAGCGCGTAATTTTTCTGCCATATCCGGAGCGTTTTTATCAAGGAAATTTAAGAAATTATCCATGCTGCCCACGCGTGAGGCTATTTGATATTTTCCATAGGATGTTCCGCCTACGCGGTCATAGCCAATGGCGGAAATACCTTGTGAGCCCGATTCAAATTGTTGTGACAATTTGCCTATGCCGCTGGTATCGCCTGTAGATGCTTGGGGAACTTGCTTGAGAGCAGGGTCATCTTTGGGCTTAGCCATGCCAATATCGTTGCGTGTGTGCTGCATGGCAAGGGCCTTGGATTTTATGGAGTCAGCCATGGGCGCCGTGGGGGCGCGTAAGTTAAAACCACCCATGACGGTACGTAAATTACGCACGGTGGAATCATTGCGCGCCACGTCGAGCAGGCTGTCGCTTTTGCCTACATTTTGCCCCAATTGCTCTATGGTAAGCAATTGCTGTTTATCGGCGTTGGCTTTTTGCATTAGGTGTGCATTGTTCAACGTCATATTTGTATTTTGGCTTGCTTGCGCAGGCATGGCGGAGGCTTTTTGTGCGCTTGATTGCTGGTCTGCCATCATGGCGGCAAAAGGCGAAGCCCCTGCTGTGCTTTGGCTTGCACTGAGGGCTGAGCTTACTGCGGTACCTTGCCCTGTAGTAGCAAAGGCTTGTGTTGGCCGACGCAATTGCGCCACTGTGCCTGAATAGCCAGTATTTGAGGGATTAATGGTAGACATACGCAACTCCTTAAAGCATACGGTCGTGAAGACCACGGGGCTGTTAAATACACTCTATGAAGAAGCAAAAATAATGCCATGCGTATAATTTTAATGGGTTGAATGTGTTTTTAATAATGTGGAAGTTTTAGAGTCAGAAAGCTGACTCTATAGGTAGGGCTGTTTAAGGGTGGTTTTTGGCTTCATACACAAAAGGCGCGGGGGGCCGCGCCTTTTGTTAACCATGAAAATGTATAAAGTGTTATAAGTATTTAATCTTTTGATTCAGTAGGCTTAAGGTTCTTCCCAGCCCACGTATTCACCGTACTGTATAAAATATTGGGTGATATGGGCTTTGTAATATGCTCATTCATGCCATGATGTAGGCTTATTTCTCTATCTCCCGTCATGGCATGGGCTGACATGGCAATGACAGGCATATGCGCAAAGCGCGCATCTTCACGTATTTTACCCACGGCGGTAAGCCCGTCCATGATGGGCATTTGAATATCCATGAGTACGATGTCGTAAGTGTTGTTTTCTAATAAATCCAAAGCTTCTTGTCCATTGTTGGCAATATCAACACTATGACCGACGTTTTTGAGTAATTCTTCAGCTATGAGCTGGTTTATTTCATTATCTTCTACCAAAAGAATGCGCGCTGGGCTATGTTCTTCAGCGGCGATTGCTGACTCTGGGCTTTTAAGGGCCTGAATTTCAGCTTCCGTAAGGTTCGCCGCACTTTGCGCGTCAGAGCTTTCATTGTTCTTCGTGCTTGTTTGCAAAGAGTCCATGGGATCAATGTCAAACATGGGTAAAAGCTGTGCATCGGCTGAGGCGCGTTCAAATATGGCAGAGAAGTAGAATACGGAGCCTTTGCCTTCTGCGCTTTCAACCCATAAGTCACCGTGCATAAGGTTGGCAATACGGCGAGCAATAACAAGGCCAAGGCCTGTGCCACCATACTTGCGTGTAAAAGAGGTGTCTGCCTGCATAAAGGCGGAGAAAAGGCGTGAGCATTGTTCTTCATTCATGCCTATGCCGGTATCTTGTACAGCAAAAAAGCACTCTACGCCATTGGGGCCTTTTTCTTTGCCTGTCATGCTAATGGTTACACCGCCAATATCCGTAAACTTAATGGCGTTGCCTATAAGGTTAAAGAATATTTGCTTTATGCGTAGTGGATCACCCAGTAGCATTTGGCGCACGCAAGAATCGTATTTGAAGGTTAAGGCCAAATCTTTGGCATTGGCTTGCGGCTCAAAAAGGAGTTTCAATTCGGCGGCCACATCCTCTAAAGCAAAGGGAATGCTCTCAATTTCCATTTTTCCCGCATCAATTTTAGAAAAATCTAATATATCATTAATGATGCGTAAAAGATTTTCTGCAGAAAAAATGGTTTTTTTCACATAGTCTTGCTGTATACCTTTAAGGCCTGTGCTTTCTAAAATGTGCAATAAGCCCAGAACTCCATTGAGAGGTGTGCGGATTTCATGGCTCATATTGGCAAGAAATTCGCTCTTGGCACTGGCGCTTTGTATGGCCACGTCGCGCGCGGCGCGTAAGTCTTGTTCCACTGCGTGAATTTCTGCCAGCATGGCTTTAAGCTCACGCAAGTCGTGCACATAGCCAATAACCACTTCATCACCGCCAAGATTGGCACGCTTTAGCTCAATATCCACAGGAATTAAATTGCTTTGTGCATCTCGAGTAAGAGCTTCTATATTGCTTTGCCCCATGGAAAAAGCCTGCTGAATTCTGCGAACAGCTTCCTCAAGAGAGTGTGTGCCATCGGGCTGTCTTTCGGGCAAAACGCTATGTCTTTTATTGATGTAATCTTCTTTGTTTTGGAAGCCGTAAAGTTTTACAATGGCTCTATTGCAATCCACAAGGTTGAGTTCTTTATCCCACACATTAATGCCGTAGGGGCTTAAGTCCAAAATGGCCTGTGTTCTTTTTTCACTCTCTTGGATTTTATCAATAAAGGCATTGATTTCGCGTAAGTCGCGCAGATACGAAATAACAAAAGTACCATCTCTTAAGGTTATGCGGCGCAAGGTGACCTCAAAGGGAACATGCTGCCCATCCTTAGCGTGATAATGAATTTGTGGAAGCTGCACAAAGCCTTCTGCAAAGGCTTTGCCTATGCTGTCTTTAACAATGTCCTTCGTGCGTTCGCCGTTGGGCTGAAATTCGGGCTGCACCAAAGATAGGTTTTGCAAAAGATCTTCTTTGTCCTGAAAGCCAAAAAGGCGTACAGATTCTAAGTTTACGTCGTATATGCTTACATCTTTATTCCAAATATGTATGGCCATGGGGGCAGAGTCGAGGATGGCTTGAATGCGCTCCTCATGTATTTTCATGGCGTCGAGCACTTCTAATATTTCTCGCAAATCGCGTAAATAGGCAATGGCCATTACTTCATCACGAATGATAATACGAATGGTGGTCACTTCCACAGGGAGTATATCCCCCTCTTTTGTACGACAGTACAAAGTGGGTATATGATGTTGACCACTTTCAAAGGCTTGGGATAAAGCATCTTGAATAAGCTTCATGGAGTTTGTGCCATCGGGCTGAAATTCGGGCACCGTATGTTCAAAATCCATGAGGAAGTCTTGCTTATCGTCATAATTATACAGACGCAAAGATTCTAAGTTGGTATCACGAATTTTTAAGTTCTTATCCCATAGGTGAATGGCCATGGGGGTTGCGTCCAAAATGGCACGGGTGCGCTCTTCCATGTGAATAATATTTTTTATGCCCTCGGTAACGGCTGAGTTATCTTGCGTATAGCCAAGCACAAAATCTTCACCTTGAAAGTTGACGCGGCAAAGCGTTTCTTCGGTGGGGAATATGCGCCCATGAATATCCTGATTAAGCCACTGAAATTTATACAGACCATCAGCGAAAGCTATTTCTAGGTACTCTTTGGAAAGCTCTTCAGAAAGGCCATCTACTTGGTACTCAGGTGAAAATTTGGAATAGTTTTCGCGGTACTCGTCTTTATTTTGCACGCCAAACATAGCTATGGCGGCATCGCTGCAATCAATAAGCTCTAGTTCACGCGACCATAAATGCATGGTCATGGGGAGCGTCTGTAATATGTTGCTAATGAATTCTTGGGTTTTTCTTGCTTCCTTATTGCAGTTCTTACAAGGCAATTCATTGTGAACGTAGACAATAAAATGGGTGTCATCTTCTTGCGAGGCAGGACAGATGGTAAATTGCGTAAGAATGCTTTCACCTAAAAGAGATGTTATGGTCCAAGGGGTTTGTAAAGAACCTAGTTGCTTTGCTTCTACTAAAAGCTTTTGCAAAGCCTTTTCAGAAAGTAAGCCATTGGGCTGAAATTTGGGGAGAAAATCTCTTGCAGATAAGGGAGCTTCTTGATCTTTTTTTTCTATAAACTGTGCAAATGCATCATTATAGTGAAGTACTGCGAGGTCATGACTGAGCGAAAGCACAGGAAAGGGCATGGCCGCAATAATACGTACAGAGTCTGAGGCGGGAAAGGCATGAGTTGGAATCATAGAAGCCATAAAAACCTCCGCAGATGGGGCGTGAATATATGCCCAAATTACGATAGAATTGTTGCTTTTGCAAGTTTTTAGCTAGGAAATTTATTTTTGCCTTGTGGGTTTTGCGTGCGGAATGTGTTTTTATTTACATAACCCATTGATGCTATTGATAAAGTGAAAAAAAGTTGTTAATTTTTTGTGTGATTCGAAATAATATATGAAAAAATATTATGTATTTTCTACTGCGAGAAGTCACTTAGGGCTTGCTTGGGGATTGCCTGAGGCGTTTTTTTAAGGGGGTGAAAAGGATTTTATGGAATGACATGCGCAAAGAGCAAGGCCCTTTGCGCATGTCGTCTATGATGCTGTTTAAACTAGTAGGCGTGATCGTCGTCTAAATCTTCTGCGGTAACTTTACCGGAGAAAATGACGTAAATCCAAGCTTGGTAGGCCAAAACAATGGGCACACACACAAGGGCAACGCCGAGCATAATTTTAAGAGTTAGGGGGCTGGAAGCAGCGTTGAAGGCCGTTACAGACCAAGCAGGGTTTAAGCTGGAAATAATAATTCCAGGGAACATGCCAAGCACACCAAAGAAGGTAACGCCTAAGATGAACACGCCACTGCAAGCCCAAGCCCAAATGAGCTTGCCAGCGCTGAGCATATAGCGCACGCCAATAAGGCCAGCTAAAGCAAGAACAGGCACTGCAAAAAGAGCAGGGTGCGCTAAGTAGTTGTCGTACAGCTTGGTGTACATGGCGGTTAAGCCAAGGAAAGCCACCAAGAGTATTAACAAAATAGGCCAAAGGAAGATGGCTGTACCCACGGCGCGCGTTTGTAAATCATCTTCAGATTTAAAGGCAAGCCACAAAGAGCCATGTAAACTAAACATAACAAGGAAGAACACACCGCCGGCAATGCCATAAGGGCTTAAGAGCATAAGCAAGTTGCCATGGTATACGCCGTTTTCGTCTACGGGAATGCCCATAAAGAGGTTGGCAAAAGCTACACCAAATAAAATGGCGGGGATAAGGTTAGAGATAAAGTGCACTTTATCCCAGAAGGCCGTCCAAAGGGGGTTGTCTTCTTTGTTGCGGAACTCAAAGGAAACCGCACGGAAAATAAGCGCAAAAAGAATAATGAGTAGCGGAGCGTACAGCGCGCTAAACATGACGGCATAGGCCTTGGGGAAGGCTGCAAAGGTCACGCCACCGGCTGTAATAAGCCACACTTCGTTGCCATCCCAAAAGGGGCCGGCAGCATTGAGGATAACGCGTTTTTCGTGTTCGTTTTTTCCAAGGATGGGCAAAAGAGTGCCCAGGCCAAGGTCAAACCCGTCCAAGATAAAATATACAGCCCACAAAAGACCCCAGAGTACAAACCATGTAGTTTCTAACATAATCTTTCTCCTTAGGCTTTAACGGGTTTTGGGCCTTTACAGGCGTATTTGCGGAGCAAATAAATATCAATGAGGCCCAGCATGGAGTACACCACAATGAAGGCCACTAAAGATATGGCTACATTGCTACCAGGTATGGGGGACACAGCGTCTGAAGTGCGCATAAGCCCATACACAATCCATGGTTGACGGCCCACTTCGGCCACAGCCCAGCCTAACATAATAGCTATGTAAGGTAGGGGGATACACCATACTAAGGCGCGCATGAGCAAGGGGTTCATGTTTTCTGCTTTATTACGTTGTACAAAGGCAATGAGTGAAAGCAAAATAAACAAACCGCCCAAGGCAACCATGGTTCTGAAGGAAAGGAAGGTCACAAGTAAAGGCGGACGATCTTCTTTAGGGAAGGCGCTTAAGCCTTTTACTTCGGCATCAGTGTTGCCGTAAGAAAGCCAAGAAGTCATGCCAGGAATGCTACCAAACTCCACAACGTTCTTTTCTTGCTCTTCGCTGGGCCATGCAAAAATATGCATGGGGGCGTCTTTACCGCTTTCCCAGAGGGATTCCATGGCGGCAAGCTTCGCTGGTTGATACTTGGCAACCATTTGGCCTTGATGGTGACCGGCAAGGCCTACAAGTAAAGTCATAACAAGGGTAAAAGGCGCTGCCATGCGGAAAGAGCGGCTAAAGAACTCCACGTTGCTCTTACGCAATAAATGCCAAGCAGACACGCCAAGCACAAAGAAGCCACCAAGCATCCATGCAGAAATTACTGTATGGAAGTATTGGCCAATGGCGTATGGATTGGTGATAACTGTGAAGAAGTTTTCAAGCTCGGCGCGGCCGTTACGCAATACGTAACCTACAGGGTTTTGCATCCAACCATTGGCAATGATAATCCAAAAAGCGGAGATGTTGCCAGCAAGGGCTACCATGTAGATGGAGAAAAGGTGCACTTTTTTGCTTACTTTTTTCCAGCCAAAAACCCAAACAGCAAGGAAGCTTGATTCCAAGAAGAAGGCCACAGTGGCTTCTACGGCAAGTAAGGAACCAAAAATATCGCCCACATACTCAGAGTAGCGCGACCAGTTGGTACCAAATTGGAATTCCAACGTGATACCGGTAACCACCCCAAGGGTAAAGTTAATAACAAAAAGCTTACCCCAGAATTGGGTTTGGCGTTTCCAGAACTCATCTCCTGTACGCACATACTTGGTTTCCATCCAAGCTAACAGTACTGAAAGCCCCAAAGTAAGTGGTACGAAGACAAAGTGAAAAAATACGGCTACAGCAAATTGCAACCGCGACAACAAGACTACATCCATGCGTCCTCCAAAAATATGTTATAATAACCCTATAACAGTATAGTACTCACTCTTATTAGGAGTGGTTCCTATTAATATACTTTTTATTACCAGAATACAAGTTTTTTTGTTGACGAATAAAAAAAGACTCCCTAAATTCGCCTTGCATTTATGGGATGCTCTGTGCTTTGAATAGATGCATGTAAGATGTGCTGCCTAAAGAAAAGGTAGTTAAATGACAACACTTGCTATGAAACAATACCGTGAATGCAAGTATAAAACAAGTATTTTTTATGAAGGGGTTTTTACGTGTCTACAGAAGTGAATAAGCTGTCCAATCCGGCTCCCATAGGTCTTGCGGCCTTTGGCATGACAACCATTTTGCTTAATATCCACAATGCAGGCTTTTTCCCGCTGGATGTGATGATTATGGGTATGGGTATTTTTTACGGTGGCATTGCGCAAATTATTGCCGGCTGTATGGAGTTTCGCCGTGGGAACACCTTTGGCAGTACAGCATTTGTTTCTTACGGTTCTTTTTGGCTCACCTTAGTTTTCTTATGGACAGCTAAAGAAGTGGGCTTGCCAGCCGCTACACCCTTTGCCATGGGCTGTTATCTTGGCATGTGGGGCCTTTTCACAGCCTTACTTACCATTGGCACGCTCAACGGCGCCCTTATCGGTAAGTTGGTATTCTCCTCCCTTACTTTGCTTTTTGCCTTACTCTCAGCAGCCAACTTTACCGCTGCCGATGCTGCCTTAAGCCATAGCATTCATACCATTGCAGGTTATGTGGGTATTGTTTGCGGTAGCTTTGCTTTGTATGAAGCAGCAGCTCTTGTTATTAACGAAAAATACGGTAGAAAAGTTCTTCCCTTATAAGAAGAGTTTCCGCTAAATAATGAAGGCGCTTTGCATAAGCAAAGCGCCTTTTTTTGTATGCTAATTGGTGATGGTTATGTCTTTTTAATAAATTACGGGTGCACTTTTGGGCTGATAAGAAGGGTTTTACAACTAACTCGTTAAAAATATAATGAGAAATGCTATTTCACTTTGTTATATTTACGATCTCCCCTATTTCTAGGAAAGATAATGAAATCATTGGATGTTGTGGGGAAGTAAAAATTGGTCACATAGCCACTTTTACCATCATGGTGTACGTTATACATGGAGCCAGCGCTTTCACCCGTACGCACTATGTGCCCTTTATTCTCTACAGCTCCTTGCGCATCATACCCCACATACGAGCCATCGGCCTTCATTTCAATAACAGCAGGGTCTTTATAGGGGGAACTTGCTGAAGTATCTAAGCGCCATTTTCCTTCAATGCGAGAAAGATCCGCAGCGCTTTTTTCCGCAGCAAAGCTTTCAGAGGTCATTAAACCCATGGATACGGCAAAGCTAAATAAAAAAATGAAACTCCAATTAAATACATTTTTCTTCATGACTTGCTCCTTTCCTAGTGTAGCGATTTGAAATAATTTACCATTATTAACAAGGAGCTGCAAACAAATTTTAGGCATAGGGGCTATGGCGTGGTTATGCCAGCTGGTGTTTATGAAGAGGAGCCCTATAGAGTCTATGTGGTTTTTTATTCAAGTGTTGCTAGTCTTTTTTCATGTTAGCGTTGGCTTGAGGCAGGTTTAAGCTAAAGTCTACAGTGGGGTGTAGCCAGCGAGCCAGTTTTTCTGCAGCGTCCACAGCGCGCGGCCCTGGGCGGGCAAAGTCTACTTCATTGAGCGTCAGAATTTTATTATTTATCACTGCTTGTAATTTGTCATAGTTAGGGCGTTCATTCATGGGCTTGGGGGACGGATTCATAGAACCTTTTTGAATAATATATGCTTCAGGGTTTTTAGCTAAAAGTTCTTCTTCACTTACGCGTACCAAAGGATCTGAACTGGCAATGATGTTGCGTGCGCCTGCGGTGAAAAGAATATCGGTAATTATGGATTTCCCTCCCACTGTGAGTAAATTGGGGTAGCGAAGTTCAAAAAACACAGGAACTCTTTTTTCGTACATAAGGGTGGTGCGCAAAAAGCCTAAACGATTGGTATAGGATTTTATAAGCTCTGCTGCCTTGGCTTCTGTGCCGGTAATTTTGCCCAGTCGTTCCAGTACAGAGTACATATCTTCAAAGCTCTCTAAATGAAAAAGCAAAACAGGAACGCCCAATTTGCGCAGGCCAAGGCCTAAGCTGCTGTCTTGTTTGCGGCCCAAGAATTGTAAAATAACGTCGGGCTTTAATGCAACAATAAGTTCCGGCTTGGGGCGCATATGCGTACCTACGGGGGGTAAATGCTTTAGACCTTCCACATCTTTATCGGCTATGGTGCGCCCCACTAAGGTATGCCCAAGGCCTAAGTCTAACATTAATTCACTCAAGGCGCCGTAAAGGCCAAGCACGCGCTGTACAGGTTTATCCAGTACAAGCTCATAACCGGTATCATCCACCACGCGAATTTTACCATCGTGTGCGGGGGCAGTGGGCTTTTGTGCCTTGGGTAGGGTATATTGTAAGCTATTTTGCTGTTTTGCTTGTGGGGCGCTTTCTGCCACAGCTTTTACGGGTA
>CAYJNG010000062.1:0-13742 GCA_964371505.1 uncultured Desulfovibrionaceae bacterium
TTTTTAAGACACTTGACATAGCATTAAAAAAAGGAGCCGATTGTTATTCAAACGGCTCCTTTTTTTATTTAATATAGTATGCAAATTAATCTAAAAATCGGCAAATTTCTTCCACGCTTTTTCTAGGTGTAGCTGCCACATACCCTTCAGGGTAACCGTACACAATAAGTGCAGCCACGGTTTCTTCTTCAGGAAGCTCTGCAATTTTGGCCAATTGCACATCATCAATCACACCCATAATGCATGTACCTACACCATGAGCATGGGCAGCAAGGCAAAAGGTCTGGCAGGCAATACCAGCATCAAAAACTTCCCACACGCCAGCTTTAGATGTGGCAAAGTCGTTTTTTTCCGGATCAAGCTTACCGCTTTTGCCCTTCACAAAGCTTAAAATAGCCACATTTTTAGCGTTTTTTAACGTACTGATATTGTAAGCGAAATCATTTACACCGTCGGTGATGCATTGGGCAATTTTTTCAGGATTACTAATGAGGGTATAACGCGCAATTTGATAATTGGCCCAAGATGGGGCAAAGCGGGTAGCGTCCATGATTTTTTCCATAACATCTTTGCTCACCACTTCGTCTTTATAAACACGCACGCTTCTACGTTCTTTTAATAAAGCTATACCTTGTGTATTTTCCATTTTGATTCTCCTTTTTGATGTGACGCGCTATGCGCACATGGTGGCTTGGTGAATAGTCAGTTCAGCAGCATCTTTTGTACGTTCAGCAACTTCTAAAAAATGCGCACTTTGCATATGGGCTGCCAAAGCTTCGGCACTTTCCCATGTTTCATAAAAAATAAAGGTATTTTTATCTTCTATATCTTCATGTAAAAGGTACTCTTTGCAGCCAGCCTCAGCACGAGTGGGCGCAAGTAAACTCATAAGCGCCTCACGCACTAAATCCCTTTGTCCGTCCTTGGCTTTCACCACAGCAATAACATGTAGTTGACTTGACATGCTTTCTCCTTCATCTTTGTTGTAACACAATTTGTTACAACGCCTATCTAGCACGCGCGCCCCCACCTGTCAACGCGACTTATGGACAAAGCAAAAAACTGAGCCCTGCATACATATTGACAGACTAAGCCTGGCACCTTATGTGAAGACAAAGGAATCTTATGCGTATACCATCAAAATTTACCCTCGCCATTCACATCATGCTGTGCATTGCGCATTTTCATGAAAAGTACAAAATTACTTCAGAGTTTTTGGCCAAAAGCACAAGCTCAAACCCTGTTATGATTCGCCGTATCTTGGGGCAATTAAAACGTGTGGGACTTGTGGAGGTACGAGCTGGTGTGGGCGGGGCTTTTATCCCCAAAAATTTAGAAAATATTTCTTTATTCGATATTTTTTTGGCTGTGGACGTTATGGAAGAAGAATACTTCCATGTACACAAAACGCAAGGCTGCCCTTGTAAGCTAGGGGAAAACATTCAAAGCATTTTAAACAGCCACTTACAAGAAATTCAAGAAGCCATGAATGCGCAAATGCGCAGCACCACCTTAAAACAGCTTTTTGATGAAGCCGATAGATTCTTGCAGCCAGAGGACAAAGAATGCACAGCGTAAGGCAAAAGGCGCCCTACCCTAGCACACTATAGCCAACCTCTTTTACGGGCGTGGCAAAAGATAAATTTCCTTACTCGTCCAGCCTTGCACCTGACTTTGTACACGGCGGCTCACCTCGCGCGGTTTGCCCCCCTTGGCCATTTCTTGCGCCACCAAGGCTAGAACCTCTGCCTCTGTGGAGCGTCCCCCTGCTTCGGGCGGCCCAATAACCACGGTAATTTCCCCTTTCAAATCCTCAGGCACATCAGCGTAGGCTTCAAGGCGTGTGATGATAAATTCTTCATGTGTTTTGGTAAGCTCGCGCGCAATGCACAGCTCTCGCGGCCCTAGTAGGCTGCATGCCAAGGCCAAGGTGCTGTGCAACCTGTCTTTTCGTTCAAAAAAAACTAAGGTGCTCGGCACTTGAATGAAGGGAGCCAGTGTTTTTTCTTGCCCGGCAGCGTCACGAGGTAAAAAACCAAAAAAGGTAAAAGGCTGCGGCGCTATACCGGCACCCATGAGGGCCGCCACTGGGGCTGAAGGGCCAGGCGCCATGGAAACCTTAATGCCCTCTTGCCTACATAAGCGCACCAAACGAAAGCCAGGGTCTGCCATAAGCGGCGTACCGGCATCGGAAATAAGGGCGCATGTTTTGCCCTGTGCAAAAAGCAGGAGCAATTCTTTACAACGCTCTTCTTCATTATGGTCATGCAAGCTCATAAAGCTTTTGGCTTTGAGCACACAGCGCTGAAAAAGTAGCCCTGCACGGCGTGTGTCCTCTGCCAGTACTATATCTACGCTTTCTAAAATTTCCTTGGCGCGGGGGGATAAATCACCAAGGTTGCCAAGGGGTGTTGCCACCACCCATAGCTGTACGCTTTGATCCTTGATATGTAGGGGTAAAGTCGAAGGCGTAGTCATAAAATTCTACCTTATAACAAAGTTGAGGGTGTTCTTCATAGGTTACAGCAGCCACGGCAAAACGGCAGGGCTTATCATAGACGCCTTGCTTTTCATGGGCAGCCAACCATAAACGCGCAGCCTTACACAGGCTTGCACATTTTTTCGCTGTCATACCCTCCAAGGGCGAAGTCATATTTTGGGCTTTACGTGTTTTCACTTCCACAAAAACAAGCCCCTCGGCATCTTCACACACCATATCCAATTCCATGGAACCTTGGCGCCAATTGCGGTATAAAATACGCATACCTTGGGCCTTTACATACGCAGCGGCGGCATTTTCTCCGCCTTGGCCTATGTGCTGTTTGCGGCTTTGCACAGTTTTCGCCTTGCCACTCGCCATGCCACTCACTAGGCCCTGCACACGTTGCAGCAATCCGCGCACGCTCATAGTAAAGAGCCTTGTGCACAGCTAGGGGCTGCTTTTTTCTTACTAGCTGCTTCTGCTCCCGCCATGGAAGACAAAGGCGCAAAGGTCATGCGGTGCAAGGGGCAAGGCCCATGCTGCATAATGGCCGCCACATGCTCCTTGGTGCCATAGCCTTTATGGCCTGCAAAATTATACTGCGGGTAGCGTTTATGCAAAAGCGTCATTATGTGATCCCTATGCGTTTTAGCCACAATGGAGGCAGCCCCTATGGCAGGTACAAGACCATCACCGCCAATGATACACTCTTGGCTTAGGCTTGGCAGCACATCCCTTTGCACATAACGAGCTAGCACCGCGGCAGGAATGCATTTATTGCCATCTATGCGCAAAAAAGGCCTTTCTATGCCTGTATGCCGTCCCAGCAGAGAGCGTACGGCCTTACTCATGGCATGAAAAGTGGCCTGTAAAATATTTATGCTGTCAATATCCTTTTGCCACACAAGGCCTATGCCCACCTGCGCGTGCAGATAAATTTCACGCACAAGCTTTGTACGGCGGGCAGCCGTAAGCTTTTTGGAATCATCAAGCCCTTCTATAAGGCAGTGTTGCGGCAAAAGTACGGCAGCGGCCACCACAGGGCCAGCCAAGCAGCCTCGGCCAGCTTCGTCTATGCCCATAACAGCATGGTTAGCTAAGCTTTGTGTAATAAGATGTTCTTGCATGGCTTTGCAATAGCGTAAGAATGCAGGGGCGTCAAATAAGGGCGCACACACAGCTCATAAAATCTTCTTTACGATGCCACTAAAATCATTTCCTGCATTTTCTTTATCTTGTCACGCAGCACGGCCGCCTGTTCGAATTCTAAATTTCGCGCCGCATCGCGCATTTCCTTTTCCCAAGCTTGCACTTGGCGAGCCATATCCTGCACAGATAAATGCATGGGCACATCACTTGTAGCCGCTGCAGCAGCGCCTTGCTTCTTGCCTTTTCCGCGCCCTCGGCCTGCACTGCCCTCAGCATCGGCAAAAATACCATCCAAATGCGTGTCCACGCTTTTACGAATGGTTTTAGGCTCAATGCCATTTTCCGCATTCCATTCTTCTTGTAGGGTGCGGCGTCTGGCCGTTTCATCCATGGCGGCCTTCATGGAGCGCGTTACCTTATCGGCATACAAAATAACTTGCCCCTCAGCATTACGCGCCGCGCGGCCAAATGTTTGAATTAACGAACCTTCAGAACGCAAAAAACCTTCCTTATCGGCGTCCAATATGGCCACCAAGGAGACTTCTGGTAAGTCTAAACCTTCGCGCAAAAGGTTAATACCCACCAATACGTCAAACTCCCCAAGGCGTAAGGCCTTTAAAATTTGCATGCGCTCAAGAGTATCAATGTCAGAGTGCAAATAGCGTGTTTTCACCCCCATCTGCAGGCAATATTCCGTAAGGTCTTCGGCCATACGCTTGGTGAGCGTAGTTACCAGCACACGCTCATCTTTTGCTATGCGGGCCTTACACTCGCCCAATAAATCCTCCATTTGGCCCTTGGTGGGGCGCACATCCACAAGAGGATCAAGCAAGCCTGTGGGCCGGATGATCTGCTCTGTAACAATACCCTGAGATTGCTCAATTTCCCACTTACCTGGCGTGGCAGAGACATAAATGGCTTGGCCTATGAGATTTTGAAATTCATTGAATTGCAGCGGCCTATTATCCAAGGCTGAGGGTAAACGAAAGCCAAAGTCCACCAAGGTTTGCTTGCGGGAGCGGTCGCCCTTATACATGGCGCCCACCTGCGATACAGAAATATGCGATTCATCCACAAAGAGTAAAAAGTCTTTGGGGAAATAATTGATAAGGCAATGCGGCGGTTCCCCTTCTTTGCGTCCATCAAGGTGACGGGTGTAATTTTCCACCCCATTGCAATAGCCCAGCTCTTCGAGCATTTCTAGGTCTAGCTGCGTGCGCTGCTCAAGGCGCTGCGCTTCCACCAATTTATTGCCTTCTTGGAAATAGCGTAAACGCTCGCCCAATTCATCCCGTATATCGCCCATGGCACGCTTAAGGTTATCTTGCGCCGAAACATAGTGCGAAGCAGGGTACAGCACGGTTTTTTCCACCTTGCCTAGCACCTCTCCCGTGAGAGAATCAATCTCGTGTATGGCTTCAATATCATCCCCAAAAAACTCTATGCGTAGGGCCACCTCGTGACGGTACGCAGGAATAACTTCTAGCACGTCACCACGCACTCGAAAGGTACCACGGTGGAAATCGTAATCATTGCGTTCATACTGCACTTCTATAAGGCGCCCCATGAGCGCATCCATAGAGATATGCTGCCCCTCAGCAATGGGAATAACCATTTGCGAATAGTACTCCGGTGAGCCCAAGCCATATATGCAAGACACCGAGGCTACAATAATAACATCACGCCTTGTGAGCAAGGCATGGGTGGCGCCGTGGCGCAATTTGTCTATATTATCGTTAATGGACGAATCTTTTTCTATATACGTATCTGATGTGGGCACATAAGCTTCTGGCTGATAATAATCGTAATAGGAAACAAAATACTCCACAGCATTATGCGGGAAGAAAACTTTAAACTCATTGTACAGCTGAGCTGCCAAGGTTTTATTGGGCGCCAAAATAAGGGCCGGCCTATTACACCGCGCAATGGTATTGGCCATGGTAAAGGTTTTACCCGAACCAGTAACCCCAAGTAGAATTTGATCCTGTACACCGTCAAATATATTGTCCACAAGTTGTGATATGGCTTGAGGCTGATGCCCTCTTGGCGTATAGTCGCTTTGTAATGAAAAAATTGGTTGTGACATATTTCATTTTTACCTTTGAGGAGTTTCCCCATGGAGTTTAGAATCATTGCCGCTGCCCCCTTTTTGGAGCTTGACCGCTGCTACCTTATACAAGCCACGCTCAAAAGCTTCAAGGGGCGTCGTGATGTAGTGGTGTATTTATTTCGCACCGACACAGACCCTGCAGAATTAACAGAACTACGCGAGCTTGACCTTGTGGACAAAGCCAATGCCGATACCCCAGAAGGCGCCACCACGGACGATGCTTTACGCAGCGTGCTAGAAGCCTTTACCTCCGATGAAGGAAATCTCGTGCTAGATTACCTTAAAGAGCGCTACGAAGAGCAAATTTCTGAAGTGGTAGTCAGCCCAGTAGAAATTCCTGTGCCCCTTGGCATGGTGCCTTTTTCTGCCATCCCAGAAGGGAAAACCATGGGCTTCATCCGCTTTGACGCTGTAGCAGATTATAAATTGCCCTTCATTGTACATGGCTTTTATGATTTAGACGCCCACGACTCCTTACTGGCTCAAGGCGAATAGAACACAGCAAAAATACCGACAAATACTTTGCATAACGTACCATGAGCTTTGTACTCTAGCTCATGTATATACAAATTGCATAGAGTATTAAAATAAAAAGAACTCGCTTTACGAAGCTTTCTGCATCACAAAAAAAGCCCATTCATTGACGTAATGAATGGGCTTTTACTATAACGCTTTATTCCTATCTGCCTGTGCTATTAAAGTCACTGACGTCTGGAGCAATATATGGGTTGCTTTGACTTACATCTAAAGGATAGGCCATAAGCACACCTTTGCGGCTACCCACACCAAGGGCACCGGGGTGTGTATTTAAGCCCACCACAAGGTCAAGAATTCCATCATTATTCAAGTCGCCCACGTCGGAGTTCACCACAGAACCACGGATGCGGCGTGTCTTCCACTTAAGGCCAAGGCCTACGCCATCCCAGAATAAGGCATGAATTTCGCCTTGGGGGAACATGCGGTAATTTTCAAAAATTTCTGCAGCGGTGGATACGGGCTTGTTGATAAGGATAACATACTCGCCGCGGCCTTCAAGGTCCACCACATTTAAGCGCATGGGGGCATAGTATTGGCTAGGAATTTGATATTTCTTATCCACACCAAGGCCTTCTATGCCTTTGTAGTGCACCATGCCCACAGAAGAACCGGAGAATTTATCCATGGTTTGATGCATTCTTTCGCCGCGTGCGCTGAACACATTGATGCGCTCTTCTGGGCTAAAGGTCACAAGCTTATCACCATCGCCTTGCGCACCAGCAGGCATCCAAGCAAAGCTAAATAGATTGGTGCCAGTAGGCAACTTAATTTTACCACCAAGGCTCACAACACCGCCACTCACATTGGCCAAATGCACACCGGAGCGGAACAGCTTTAAGCTATCCCAGCCTTGTGCCACAAGGGTAGGCGTAAAGGATGGAGCCATGGCCACTACGTTTAAGAAGTAGTACGTAGGCTTTACATATTCACGAAGGGCATTGCCATCAAAGGCAAAAATATAAGAAAGGGGTTTATTATCTTCTTCACCAAAGGTAGTTACCACAAGCTTTTCGCCGCGGCCTGCAAGGGGAATTTTACGAAGAACAAAGGCTTGATTGGATAAACCTAAGGACACAGATGCTTTTTCTTGCATCTTGCCACCGTTCCAATCATAAACATGTAATTTATGGTCGCCAAGTACGGCCACTTCTGTTCTGCCATTGCCGCTAAAGTCGCCCACCACAAAGTCTACCATATTATAAGGTAAGGCGGTGCTGCGCAAGCGAGAACCATCTTCTGTGCCGGAACCTTGATAACGGAATTGCGGATTAAGATAGACACCTTGCTGTGTAGTTTCGTTAACCACGATGCCAGGATTCATTTGATTTACAGGGCCATTACCACCGCCTTGATAGGCAGGGGTGCTCTTAGGACGAGCAGGACGCTGAAAGACTTCACTGCTAAAACCGTCTGCTACATTTTGCACAGCACCAATAAGGTTACCTAAAGTGCTTTGTGCAGAGCGTTTGTACTCTTTACCAGAAGCATCGCGCATGACCACATTAAGTGTGGCATTGTTGTTTACGATGTCTACAGTGCCCCAAGCCACATAGTTAGCACCGGCAGCCTTTTGCACTTGTGCAGCGGCGGCGGCAGAGGCAGGAGCCTTGGCATTGGAGTTTAATAAAATGCTCACATGCCCTGGCCACTCTAGTCGAGAAGCAAGAGTAGAAGGCACAGCCTTGCCCAAATATGTATAGCCTTGAGGGGCGTTTACAGTAAAGGGTAGTACCACAACGGATTTGGCAGCAAGCGCTATGCTAGCCCAAAGAAGTGTCATCATGGCTACAAAAGCAATACGCAATGTTATTTTCATAAAATCTCCTTACGGTGCGAGAATTTCATCTCTAATTCACGCCTTATACATTATAGAGGCCCTTTATAGCAAGCTTTACCATCATATGTTTTCACGAAAGTTATTATACATAACACCCCGTTTTTTAATAATTTTAAGCGATCCATTTCACGGGTACAAAAATCTTGTCCCATAAGCCCCATTTTTGCTAACTTTGTAAAAATTTTTACCTTCTGTAGCATGGCATGCAAAAACAGCCCCTGCCGCTCAAGTTCCAAGGTCTTGTATTGCCTTTCGGCGCACTATTCCTTATGCTCCGCCATAAGCGCAGCTTCACATAAAGGTGCTTAGCTTTTTATGCAAAGCTTCGCTTTTTATTAGTCCTTCATAAAAAAAGAGATAGTATGCTACGTTCCTTTCGCATTGTAAGTGATGCCAACAACATCCCATTGGTAGAAGCCCTTCTACAGGCCGAAGGCTATGCTTTTGAGCCGGAACCCTTCTCCCCTTGGTGCCGCATTTTAACGGTGGAACCCAAGCCTTTGGGATCTAGCCTTGCTGCCATTTTTGGCTTAATTTACATTCAAGACCGCTCTTCCATGCTGCCGCCCTTGGCCTTACTCAACGAAGAAACGCTGCAAAGCTCCGCCTTTACGCAAAACCCTGCCATATTAGACATGTGCGCAAGCCCTGGTAGCAAGACAGGCTTTTTAGGGCAATTGGCAGGCAAGCAGGCCTTTGTGCTTGGTAATGAACCGGCTAAACCACGCCTTGCTACCCTACGTGCCAACATGCAAAGCCTTTCTTTTATACATGTGAGCACATGTTCCTATGGAGGAGAGGCCATACCGCTGCCTACCAATTCGTTGGACTTTATTCAGTTAGATCCGCCTTGTTCCGGCTGGGGCACCGTAGAAAAAAATCCCAACGTGCTTACCTTATGGCATGGCGATAAAGTAAAACCACTCATAGGCTTACAGCAGTTACTCTTGCAAAAAGCCTTTGCTCTCTTACGCCCAGGAGGGCAGGTAGTCTATTCTACCTGCACCACCAATGTGCAGGAAAATGAAGATCAAGTGCGCTTTGCTGTGGAAGAGCTGGGCTTTGAGCTTATGCCGCTGCCCTTTTTTGCAGGTTTTGTGTGGGAAGATGCCGCATCATACGGCCCTTATGGTGCAGGCACATTGCGTGTGGACGGTGAGCGTTCGCAAGCGCAAGGTTTTTACATTGCTAAATTTCGCAAACCTTTCAGCGCCACGCCCCCACAAGAAGAAGAGGAGCATACTCCTTTTAACATACCACAAACGCTTAACAAGGAGCTCCTAGCTAGCCCGTGCACCGATATTTCCCTACTGCCTCAAGGCCAAATAGGTCTTTTTGGCGATACGGCCCGTTTTATCCCCAAAGCTGCGGCAAATATTGTACCGCAAGCTTTGCAATGGCAAGCGGCCCCCTTGGGTAAGCTCATGGGCGATGGCATTCGCCTTGCGCCGCGCTGTCGCGCTCTCATGCCTGCTCTGCCACCACAAGAAGCTTTAGTACTAGAAAGCCTTAACGAGGTGCGCGCGCTTTTACAAGGGCAAAGCCTCCAAACAGGCTTGCAAGGACGAGATACCGGCCTTTACTTAAGCCTTCAGGGCAAAGCTTTAGCCCTTGGGCGCGTAAGCCTTAAAAAAGGGCGCGCTCTATGGTCTGCCAAATAGTGAAGCTTAATCAAAAATCGTGTTTTTTTCACAAAAGCATTTGCCTAAGAATTCACTTTACCATATCCTAACAGGGATTTTAGCATAGCTACTTTTTTTATACATACTATACGTGTTCAAAGAGGAATGTAATGAGCGCCAAAGAAATCACCATTATAGGGTATGCCACAGTGCCTGAGGAAAATCATGAGCAATTTTTAGCCCATAGCGCCCACATGATTTCTCTCACGCGAAAAGAGGATGGTTGCATAAAATCCTATGTAATACAAGACATTACAACGCCGGAAAAATTTATGCTTTATGAAGAGTGGGAGTCCAGAGAATCATGGACGCAGCATTTACAGCAAATTCATATTGCTAACTTTATTGAAGAAGTCTCTAAGATTGGCACAGAGTATCAAATACAAAAATTCCATAAGTGTGACTTGTAAACACCTACAATAAGACAGCAAAAAAGCCATGTCCTTCACATAGGGGCATGGCTTTTTTATATCTCTTAGCACTTTGCAGTGCTTGTTATTATTGCTTACGTAAAATATCTGCCAAAGTGGCTAAGAATACATCTAATTGCTCTTCTTCCACTGTTAAAGCAGGGAGCAAGCGCAGCACAGTATCTTGTGTCAGGTTACAAATAAATCCTCGCTCTAAAAGCTCATCCCACACTGGCTTACCAGGGACGGCAAGGTCAATGCCTATCATAAGGCCAAGACCACGCACTTCCTTAATGGTGCCGGGCAGGCTTTGGGATAAATCTTGTACCTTTTTCATAAAAGAGGCACCAAGGGCCCCTGCTCTTTGCGCCAGATCATCACGAAGCATAATATCCACACAAGTAGCTGCCACAGCAGAAGCCAAAGCGCCGCCGCCAAAAGTTGTGGCGTGGCTTCCTGCTTCAAAGCCAGGATTCACGGTATTGGTGGTGAGCATGGCGCCCATGGGCAAGCCATTGGCAAGGGCTTTGGCCATGGTTAAAATATCTGGCTTCACGTCAAAGTTTTGGAAAGCCCAAAATTTTCCGGTGCGGCATAAGCCCCCTTGCACCTCATCCACCATGAAAAGAATATCTTTTTCGCGGCAAAGGGCTTCAATATCTTTAATGTATTGCTCAGTCATGGGGCGAATACCACCCTCGCCTTGCACCACCTCAAAGAATACCCCAGCTGTTTGCGGGCCAATGGCATCACGTAAGGCTTGCATATCACCCCAAGGCACTTGCGTAAAACCTTCAGGAATGGGGGCAAAACCATCTTGAAAGCGCTCTTGCCCTGTGGCGGCCACAGCAGCCAAGGTACGCCCGTGAAAGGCACCGCTTAAGGTAATAATTTCGTAAGCGTCACGATTTTTTACTTTACGCATGTAACGACGTGCCAATTTAAAGGCGGCTTCGTTGGCTTCGGCGCCGGAGTTACAAAAGAAAGCCTTATCCATATGGCAGGTAGAAAGCAGTTTTTCTGCCAAGTCCAGCTGTTCTTCTTGGTAAAATAAATTACTTACATGCCAAAGCTTTTCTGCTTGAGTTTGCAGGGTTTTTACCACTTCGTCATGGCAATGCCCAAGACCCGTAACAGCTATACCGGCCAGTAAGTCTATATATTCTTTACCGTCTGCGTCCCATAGCAAGGAGTCTTTACCGCGTACAATGGCAAGGGGATAACGCCCATATGTGCGGCATAAGGATTTTTCTTCTCTCTCTTTCATGGCCGTAAATGCTGCTGAAGCCTGAGTCATAATCTTCTCCTAAAGGACATATCTACACCCCACACCATAAGACGTTATGGGGTGCTTTATGTGCAATTTTCTATAAAATAAACCGAATACCTACATTTTTTGTCATCATGTGTATGACAAAAAAGTTTATACCTTCCCTGTATGCCCAAAGCCACCATGCCCTCTTTGGCTTAGCTCAAGCTTATCACGCACATGTACGGAAGCCTTTGCAATGGGCTGAAAAACAATTTGCGCCACGCGCTCACCACGCTTTATGATATAAGGAGCAGTGGTGGTATTTAAGAGCATAATCATAATTTCACCGCGGTAGTCAGCGTCAATAACGCCCACACCTTGTGCCACAACTATACCCTTCTTTGCACCAAGGCCGCTACGTGAATACACAAAACCTGCCACCTGTGCCCCGCCATAAGCCACAGGCTGCACAGCAATACCCGAAGGAATCAAAGCCCTAGCCCCTGGTTCTAAGCAAAAACTCTCTTCTACAAAGCACGCCCGTAGGTCCATACCAGCAGATTGTTCAGTGGCATACGCTGGCGCGCCGCCATAAAGGTCTTGCACTTCTGGGTGCATAAAGCATACGTACAATTCTATTTGCATGGGCAGACCATACGTTAAGCTGCGCCCTTAGGCAATACTTTAACCGTATGAGGCAAAATCACGCACTACAAACAACTGAGCTACGCTCTGTTTTGGTGGCTGCGTAGCAAAAAGCCATACAGTAAATAAAGGAAAAAGCCGTTGTTAGCGTGCAGCTTAAAAATATGGCCAAATAAGCCACAAGCACCCACACCATGGTATAAGAAAAAACTTCACGCGTTTTATAATAATGCCGTAAGGCTTGAGCAAAAACGACAACAACAGGCAAAAAAAATAAAAATAAGCCCACAAGGCCTAATTCACAAGCCAAACTTGCATAAATAGTTGAGGAAGGCACACTTCCATTGGCTACCCAGTTTTGCAATTCTGTGCCTGCTAAATCAGAGGAGCGTAAAACCTGCCAAAGAGCCTGCTTTCTTTCAAGCCCAACGCCAAAAGGGTGCTCCATGGCAAGGGCCCAATCTCCCATGGCGGCAGCCTGCCTATTAAAGAGTTTAGTAAGGCTTACATCTTCCGGATTCAAGACTAAGGGAGCAAGCGTATGTCCCTGTAATGTCTGCACCATATATTGCGCCACAGAGTGTGCTGCATCAGTGCTTTTTTGTATTTTTTCCCCCAAAAAAGTACTTTGCAAAAGAAATACAAGGCCCCCAAGGACGCATAAAGCCCCCACGCCGCCACCAAGTAAAGTTTTTTTCCACGTAAAACGCATGGCCAAAAAATACAGTGCAAAAGCTGCCATGAGCACAGCATAACCTAAAAGCCCTGTGGCATTTTTTGCCAGCAAAAAAACTGGCAACAGGCCCGCAATGGGCAACAGCCAACACCATGCTTTGTTTTTTTGATATAAATACCAACTCATGCCCACTACAGTAATCATGCTCACGCCAAGATAGGCCGGCTCTGCATGTAGCCCGCGTATACGTCCCTCATAGTAAGAGGGCGGCCACCAGTTATCTACCACAAGCTCTTTGCGAAAGTAGCCATTAATGGAAATGAGAAAATCCTTCACCGAAACGACGCCCATATTGGCTAAAATTTCCCCAAAAATATGCAAGCCGTTGAGAAAAAAATGTACACCTAAAGCAAAGGTCATATAACGAATAATTTTCTCCCGCGGCATGGCAGCCAGCAGCATGCTCATCCATGCCATAAAAAGCATGGGATACAGCAAGTCTGTGGATGCGCTAATCATAGGAGAGTTTTGTGCAGGATATGGGGAATAAGATTCTAAGTACAGCGTTTGCAAAAGCACCCATAAACAAAAAGCTATTATGGAGCCCACTAAAAGAGCATTTTTTTTTACCTGACCTAACCAAACAAAAGAAGTTAAATAGGCTATAAAGCCCACAAAAAGAACATGGAATTGAGCTTGCGGGAGCATCCAAGAAATAAAATAAGGTATAATATCCAAGCTCCACAAAGCCATACCACAAAAGACACTGCCTGTGGATACAGCAAGCAACAAAGACTGTACTGGAGCCCAAGTTTTCTGTATATTTTGCATAAATTATTATCTTTATGTATGCGCAGACGAGTTAAGATCTATAACGATGACCATGCTTGAATGCACGCTCTCTTAGAATTTATTCAATCTCTACATTTTCCCATTTATCTGTGGGAAGCCATTGGCGCAGT
>CAYJNG010000063.1:0-13429 GCA_964371505.1 uncultured Desulfovibrionaceae bacterium
TTTGCACAGGGAAAAAGCTTTTATTATGACAAACCCATATGGGGATTTGTCCGTGGAAGGTTATTTCCTCATCGCCTTGGGCTTGGTGCATAAGAGAAATGGGGGGGCGCCCTTCATGGATAAGCAATACGGAAAAATGTAAACCTTCATCGTTGATTTCCGGCTTTAATTTTAGCACAAAGTGCGTATTTTCGATGAAGCTTCTTTGCTCACTGTCGCGCCAATAGAGGTAATATTCATTGCGAATGGCCCAAAAGAACCAAGATACCAAACCTTCGGGGATTTCTACCTTATGTCCGTAATAGTCTTGATGTTGTCCAATTTGACGAGCCACATCTACCAATTGCGGAGAAATTTCGCACCATTCGGGATTACGGATGATTTGCTCAAGGGTTATCTCGGCATGTACGGAAGAAATGTCTGTTTTATTTTGACGGCCGCGATAAAAGGCCACAGAAAGGCGGCCAGGCTCTGGATAAAAGCGGAAGATGAGATAGTGACGGCCTGCCTCTGGCTCCATTTCTGTGGAAAAAAAGGAGCGAAAACTTTGCTTCCAGTCTGCACGTTGTGGCAAAACTTCTTCTTGCTTATCGTCATCGCGTAAATCAATGAGTAACTGCAAGGTGACAGCTGCTGCATGGCGACACACAGAGGTGAAAGACTCAGAACAGTTACAACTGGCTTTGGTGGTATAGTCACTTAGGCACACGGTAAGAGTAGGGGTGTAGACTTGTAAATCTTCCCCTTGTACTGTGCCTTCAATTTTCCAAAGGTCACCGTCATGGGTGATATTTGTTCTTTGCAGGCCATTTTCGGTAAGTATATATTGCCCGCTATCCCTAATATATTCAGGGATAGTGTCTTGCGTAAATGACTGTACAAGACTTCGAACGGCGTTTTTTTCAGCTCTCGTCATGCTGAAGAACTCCCAAGTTCGCTTTTGTATGCGAACGGTATTTTTATCTAAAAGGTAAGGTTGGAATCTACCATTGACATTTTATCACAAATAAGGCTTTGTATGTACTTAAAAAATACATGTATCCATGTTGCTTGATGTCAAGAATCCAAAAGATAGCGTCATAAAACCTTTGCGAAGAAACCCTTTGCAAGTTATTACGTCTGACGAAATGAGCATATTTGTTCAATAGAAAGCATGAAATGAAAATCCTTAATGCAGCGAAACTCGTTATAAACCAAAGGCGGAAGTGCTATGTATACTATTCCCTACCTATTTCCTAGGAAAAAGACAAGCATTAAATTTACAGTTGCACTACTTTTTTTGAGTACTTTATTTACCTATACGCCAAGCCAGACTTGTGCGCAAGTAAAAACTGAAAAAAATAGTACAACTCTTGAAAAAAATATAAATCAAGAAAATACAGACCTTGCGCAACCTGAGGCTGGGGGGCGTTTTGTCACCGGCAGTATAGGCGAAGCGTCAAACCTTATTCCTTATTTAGCGACAGATTCCGCATCACATGAGATAGCAAGCCATATTTTTGTGTCCTTACTGCGCTATGATAAAAATTTGCAAGTGGAGCCCTACGCTGCAGAGTGGTATAGCATGGAAGAGGAAGGTAAGCTTATACGCTTTCGTTTGCGCAAAGGCATATTGTGGGAAGATGGCACTGAGCTTACCGCTGACGATGTGGAGTTTACGTGGAAGGTGGTAACAGATCCTAAAACGGCCTCACCGTACGCAGAAAGCTATATGGCTGTAAAAGAATTTAAAAAAATAGATAAATACTCTTTCGAAGTGCGCTATGATGCCTTTTATGCCAGAGCGTTATCCTCTTGGATGAGCGGTATTTTACCTAAGCATATTTTGGAAGGGCAGGATTTACGCGCCACTTCCTTTTCTCGCAAACCCATGGGGGCAGGGCCGTTTCGCTTGGCATCATGGGTTCCGGGTACGTCCATAACGCTTACGGCTTCCCCCACCTATTTTGAAGGGGAGCCCTATATTCAAGAAGTTGTTTACCGCATTATCCCTGATATCTCTACCATGTTTTTGGAAACAAGAGCGGGCAAATTGGATATGATGGGGCTGAGCCCGCAGCAATATTTACGACGTACATCCGGCGAATTTTGGGATACTATGTATCGTAAATACAAATATTTATCTTCTGCATATGTGTTTATGGGCTTTAATATGCTGCATCCCTTTTTTCAAGATATTAAGGTGCGCCGTGCCATATCGTATGCCATTGATCGTGAGGGTATTGTCAAAGGAGTACTTATGGGGCAAGGTGTTACTGCCTTTGGGCCTTATAAACCTGGTTCCTGGGCTTATCACAAAAATTTGCAACCCATAACGCAGGATATAGCGCAGGCAAAAAAGCTTTTAGCCGAAGCAGGCTTTGCAGACACCAATAATGATGGTATACTGGAAAAAGATGGCAAAGACTTTTCCTTCACTTTACTTACCAATCAAGGCAATGAGCAAAGAATTTTAACAGCCATTGTTATTCAAAGTCAGCTTAAAGATATTGGAATAAAAGTGGAAATTCGCACTGTGGAGTGGGCTGCCTTTATAAAAGAATTTGTGGATAAGGCCCAGTTTGACGCAGTAATTTTAGCATGGACTATTGCTCAAGACCCTGATATTTATGAAGTGTGGCATTCTTCTAAGGCTGTGCCTGGCGGATTGAATTTTACGCGATTCAAAAGCAATGAAGTGGATTCCATTTTAGAAGCTGCTCGTGCCACACCAGATATGCGCAAGCGCGAAGCCTTATATGCAAGAATGCAAGAAATTTTTCATGAAGAACAGCCCTATTGCTTTCTTTTTGTGCCGTACTCATTACCTATAGTGCAATCGCGTTTTCGCGGCATAGAGGCAGCTTTAGCAGGTATTATGTATAATTTTGATAAGTGGTGGATTCCTAAAAACGAGCAACGCTCTGCACTTACGCCGTAGTTTTGTGTTGCAAAGGTAGATATATGATACGTATTCAAGAAATTTTAGATAGTGCTGCTTTGCATCACGGGGATGCTAAGCTTGAACTTATTCAAAAGGCTTATGTGTATGCGGCCACCGCTCACGCCGGCCAAACACGCCTTTCTGGCGAGCCGTATTTATCCCACCCTCTTGCTGTGGCGCACACCTTAGCAGAGCTTGGCTTTGACGAGGCTACCATTGTGGCTGGGCTTTTGCACGATACTGTGGAAGACACCAAGGCCACCATTGAGGAATTGGACGAGCTTTTTGGCGAAGATGTGGCTGATATTGTAGACGGCGTTACAAAAATTAGCCTTATTCCTTTTGATTCTAAGGAAGATGCACAAGCGGAGAACATCCGTAAAATGATTTTGGCCATGAGCCATGATTTGCGTGTGCTCATGGTAAAATTGGCTGACCGTATCCATAATATGCGAACGTTGGATTTTCAAAAAACGCATAAGCAGCGTCGCATTGCTCAAGAAACCATGGATATTTACGCCCCTTTAGCTAATCGTCTTGGTTTGCACCGTGTTAAGCAAATTCTTGAAGACTTGAGTTTTAAGTATTTACGCCCCGATGTATATAATCAAATTACGGCATGGCTTGATGATAATCAGGTTGTGGAGCGTAAGATTATTGATAAAGTGGTGCGCAATCTTGAAGACCTTATTACAGAAAATGGCATTAGAGCCACTGTCTATGGGCGCATTAAACATAAGTTCAGCATTCATAAAAAAATGCAACAGCTTTCCGTTACTTTAGACGAAATGCACGATATTATGGCCTTTCGCGTGCTGGTGGATGAAGTACGCGATTGTTATGCTGTGCTTGGGCTTGTGCACTCCAAGTGGCGCCCTGTGCATGGACGTTTTAAAGATTATATTTCCATGCCCAAAGCCAATGGATACCAAAGTTTGCACACCACTGTTATTGGGCCAGAAGGGGAGCGTATCGAAATACAAATTCGTACTGAAGATATGCACCGCCAAGCTGAACATGGGGTGGCTTCGCATTGGCTCTATAAAGAAAAAGGTAAGGTTAACCCTAAAGACCTTGAACAATTCACATGGCTTAGAGAGATTTTTGAACGTCAAAGAGATGAGTCGGATTCTAAAGAGTTTATGCACTCTTTACGGCTTGATCTTTTTAAAGACGAGGTCTTTGTTTATACGCCACGCGGAGAAGTTAAAGAATTGCCAGAAGGGGCCACGCCGCTGGATTTTGCTTTCCATATTCACACCAAGGTAGGGCATCATTGCTGTGGTGCCAAAGTGAATGGGCGCCTTATGCCCTTGGGTACGCCACTTAAAAATGGTGATATTGTGGAAATTGTCACCGATAATTCGCGCCATCCCAATAGGGATTGGCTGAAAATGGTGAAAACAGCCAAAGCGCGTAGCCGTATTCAGCATTACTTACGCACGGAAGAGCGTTCGCGCGCCCTTGCCTTAGGTAAGGAAATGCTGGAAAAAGAAGGCCGTAAGCTTAGCCTCAACGTGGCAAAGGCGTTAAAAGATGGGCATTTAGCCATAGTAGCATCGGATATGAATTTTGATAATACCGATGATATGTTTGCTTCTGTGGGCTATGCGCATAATACGCCGCGTAAGGTGTTAAATAAGCTGTATGCTGTATTGCATCCAGAAGCTGTGGGGCCTGAGGCACAGCAAAAAGAAAGAGAAAAGCATAAAGAAAAAGACACCAAGAGTAAGAAATCTGAAGGGGTGAGCCTTTCCGGTGTGGATGGGGTGCTTGTGCGCTATGCCAAGTGTTGTAACCCTGTACCCGGTGATTCCATTATTGGCTATATCAGCCGCGGTTTTGGTACCAGCGTACACCGCAGTGACTGCCCCAATGTGGTTAATATGGAGCCGGAGCGTCTTATTTCTGTGCATTGGGACAGTGAAGATGACAACAAGCCATATCAAGCCCGAGTGCATATTTTGGCTCGCACGGAAAAAGGGCTTTTGGCAAAGGTTACGCTCATTTTTGCTCAAGACTGCGTGAATATTTCTGAGCTCAAATCTTTTGATACTGTGGATGGTAAGTCAGAGATTGATGCCGTGGTGGAAGTGTGTAACGCGGAGCAATTGTATACTTTAATTGAAGAGATTAATAAACTGCCCAATATTATAGAAGTTACACGTACCACGGAGTAGGGGGGCGTAGCTTTTATAGATAAGAGTATTTTATAAGCTGTATTGTTGAGTAGTTTTGTGCTGTTATAGCATAAAGTGTTAAATATATAAGCCCACGGAAGCTCTTTTCTAACGCGAAGCACTTGTCAGCGCTTCTGATTGTTAGAAAAGAACTTCCGCGGGCTTTTTGCTACGCCTGGGGGCGGAGTAAGGGGGAAAGGTAGGGGACATATGGATGTGAGGCATTGCCTGTATATGGGTAAAAGCTTTATGGACTAGGTAAAAGAGCATGGTAGCTAGAAAAATGCGGTGCAGGGGCGGGCACAAGTCTAGGCAATGCCGCGAAGGTGTACCTTGTACACCGAAGCCCTGTAGGGGATCGTGTCACGAGCGAAGCGAGGGAGACAGCCCCGAAAGGAAAGGCCATTGCCAGACTGTAAAGGGGGAGGCGGATTGTCAAGGTTGGCCGGGGGCGAAAGCCCCCAAGAAACCTTGACCCCCTCGCGGGAGCGAACAAAGAAAAAATATGTTACGTAAGATTTTGATACGATGAAAGAATACTAAAGCAGGATGCCCTTACAGGATATAGGAGTTAAGGAAGCCCCCAACATATTACCTGCGAAAAAACTCCGTCAAAATCCCTGCACATTCCTCACTACGCACTCCTCCCATATGCCATACTTTGTGATTCAAAAAACTGAGCTCAAGCCCCTCGCAGCAGGAACTAATGGCACCGGATTTTCTATCTGCAGCGCCGTACACCACTCCCTGCACGCGGCTGTGCACAAGGGCCCCTGTACACATAAGGCAAGGCTCCAAGGTTACCACCAAAACAGTATCAGCAAGGCGATAGTTTTGTTGCTTTTCACCGGCTGCTCGTAAGGCCAGTACTTCGGCATGGGCTGTGGGATCGTGCAAGGCAATGGGCTTATTATGCACCTTGGCAAGAATTTCCCCTGTAGTATGCACAAGCACGGCACCTACGGGGACTTCATTCATGGCGGCGGCAAGCTTTGCTTGCTCAAGGGCAAGGCCCATGAGGTCATGCCAAGTGTGCCCCTTCGGGGCAGGAGGAATGGCGCCCGCAAGCTCCATGCTTACAATGGAATTTGCGGGCTTAAGCGAAAAAGTCATTATACAATAACGCGTCTTTTAATAATTTTTACAACATCTTCGGGTGTGTCACAAACGATGATGCGTTCGTCAATTTCATCTGCAGAAATATAGCCATTTTCCACCATGGAACCTTTAAGCCAATCAAGGAAACCTCCCCAATATTGGGAATCATAGAGAATGATGGGGAAGGGCTTAATGCGTTCTGTTTGAGCAAGCACAAAAGCTTCAGAAAGTTCGTCAATGGTACCCATGCCTCCAGGCATAACCACATAGCTCATGGCATACTTCACAAACATAAGCTTACGAATGAAAAAGTAGCGGAATTCGCATTTGGTTTGTACATAGGGGTTAAAGCCTTGCTCGTGGGGCAGTTCAATGCCAAGACCAATGGAGGGGCCGCCCGCTTCTGAGGCGCCTTTGTTGGCAGCTTCCATGATGCCTGGGCCACCACCGCTAATAACGCCATAGCCGCTTTCCACAAGTAAGCGTGCAATTTCTTCCGCAGCAAGATAGTGAGGGTGCGTAGGCGCGGTACGTGCGGAACCAAAAATAGAAATACAATGCTTATCTATAGAATTTAGCTTGTCAAAAGCTGTGGCTATTTCTGCTAAAATACGTATAACGCGCCAAGATTCGGTACTGGAGGTAAGTTCATCAATGCTTGTTTGATGTTGCGGCATGAGTTGTCCTTACAAAAGGTAAAAGGGTTTATGATATGTAATGCGTACTTTCTTTAAACATAATAAAGCACTAAAGTAAACAATAATCAAGCAAATGGGGTTTTTTAAAGCAAGAATTTTATAAAATGATATGTTGCTAACGTATTTAATGTGCTTGCATTTTTCTGTTGAACGCGGCATAATTACTTGACGCTGTGTAGGTAAAGGCTGTTGGTTTTTATATAACGGTCCGTTGAAAAAGTGCAATCTGCGTTGTCAGCGCAAAAACGACTTTTGCAACAGGCTGATAAGGGGGAGCTATGAAAATTCAATTCTTGGGTGCTGCGCAAACAGTTACAGGCTCTTGCTATATGATAGAAGCTTGCGGCGCGCGCTTCACTGTGGATTGCGGCATGCATCAAGGCAATAAGACCATTGAAGAGCGCAACCGTGAAACAGCCATGTATAGGGCCAGTCATATTGACTTTATTTTAATGACGCATGCGCACATTGACCATTCTGGCCTTTTGCCACGCATGGTGAAAGAGGGCTTTAAAAAGGCTGTATACTGCACCTCACCTACGAAAGATTTACTAGAAATTATGCTCCTTGATAGCGCGCATATTCAAGAAACAGAAGCGCGCCAAAGGGCAGAAAAATATAAAAGGCGTGGTAAGGGTAGAGCCCCTGAAGCTTTATATATGACGGCGGATGTGACTAAAACCCTGCCCCTGCTTAGCCCTGTAGAATACGGCGCTACCTTTGAGCCTCACCCAGGCATTAAAGTGACCTTTTACGATGCAGGCCACATTATAGGTTCTTCCTTTTTGTACCTTGAAGTAACAGAAGAAGGCAAAACCACCACCGTGGTTTTTTCTGGAGATTTGGGCCGAGCCCATGCGCTTATTGTGAGAGATCCAGAAATGCCGCCCAAGGCAGATTATATATTTTTAGAGTCAACCTACGGCGATAGAGAGCATAATACGTCCATCAATGCCACCGATGAGCTTGCTCGCGCCATTGCGTACAGCCATGAGCGCGGAGAAAAAGTTATTATTCCGGCCTTTGCTGTGGAGCGTACGCAAGAGTTGCTTTATTGCTTACATCAGCTGGCAGCCGATGGCAGATTACCCGACGACATGCCCATTTATGTGGATAGTCCCATGGCCATTCGTGCTACGGAAGTCTTTCAAAAATATTCTGATCTTTTTGATGAAGACGCTAAGGCTTTATTAGCACAAGGGGAAAATCCTTTTGAGTTGCCCAATTTGCATTATAGCATGGACGTGCAAGATTCGCGCATGCTTAATGAAATGACAGGCTCAGCCATTATTATTTCTGCCAGTGGCATGTGTAATGCGGGGCGTATTCGTCATCATTTACGGCATAATTTGTACAAAGAAGGCGCCAGCATTGTTTTTGTGGGCTATCAAGGTGTGGGAACGCCGGGGCGCAGAATTGTAGAAAAGGCCGCCACCATTTCACTTTTTGGGGATGATATTCCCATTACTGCCAATATTGTTACCATTGGGGGCTTTTCTGCCCATGCCGGTCAAGGGCAGTTGGTGGAGTGGGTAAAAGATGCCCTCAAAGAGGGAAGTCAAGTTTTACTGGTGCACGGGGAAGAGCAGTCGCAAAAAGTATTGGCGGAAAAATTGCGCCAAGCCTACGCTGTTCATGTGGCCATACCCAACTATCTTGATGAAATTACCTTAGACGGTAATGCCATTTCTCTTGATATTGGTGAGGCTGCGCCTGAACCGGAAGTATTTATGGATGTGGTGTCTTTGCAACAAGCTCTTATGGCCAATATGGCTGAGCTTATTAAAAAGATGAATACACTTGGCGAAAAATCCAAGGTGGATCAAGCAGAGTTGCTTGGCAGTATTCAAACATTAAATTATGAAATAGAAAAACATTTTAAAAGGTTATAATGCGTATTATATCAGGGTCCTTTAGGGGCCGTACTCTTAAAACAGTGGAAGGGCCAGGCTATAGGCCTGCCATGTCGCGTGTGCGTGAGTCTTTGTTTTCCATGCTGGAAGCGCGCGGGGTGGTGTGGTCTGCTAGTACTGTGCTGGACTTATTTGCCGGTAGCGGTTCTTTAGCTTTTGAATGTTTAAGCCGCGGAGCTCAAGAAGCGGTGCTTGTGGAAAGTTCGCCTCAAGCGGTGAAGTGTTTGCAACAAAACGCAGCCACTTTGGGCCTTTCTGAAAGTTCTTGCCGTATACGACAAGACGATGTGCTAAAGGTGCTTGGCAAGCGCAGTACGCAAAAATTTGATGTGGTGTTTATAGACCCACCATATGGCAAAAACTTTCTGCCTGCCACCTTAACGGCGCTTTTGCGTCAAGGTTGGGTGCAGGAAGATGGTATTATTACGGCAGAGGTGGAATCTGCCGTGGAATTTGACAGCGAAAAGGCTCACCCTCAACTGGAAGTTCTCACAGAGCGTTCTTTTGGACAAACACGAGTAATTTTATGGCAAGTCGTAACAAGCGTTTAGCAATTTACCCTGGTACTTTTGACCCCATAACCAATGGGCATGTGAGCCTCATTAAGCGTGGGCATGAAGTTTTTGACGAAATTATAGTAGCTGTGGCGGATAATACTCCCAAAGCGCCGCTTTTTACCCTTGAAGAACGTGTGGAAATGGCCAAGGAGGCTGTGCACGGTATTGAAGGCGTGGTGGTGGAGCCTTTTTCCGGCTTATTGGTAGATTATGTGGCCAAGGTGGGCGCGCATATTATTTTACGCGGTTTACGAGCTACGTCAGACTTTGAGTATGAGTTTCAGATAGCGCTGATGAACCGCAAGCTTGCGCATCAAATCCAAACTGTTTTCCTTATGACAGACTACCAGTGGCTGTATATCAGCTCAACCATCATAAAGGCCGCTGCCAGTCATGGTGGCGATGTGGATGGGCTTGTACCAGAACATGTACTACAGCGCCTCAGAGCTAAGTATGAAGCTGGTGAGGTGCGCCAAGGTACTCCTTGCCTTTCTCCGTCTGTTGGGGGCTTTCGCATTTCATGATGTCCATTCCTTTTGTTGTATGCCTTGCCGGCCCCACAGGTGCCGGTAAGACAGCAGCCGCATTGCATTTGGCCACAGCTCTCCATGGTGAAGTGGTGAATCTTGACTCGCGCCAAGTGTATAAAGATTTCCCCATAATTACCGCGCAACCTTCCGCTGAAGAATTGGCGGTGTGTCCGCATCATTTGTACGGGTTTTTATCTACGGAAGAAAAGCTTTCTGCAGGGCGTTTTGCCGATAAAGTCATGGCTGTGGTGCAAGATATTACAGAAAGGGGAAGATTACCCATTCTTGTAGGTGGAACAGGTTTATATTTTAAGACCTTATTGGAAGGCATGGCAGATATTCCCTCTGTGGATGCGGCTATCTCTTCTGAACTTGTGCAAAAATGTAACAAGCTGGGTTCACCTGTGCTCCATAAAGAGCTGAGCGTGGTAGATGCTGATTATGCAGCGAAAATTCACCCCAATGATAAGCAAAGGGTGGTGCGTGCGCTCGAGGTATATGCTGCCACTGGGAAAACTTTCACATGGTGGCATGAAAATGCCCCCAGAATACCCCATGTGCGCGGCCCTTACCTAGGTATAGATACCACATTAGATGCTTTGCGCCCAAGGTTAGATGCACGCATAAAACTTATGCTTGAGGCTGGTGCCTTGGAAGAAGCGCAAACAGCTTTGCAGCATTGTACTGATGCCAAGGCAGCAGGATGGTCTGGCATTGGCTGTGCTGAGCTACATGCGCATTTTTGCAAAGGGGTGCCGCTGCCTACAGCTCTTGAGCTTTGGTCTAAAAATACCAAGGCTTATGCCAAAAGACAGCTGACATGGTTTCGGGCTGTGCAAAACTTGCAATGGTTTGATACGCAAGATGTACAGGGTATGCTGCAAGCCATACGGGCTTTTTCTGCCTCTTAAGTTTCTTTTTCTACGTATTCCTTTCTTCTTATTTTTTTGTTTTTTCCTTTTTGTCTATGCAAGGAATCCAAAGAATAAAAATAAGCCTTGCGATAGTGAAAAAAATCACGTATTCTTTCCGATTTCAAAAAACATAATGAAAAAGCTATTTTAAAATACATGATTACTTGACGAAAACCTACCAGTAGCGTAAGCTTGTCACATTAATGATAGTGCCCTAATGCGATTGACTTTATGGATGGGGTCAAACGCGTACTGTTTATTGGCAGGCGTGAGAGGATGTAGTAGGGCAAAGGGAACCATATTCAACAAGGACAAGTGCATGAGGAATGGTAAATCACTGCTACGATGTTTGCGTGCAATGGTAGTGCTTGCTGTGGCTGTGCCGGGGATGGTAAGTTTAGCCTTTGTGGCCAAAGCTGCTCCGGAGTTGGAGCCCACGGATAGCGGCGCGCCATCGGCCATGGTTATGTTTCCAGTGACGGAAAAGCCCAGTCCTTTTGGGGCAGGGATGCGACCCGTTGTGTTTAACCACTATGTGCATGAAAATGCCGTAGAAAATTGTGAATCGTGTCACCATACCGGTGATACAGTGGCATGTTCATCGTGTCACACTGTGGAAGGTACGGCTGAAGGGAACTTTGTGACCTTAGAGCGCGCCATGCATGCTACAAATATTGCTAAACGTAGTGGAGATGCTACTACTCCTGCAAGCTGTGTGAGCTGTCATACGCAAAATCTTGAGCGTCGCGAATGTGCCGGCTGTCACTCCATCATACCTACACCGCCGCGTAATGAAGCGTACTGCGCTTCCTGCCATGACGTCACTCCTAAGATGACCAAGGCGCAATTTATGCAAGGTGTTCAAGGCGAGCTTGATGCTGAGGAAAATTTAGCTTTAGCGACAGAGACCGTGTTCCAACGCGAACAGAAAAAAGCTACAGCGCTTGATCCTCACAAAATTCCTCAAAAGGTACGCATTGACGGTATTTCCAGCGAGTACGAAGGAAATCTCTTTAATCATAAGCGTCATTACAGTTCTCTTGTGAAACGTATTGGTGAGGATAAGCTAGCTGCTGCATTCCATAATGAGCCCCTCGCTCTTTGTGGTGCGTGCCACCACCAAAGCCCAGCCTCTTTAACGCCGCCTAAGTGTGTAACTTGTCACTCTCCTAAGATTGACCCAAGCACACCAGAACGTCCGGCTTTAAAGGCTGCTTACCACTTACAATGCATGTCTTGCCACGATGCCATGAAGGTGGCTCGTCCGCAAAATACATCTTGTACCACCTGTCATCAGGTACGCAAGTAGCGCAAGGAGGAGCACAGAATGAATCGCAGAAAATTCCTTACATTTTTGGGAAGTGCGGGTGTGGCTTCTGCCCTTGGCACAGCTAAAGTGGCCGATGCGGCCGGAGCTGTAAGCTACCCCTACTTTAAGGACAGTTTTGGCGTATTGCACGATACCACACGTTGTATCGGCTGCCGTCAATGTGAAAAGGCGTGTCAAAAGGTCAATGACCTGCCCATGCCTCAAGAACCCTTTAGTGATTTAAGCGTAACCCACACCAAGCGCCGCACCTCCGCCGCTGCATGGACAGTGGTAAACCGCTATCAAGTGGAAGGGCAGGATGTGTTTCGTAAATTACAATGCTTGCATTGTAATGACCCTGCATGCGCTTCGGCTTGTTTTGCCCAGTGTTTTAAGAAAAACCCCGATGGCTCTGTGAGCTATGAAGGGAGTCAATGTGTGGGTTGTCGTTATTGTATGGTGGCTTGTCCTTTCTATGTGCCAGGCTTTCAATACGAAGAAGCTTTTGACCCTCTTGTCCTCAAATGCACTTTTTGTCAGCCGCGTTTAAAAGAAGGTCTTTTACCAGGCTGTGTAGAAGGCTGCCCCATGGATGCTTTAACCTTTGGTAAGCGCTCCGACCTTATTAAAGTGGCTCGTAATCGTATAGAGAAAAATCCCGGTAAGTACGTGGATTATATCTATGGCGAAAGTGATGCCGGAGGTACAGCATGGATGACGCTTTCTGGTGTGGAACCAAGTAAACTTGGGCAAAATACAGAGCTTGGCAATCGCCCCATGGGTGAACTTACTGCCGGAGCTTTAGGATCTGTGCCCATGATAATTGGTTTTTGGCCTGTGCTTTTTGCCGGTGCTTATGGCATAACCAAGCTTAAAGAAGCCAGAGAAAAAGCCGCCACTAAGGAAGCCAAAGCCAAGGCTGATGCACAGCTACAGGCTGCCATGGAAAAAATTGAAGCCGAACAAGGCGCAGAAGTTGCCGCCAAGGTAAAAGAAGCCATTCTGGCATCACAATCTTGTTGCGGTTGCACACAAGATAAGCAAGGCGAAGAAAAGAAGCCAGGGGAGGGCGCGTAGTATGCATCATACCGATCACGCAGATCATCACATAGTCATCCCTACCAAGGATAAGCTTTTTAATATGAGCCCGTTTTTACGGCCTACCTTTGGAAATATTCTTACAGCTATCATCCTTATTGTGGGGCTTGTTGTTACGTATGTTCGTTTTACAGAAGGCATTGGCGCTGTAACAAACCTTGACGATAACTACCCTTGGGGTATTTGGATTGGCTTTGACCTTATGTGCG
>CAYJNG010000064.1:0-13261 GCA_964371505.1 uncultured Desulfovibrionaceae bacterium
CAAGTAAAAGGTGCTGTCCATATTTTGCACTAAATCTTCAATGGCCATATCCACCGCATCTTTAAGCCCTTGGTAGCCTTTGGTGGCTGCCACCACTTTGGCTCCCATCATTTCCATGCGAAACACATTAAGGCGCTGGCGCTCAATATCCTTTTGACCCATGTAAATGACGCACTCCATCCCCATAAGGGCCGCCGTAGCTGCTGTAGCTACACCATGCTGCCCAGCGCCGGTTTCGGCTATGATGCGTTTTTTTCCCATACGCTTAGCCAATAAAATTTGCCCCACGGTGTTATTCACCTTATGGGCACCAAGGTGGTTTAAGTCTTCACGCTTCAACCAAATTTGTGCGCCGCCGCATTTCTTGGTTAATTGTTCACAAAAAAAGATAGGGGTTTCGCGCCCTTGATAATTTTTCATATAGTGCTGACGCTCAGCTATGAATTGCGGATCATCCTTATACCGTAAAAAGGCCTCACCCACTTCATTGAGCGCCACTTGTAAAGCCTCAGGGACAAATTGCCCGCCATATTCGCCAAAGTTTCCGTCAAAGCCCATGGTTATATCAATCATACTGACTCCTGTTTTGAAAATTTTCATCTCGTTTAGCATTGTATACGGTATGCAACTTACGGTGTCAAACTTTTTCCACCTAAACTTACAGGAAGGGAACATTTGTCTTTTTATGACATGCTATCAACATTCTTACACATAAAAAAAGGAGAAGCCTTACAACCTCTCCTTCATAAATCCATTATATAGCATCTTAGCGCATGGACACTAAAAGCTTTTCGCCTTCGCGAATATTGGTAGAGTTCTTCTTATTTAACTTTAAAAGTTGCGCTGTGGAAAGATCATAACGCTGTGCAATGCCACCCACGGTATCGCCATATTTCACCACGTGCACACGGGCTACGGCTACAGTCTTACCTGCAGGCACCTTTAAAACTTGCCCTGCACGCACTTTCGACGCATCGCTAAGCTTATTCACTTTCATAAGAGCGGCCACAGTGGTATTATGTTTGTGCGCAACCCCAGACAAACTCTCGCCAGCTTTCACCTTGTAGGAAGTCATTTTTCCGGCTTTAGAGGAAGTGGAGGCCACAGTGCGCGAAGGTGTTCCCTTTACCTTAAGCACCTGCCCAACCTTAATCTTTGCAGAAGAGGACATTCCATTAAGCTTAGCAAGCTGCGCCACGGAAAGGTTGTGTCGTACAGCTATGGCAGAAAGCGTATCGCCGGACTTTACCTTATAGGAGCTTGCCCCTTTAGAGTTGCTTTGTGACTTTGTGGTAGAAGCCACCACACGATTACTGGCGCTGGAGGCATAACTTTTACTTGCATGCACTTTGCCATGGGGCACATACACATACGTGCTGTACTTGCTATGTGTCACCGCTTTTTTGTGCGAGGCATTGAGTGCGCGAAATTCAGACCAAGAAAGACCGGAAGCTTTGGCAAGACCCTTTAAGTTGGTCTTGGGGCGCACCGTAATACGGGCGTACTCAGGCTGTTGGTTGTGATTTACCTTTTCAAATCCTAAGGGGCTTAGGTTGCGCATGATTTTACACACAGCAAGAAAACGCGGCACATAAACTAACGTTTCGGTGCGTAATTGCATTTTATGACTTAAAGTATGGTTACGCTGTACCAAGGTAAAGAAATCTTTAGCGCCGGTAGCTTTTAGCGCACGACCAATCTTTCCTTCACCAGCATTGTAGGCTGCTACAGCCAAAAGCCAGTCGTCAAAATAGCCGTGTAAACGCTTCAAATATGTGGCGGCAGCCTCCACAGATTTGTATGGATCAAGGCGCTCATCAAGCCAGCTGTCTTGACGTAAGCCGTAAATCTTCCCTGTATAGGGCATAAACTGCCACGTACCTAAAGCTCCAGCATGGGATTTTACGGTGGGCTTATACCCACTTTCTACGATGGCAAGATAAGCTAACTCTTCTGGCATACCTTTTTCACGAAAGATTTGACGCGCATGGCCTAAATAATCTTCTGCTCGCTGAGAAAATACTTCCATGGTTCTGCGACCACCATACAAAAAATGGCTGTATTGCTTTGCCACAGAAGGAAGAGCAACTTGAGGAAGGTCTTTATCAAGCTGACCTGTTTTATAAAAGATTTGTCTTTCTTTGGCACTTAATTTAGCATCAGCCACAGAGCCTTGCTTGTAGTTAGGCGGAGTTATTTCTACAGTCTTTGAACTGCAACCTCCAAGAAAAATCATTGTACAAAGAAAAAGGGACCATACCGTAAAGGCATACTGCTTTTTTTCTTGCTTCAAAAAGACTTTACTTGACATAACTACCCCTCTTATGATGCCTAACAAGACATCTTAAAAATCCAACCTTGGACATTATATGAAAAACCTAGCTTCTAAAAACGCCCCACTCTTGGCGGGCATCAAGCCAGTGCTTGAACTTTTACAATCTCAGCCGCAGCGCGTGGACACTCTTTTTCTTAAAAAAGGCCTGCGCCATGCTGAAGCTTCTCTTATGCTTGACCTGTGCCGCGCCCACAGCATTCGCTTTTCACTGGTGGATGGCGTAGCGCTGGACCGCATGTGCGGTGCGCAACATCAAGGTGTTGTTGCTCGCCTTGGGGCCATGACCACAACCCCCTTGCAGGAGCTTTTGGAAAAGGCTTTGCACGCGCCCTTTCCCCTTATTGTGGCCTTAGACCAAGTGCAAGACCCAGGCAATGTGGGCACCCTTGCTCGCACGCTGTATGGCCTTGGTGCTTCCGGACTTATTTTGCCTAAGCACAACAGTGCCTACTTGGGTGATGCGGCAAAAAAAGCCGCTGCGGGAGCCTTTGAGCATTTGCCCATAAGCCAAGTGACCAATCTTGGGCATGCACTAGATGCTGCAGAAGAGATGGGCTTTACGCTACTGGGTACCGGCATGAAGGCAGATACTCATGCCTTAAATGCTTTTACCGATACTCTCCCCTTGCCTGCGGTGCTCGTACTTGGCAATGAAGGTAAGGGCATGCGCCCCGGAATTGCCAAGCGCTGTAATCATCTTCTGTACATCCCCATGCAAAACAACTTCGACTCTCTTAATGTGGCTCAAGCCGGTGCCGTGCTCTTGGGTCTCATGGCTCGTCAATGCGCTTTTCAAACATCATAAAGTAAAAAGAGGAAACTCTCTTTACCTCAGTAATTCCATCTATGACACAATAAAAAAAATAGTGCAAAGAAAAGTCTAGAAATTCTATAACGTTAGCCTAGAAGGCTTTTAACAACAAAAAAAGACAAAACCTATAATATCAGTATATTAAAAAAATAAAGACGGGAAAAAGCGACAATTTTGGACTAAAAATCCAGTAAAAAAAATTTTATTTTTTTTACTTAGCCCCACGTAAAACCCATTTTTAGGGCTTTACCCCGTTATCTTTAGCAAAGTTTCTGAGCGAAAAGGCACAAAATCTTTCTTTTAACAAGGTAACAAAGCTGAACCTGTTCATGATTTTGAATCACGCCAACCTTACTTACACGCTAAATAACAAGAAGGCTGAGGTTAGTATTGTTCTAACCTCAGTCTTCTTGCTATTACTGACACCCTGTAAAGCGTCAGGCAAGGTTTTTAATGCTTAAAGGAGCGTTGACCCGTAAATACCATGGCCACTTGAGGAGCTTGCTCATTACAAGCGCCAATGATTTCGTGATCGCGCATAGAGCCGCCGGGCTGACCAATGGCGGTGATTTTTTCTGCCATGGCCACATCCACACCGTCACGGAAGGGGAAGAAACCATCAGAAATACATACACAACCAGCAAGGCCGCCGCAGGCTTCCTTAGTGCGCGCTTCAATATCAGCCAAGGTGCTCGCAGCTGCGTCATCGTGAGCGGCTTTTAATTTCAGCTCATACAACGTCATGTTTTGCTCTTTAAAGCACAATGTATCGGCATATTTTGTATAGGCCTTATGAATGGCAAGCTCTACGCAACCAACTCTATCTTGCTCACCAGTACCAATGGCCACAGTGGCGCCATTACGAGCAAAAATAATGGAATTGGAAGTTACGCCGCTCTCCACTGCCCACGCAAAATATAAGTCATCAATTTCTTGCGCTGAAGGCTTGCGCGCTGTCACGGTAACGCCTTCCTTAGTGGTGGCTGTGGCAGGCAAGAAGTCACAAGGCGAAGTGATACGGTTTACAAAGGATTTTTGCACAATAAGGCCGCCATCGGAAAGGCTCTTAATATCAAGGAAGGAAGATTTCATGAGCTCTTCTAGGCGTGCCAATCCGGAAAGCTGAATGATGCGCAAGTTTTTACGGCTTTTCAATACCTCAAGCACCCCCTCAGCAAAGGCAGGGGCTGCCACCACTTCAAAATAATTATCAGCAATAAGTTTTGCCGCGCACATATCAAGCTCACGGTTTACCACCACAGCACCACCAAAAGCCGCTATGCGATCGCACCAAAAGGCTTTTTCTAAAGCATCGCCAATGCTCTCGCGCGACCAAGCCGCACCGCAAGGGTTGTTGTGCTTTAAAATAATGGCTGCAGGGTATTGTGCTAAATATTGTAGAATATTGGCACCATTATCTACGTCTGTTAAATTTGTTTTTCCAGGATGTTTACCGGCTTGAATCATATTGCTTTCTGTCATGGCAGAAACAATACCGTGCTCAGGCCCGCGCCATGCCAAACCGCCGCAAGATATGCTTCCTTCCACCATTTGATATAAAGCCGCCGGTTGATCGGGGTTTTCGCCATAGCGCAAGCCCTTTTCTTCATTGTCAATATTCCATGTGCGTTTTTGGTATACCATGCGCTCGTCACCAATGGTGATGGTCATGGTATCGGGGAAAGCATCTTTTTGCATTTTTTTGTACATGTCTTTTAAATCGCTCATTACATCCTCTTTTTAACTATTATTACTCAGTTTACAACAAAAACTCAGCATCTTTATTTCTGTAAGGGGGCCACATACAGAGCATTTGCCCATGGCGTAAATACCTATTCAATTTATGTGCATATCACGTCATGGCACGACATGCAATTTCCTATTTAGGGGATACCCTGCTAGGCAAGCACATAACTCCCCCAAAAAATTCTTTGCAGTATAATAAAAATATTCATACTCAACAAAATAACCAATATAAATAAAGGGCGTTATAAAAGTAATTTACTATTCTTTCATGCCTTGTAGGCCTTTTATTCCATTTTGTAGCCATTTCATAGCTTGGCCTTTTACTGTTAATCTGTTATGTTATTTAAGTTCGACCTTTCGCTCGTAACACTTTCAATACTCTTGGCCCAATTTTATGCTGTATGGGTAAAATTAGGGCATATTTTATGCAATGCTTGTTATTTGGAGAACACATGCAACAACTGCTACACAAACTTGCACGTCAATTAGACGCCCTAGACGAAGCTTCCCTCATGGCTTTATGGGACGACTATGCAGAAAAAGTACATCGCTTTGAACCCACCAAACGCTGGGAAGAAGCGGCTTTGGTATTTTCTTTCATTCAAGCAAAGCGTTGGAAAAACCAGCTTTTTAATTATCATTGGAGCCAGCAAATGCGTCCTGAAGGCGTAGAGCCCCATATCTCTAGTTTTTCCTTAGAAAAAGAAGTGGTGCATAAATTGGTCGACCCATCAGAAATGCCTAAGGCCAATCAACTTTCTTTTAAACCCAAAAAATCAGACTAAAACTTGTTCACATAAAATGTTTTTTCGTGTTATCTCAAGGAACATACGTGCGTTTTGAGGGCACATACTTCTGGTATTTGACCCAAAAAAACGCGTAAAATCTGACGCAAAGATACCCGAAAGATGTTTTGTGAACACGTTCTGAAGTTTTTACAACTACCCTCTACGCACGCATGGGCGCAAATGCCCATTTGACTTACACGCATCTATAGAGTACTCCTTTAAAGCTTTGTGCGATTATTTGTGCAAGCATTCCGTGTATGGTAGTTCATAAATGAGGTAAATATATGTCAAATGTAGTTATAGTAGGCGCCCAATGGGGCGATGAAGGTAAGGGTAAAATTGTTGATTTACTCAGCCGTGAGCTCGACGTTATTGTACGTTTCCAAGGGGGAAACAACGCAGGGCACACCATTAAAGTGGGTAATGAGCAAACCATCTTACACCTTATCCCCTCTGGCATTTTACATGAAAATAAAATTTGCTGCATAGGCAATGGTGTTGTTTGCGATCCTTTTGTTCTTCTTAAAGAAATGGACAAACTCACCGAGCAAGGCGTTTCCATTAACCCGCAGCGTTTTAAAATTAGCAAAAAAATGCACCTTATTTTGCCCTACCATATTGCCATTGACATGGCTCGCGAAGCGCATAAAGCCGGCAAAAAAATAGGTACTACGGGCCGCGGTATTGGCCCTTGCTACGAAGACAAAATGTCTCGTGTGGGTGTTCGCGCTGTGGATTTGACCAATCCAGAGCTTTTACGCAGCAAAATTGTGGCTGCTCTTGAAGAAAAGAACGCCTTACTTAAAAATCTTTACCATGCCGACACATTAGATGCTGATACAGTATTTAATCAAGTTATGGAAATTGCGCCGCGCCTTGTGCCTTTCTTGGCAGATATTTCTACGGAGCTTGATACCGCTTGGGAAAAAGGCCAACGCGTGCTCTTTGAGGGCGCTCAAGGCACTCATTTAGATATAGACCATGGCACCTACCCCTTTGTTACCTCTTCCAACACGGTGGCTTCTTGTGCAGCTGCCGGTGGCGGTGCTTCCCCGCGCAAGCTTGACAACATTGTGGGCATTGTTAAAGCCTACACCACACGCGTGGGTGCAGGCCCCTTTCCCACCGAGCAAGAAAATGAAGTGGGCGAATTTTTACGCCAGCATGGGCATGAATTTGGCGCAACCACCGGCCGTGCACGCCGCTGCGGTTGGCTTGATATTGTTATCCTTCGTGAGAGCGCTCGCTTAAACGGCCTTACAGAAATAGCCCTCACCAAGCTTGACGTTATGCGTAACATGCCTGAATTATTTATTTGCACCGCCTACAAATATAATGGTGAAGTGATTAACTTCCCCCCACAAGAAGAAGGCGGCCTTGGCGAAGTGGAGCCCATTTACGAATCCATGCCAGGCTTTACCGAAGATATTACAGGTTGCACCACATGGGAAAGCCTGCCTGAAACGGTACGTGCATATATCAAACGCATTGAAGAGCTTACAAAGGTAAAAATCCGTTTTGTGTCCGTAGGCCCAGAGCGCGATCAAACCATTACTGTTGCCTAGTACTTTTTTATGGCTAAGTTAGCTAAGGATGCTGATATGGGGCTTTGCGCCGATGATGCGCGCAAAGCCCTTGCTCCTGCCTTAAATGAGCACCTTGCCAAAGCCAGATACACCTTACTGGGCCTTGTGGGCCTTACCCCTAAAGCCTCTGCATCCGACCAAGCAATCCCTACATCCTGCGAAAAAACAAAAGCACCGCCGCAAGTTCTGCTCTTAGAAGGTGGCGTGGAAGCCGAAAGGCAGGCCATGGCTCTTTGGTGGGCCACCGTGCAGCATTGCCAAGAACCTCGCCCATCAGCGCAGCACTCTGCCTTTGAGCCTTGTGGACAGTGCCCTGCATGTTTGCATATTGGTATGGGGATACATGCCGATGTATTGGCCTATGACGGACGTATTTCCAACACGGCAGATCTTGAAAACCCCGGCCCTGTTCGTGCTTTAAACAAAGAAAATGCCCAAGCTCTTAAAGGAAAAATGGGAGACACCACACGCAGCGGCCACAAACGCGTGGTCATTATTAGCGGCATAGACACAAGCCGTAGCGCCGCTGCCAATGCTTTATTAAAGGTATTGGAAGAGCCCTCCCCCACCACCATATTCGTTTTACTCACGCCTCAACGTGAGCAAATCCTGCCCACTTTAGTTTCTCGCTCATGGGTATACACCTTGCCCTGGCCACCGGCGCATCATGTAAGCGCAGAGTTGGCCCCATGGGAGCAGGCTTTGGCTACCTTTTTACAAAGAGGCGTGGGCTGGTGGCCCATGACGTCGGGTAAAGGCGCTGTTACGCCAGAAATGGCCACACAAGTGCTTTTACTGTGCCAAAAACGCTTACTGACTAGTCTTATGAATACTGCCCGAGCGGCTGAGCAAGGGCCCCTCACCACCTGCTTTGCCCCTCTTGATGCACAAAAAAGACTGTGCATTACGCAATATATTGACGCAGCCCAAGAGGCTTTACATTACAATGTAAATCCCAGTCGTGTTCTTGACGCTTTAGCGGTGCAGCTTAGCACCTTATACCAACAACGCTAGCTTTTTTGACGCACACGCTCTCGGCTTAAAGCAAAGCCTATGGCCACAATATTCAACAAGCCAAAGAAAAGTAAATCCACCTGCATGCTTTGCAAAAATGCGTCAATATTTCCTGTGTGTACAGGTGCATTACCTAAAAAATACCCAAAGGTTATGGTAATAACACTGGTATTGACCAAAGCTCCCACAGTACGCACAGACCCCACCACACTGGCTGCTTGACCTAAATGCGCTTTATCCACACTTTCAAAAATAACAGAAGTATTGGGCGCGGCAAAAAGTCCAATACCTATACCTAAGCAAAGCTGCGCCGCCATGAAAAAGGTCATGGAACTCTCTCTATCCAAAAAGGCCGACAAACACAGCCCAAGCCCACAAAGCGCAATACCCACGGCACTTACCCTGCCACCGCCAAAGGTATTAACCAAACGCCCGGAAAAAGAGCTCACCAAGGCTTGCGCTAAAAATTGTGCCGACAAATACAATCCGGCATCGCCCACGCCAATGCCGCGCACCACTTGCAAATACAAGCTGAAAAAAAGCACCATGCCAAACACAGCACTATAATTAATAAAAGCCGCCAAGGCCGACAAGGCAAAAACTCTATTTTGCGCCAATAAACGCACATCGAGCAAGGGATATGGGGAACGTGTCTCTTGCCATACATACACTGCCACAAGGCAAGCACCCACAAGCATGAGCAAGCCCCCTAAAGCCAAGCTGGTCTTCAGTAAGGAAGAACCTAAAGCTATGGCCCCCATGCCCAAGGCATAAATGAGGGCATCCTTCCAGTTAAAAGGCTCGCCTTTTGCTTCGCACCATTCTTCATGCACGGCAAAGCGCATGAAAGCCCACGTAAGCACACTGGCCCCTCCTGTACCCCAAAAAAGCCAATGCCAGCCCAAATGCTCACCAATAAAGCCTGCCACAGGGGGCCCGCAGGCGATGCCCACATAAATACAGGTGGCAGAATAGGCTATATATTGGTTGCGCTTACCCTTAGGTGCCGCCACAGCCAAAATACCTAAGCCCGTAGCGGAAAACATGGCTGCTCCCAGCCCTTGAAACATACGCAGCACTTGAATAATATGCACATCGTTCAAAAAGCCTATGCAAATATTTGTTAGAGCAAAAAGCGCCGCACCGCATAAAAATACTTTGCGCCTGCCCCAAATATCACCCATACGGCCGGCTGTTAGCTGTGATATAACAAGACCTAATATATAATACGTGGTAACAAGGCTCAGCTCATGGGCCGAAGCGCCTGTACTTTCACCCATGGGCGGCAATACAGAATTAACCCCCGCCACCATGAAAGGCATAAAAAATTGCGCCGCACACACGGCGCATAAAATAATGATAGGGGAATCTTTTTTTTCTATCATGATGACTTCTCTGACGCAGTAAGCTACGCCCTTTTAAACATTTTTTCTAAATCATGGGCCGTAAAGCGCAGCACAGCCGGCCGACCATGGGGGCAAAAATCACGTTCAGGAATTTGCAACCATTGCTGCACAAGCCCCACAGCTTCATCGTAGGTTAAAGCTTGTCCGGCTTTAATGGCACCCTTACAAGCAAAGGAGATAAGTAAGGCCGATAAATCATCCTTACGGCCTGCCAAAGCATCTTGCACAAAAGCCTTGGCAGTACTGGTTTCCAAGACAACAGGGTGCGCCAACATGCGTACGGTCTTTTCGGAAAACTCCAAAACAAAGCCTAGCTTTTCAAAAACATCTTTAAGCTCCTCAGCTCTTTCCTGCTCAGAACTATGCACAGCCATGTCTATAGGCAAAGCTACATATTGCCTATCCATGGGTGCTTGCTGCATACGCGCAAACAAAATACGCTCATGAGCAGCGTGCTGATCCAGAAGATGCATATGCCCCTGCGCATCACGTAACACCAAATACGTACCGGCCACTTGCCCCAAATAGGTAAAGCTATGTGTAGCTGCACTGGTGCTATCTTGCACCGCCTCAACGCCAGTATGTACGTCATAATAAGATTCTGGCACACCAGATGTAACTGAAGCAAATGCCCTATTCTCAGCCGTAAATGCATCGGCCTTGTCCGCAGAATTTTGTTGCGAAAAGTTTTGTTGCGAAAGATTTTGCGCACCAACAGCGGGGAAAGGATCTGCATATGTAGGGGCTTGAGGCTCCTGACCATACATTTCACGCTGTGTATTGCTCTCTAAGTCAAATGAATACGGCGCCGCATCTTCTTGCAAGCCGGCATAGGCACCTTTTACTGCGCTGTATGCGGCTGTAGCGTGTGGAGCTACTGCACCATCATACATCGAAGTAGCCTCCGTATCACTTACATAGGCCCCCGCAGAAATTTTTTGGCCTTCCATAACACCCGTGGCGTCAATGCGGCCCCAGAAACCTTGCGGACGTGCATTTTCTTCTTCCGCAGGCGGCGCAAAACTTTGCACATCCTCTAAAATAGAAGCCACCGCCCGCCTTACGCAAGAAAATATGGACGATGTTTCCCTAAAACGCACTTCTGTTTTGGCCGGATGCACATTCACATCCACTTCTTCCGCATCAATATCTAAAAAAAGCACCACTTGCGGATAGTCTTTGGTGGTAAGGCGCCCCTTATAAGCCTCACGCACAGCAGAGGACAAGGTTTTATCACTAACGGCACGCCCATTCACATAAAAAAGCATTCTATCGGCACGCGGCTGACTCACATGAGGTAAGGAAGCCACACCATAAGCCCTATGCCCTTTGTGCGTCACGTCAAAGGCACGCATGGCATCTACTATAAGTGGTGGCCAAATTTCTGCAAGGCGCTGAGTAAGACTTTGCCCTGCCGGCATACGTAAAGCTTCACGCTCACCCAAAGTAAGAGTAAAGCCCACCTCAGGCTTGGCTAAGGCCAAACGAGTAAGCCACTCCTGAGCCTTTTTTATTTCCGTTGCAGCAGTTTTCAAAAACTTTAAGCGAGCAGGAATATTTGAAAATAAATCGCAGACTTCCACAATGGTCCCCTGCTTTAAGGGTGCAGGCCCGCTATGGCGCACATGACCGTATTCCACATCAATACGTTGCCCAAGCCCCAAAGTATGAGCCCCCACGCCTTGCATATCCCCCGAGGGTTTTTCTTGCGCCTGTATGGGGTCGGCTGTCGGCGCCACAGTGGAAATAATGGAAAAGCGGGACACGGAAGCAATGCTTGGCAAAGCTTCACCGCGAAAACCATAGGAATATATAGATGATAAATCATTTAAATTTTGAATCTTACTCGTGGCGTGGCGGGTAACGGCAAGCTCCAGCTCATGGGCAGCTATGCCATGCCCGTTATCTTGAATTAATATACGGCCTTGGCCACCATTTTCCAATGTAATATCCACTTGTGTAGCTCCGGCATCCAAAGCATTTTCCACAAGTTCTTTTACTACAGAGGCAGGCCTTTCTACCACTTCACCGGCGGCAATTTGATTACGTAATTCTGCGGATAACAATCCTATGGGGCGACGTTCTTTCATAGCCGCACTCTAGCTATTTCTTAAAAAATGAGCAAGAGGCTTGCATATAAATCCATTTGGCCTTATCTTAAGATTGTAAGTGTGTACAAAATCCCTTTGTACCCTTATGCCACAGTAGGAAGGTTAGAATAGTGAAGAAGGATAACATGTGGGATACAGGCAAAGCATACCCTCATATGGGGCAACAAGGCTTTGACCCCGAGATGCTTTTTGTTGAATGTGGCAAATGCGGAAGCCCCATCGTATGGGAACAAGGTCGAGCTACTGAAATTCTGCACAGTGCGGGAATCGACGCGTTGGAGCTAGATGCACATTGTTTACTGGTAACTGATGGTTGCCCCAGATGCAGTAAGGGCAAAATGTATCATGTACAAATATATCGTGTAGAGGCAGACCATAACACATGGGGCCACAACCGTAAGGCTGGCCACGCCTAATACCAAACTTAAAATCAAGAGTAAGCAAAGCTTTGCTTTGCCACTAGCTTTTTGTGGTGGGCTTTAAGTCTTTCCGCTAAATTGCTTTTTGAAAATAAACGCGCAAACTCCACAAGGTGGGATTTGCCACCAGTTTGAAGGCAGCTTGCGCAATCAAGCTGCCTTTGCCTATTTTTTATAAAAACTTACAGCTCATATGCTCAAAAGGACTCATACCATGGCACCACATGCAGCCCTTGCCTTCGTAACACGCATTTCTCTTTGCTGTTTTTTTCTTGTAAGCTTCACAGCTTGTACCACCACCCCTGTGCATGTAGTGCACCCACAGCAATTTGAACTCATGGCTGCGCGCATGCCCCAAGAGCTCGTGGCTCGCAAATTACTTACAACAAGCCAAAACTATACCGTGGCTCTTGCGCCGCTAAATACTCCCAAATATGGGGATATATTATATCAAGGTCTCAATCCTGCTTTTCTTATTGGCGATACTGTAAGCCAAGGGCCAAGCTCCTTTCCGCAAAGCCTTGCCCCCAATGAAAGGGTGCAACTGCGCCCCACTGGATTTAGCATAGAGGCCACCTCTCACGAGGTTAGCAGTAAAGGCAAGCCCAAATACGGCGCCGCCGGACGACGCATAGATGTAGATATGATTGCCATTACCGACTGGGAAGGTGATGGAGGCCAAGATTGGATACTCACCTGCCGCTATATTAAAAATTACGGCGCTTACCCACGCATTTACTATGTTGTGGTGCCGCAAAGTGGTGCTACTGCCCCCACCGTTGGCCAAAAGCTACAAAGCACGGTGGTTGCCATTTATGAGGAAGCCGGCCCCAAGGGGCGTATATATTTGCGTGACAGTAAGGCACAACAAACTTCTGCACCGCGTGGTACCAACACTACTTTTGGCTCATCACATGTGCAGGACGTGGTGCCAGGGCTTAAAAACGTCACCGAGCCCCCTTCTAGCACAAAAAAAGCTCCCGCAAATTCTGTGCAGGAGCGTGATATTTAAAATTATGTGGCTATTTTTAGCTCAGTGAAAAAC
>CAYJNG010000065.1:0-13239 GCA_964371505.1 uncultured Desulfovibrionaceae bacterium
AAATATAAAGACTTCACGAAAAAATGCAGTAAGTTTAGGCTTATTGCATTTCTCTTTATTTCATCCTTGCTTCTTGCCCATTTGAAAAAGCCATAAAGCAATATTTTCACCCTTAAGATACGTACAACATGCAAAAAATTCAAAAAAAGGGTGACCTGTGTTATGCAGGTCACCCTTATTAGCTCTATTTTCTGTTAACTCATTATCATGAGTATTTCTTTACGCAGTTTTAAGATTATTGATAATATTTGAAAGTTCTTGAGCCTGAGTAGAAAGGGAAACCACTGCAGTGGAAGCCTCGCCCATGGCATATTTCGTTTCTCTTGCTGTATTATTGATAATATCTATAGCAGATGTCATCTCTTCCACTGTTGAAGCTTGCTCTTCAGCGGCAGTGGCAATGGTGCGCACGCCAGCAGCGCTTAGGTCAGCCATTTCAAGAATATCTTGCAAAGCTTCGCCACTTTGAGTTGCTAATGTTGTTGCTTCTTCAATACCGCGTACAGCAATATCAACTTGCTTTACATTTTCTTCTGTACTTTGTTGAATAGCAGAAATTGCTTTAGCAACGTCAGAAGTTGAAGTAATTGTTTTTTCAGCAAGTTTTCTTACTTCATCAGCAACAACAGCAAAGCCTCTTCCTGCTTCACCAGCTCTTGCTGCTTCAATAGCAGCATTCAAGGCCAGAAGGTTTGTTTGGTCAGCAATGTCTGAAATGACCCCCATAACAGCATTGATAGATTGCGCATGCTCAGCCAGTGCAGACATATTTGAACGCAAGGTAAGTGAATCTTCACGCACATTGGTGATGGCATTCATGCATCTTTTAGTGACATCAGCACCAGCGATGGCTTTTTCTTTTGTTGTATCTGTAAGCTGCGTGCTTGAAACAGCACTTCTTGCTACTTCAATAATGGTTGCGCTCATTTGATCCATGCTTGTAGCAGTAGATTCAATTCTTACAGCTTGATCGCCAACACTATTTGTTGAACGCTCAATTTGTGAAGAAAGTTCGCCAGAGGCGGAAGCAACTACGGCAACGATGCTTTCTAACTGATGCGCAGCATCTAAAAGCCCTTCTTTGCGAGCTTGTGAAGCTTGTTCAGCGGCAAGATTTGCTGCCTCTTTGGCTTTTTCAGCTTCAATAACAGCTTGTCTTGCTTCTTCTGTTGCCGCTTCAGCTTTATGCACAGTTTGAGCTAGGTTCTCAATCATGATACCCATGCCCCTAGCAAGGTCAGCAATTTCATCGCCTCTTTCTAAGGTTTTTGCCATATCAGCCTTTTTTTCTGGCTTAATTTCAAGATTACCGGCAGCCACATACAGTGCTATTTCAGCACCCTCTCTCATTACTTTGGCAATACTTCTTGCCACTGTGAAAATAATAAGACTTGCTATAGCAATGATAATTAAAGCAAGAATGACTATATTAAAGGTAAGTTCATTGGCAGGTGCGTCAAATTCTGCCACCGGAGTATCAATAACTACATACCATCCATAATCAGGCACGTATGCAAAATGGCCTACAGATTCCACGTCTTCAAAAACAAATTGAACTCTACCACTTTTCAATCTTTCTATGTCCTTTGTATGTGGCAAGTAAGTATCGTCAGTACCTAAAAACTGCTCTTCTGCGTCCATAATAATTTCAAAACCAGAGTTATATATATAGGTTCTTGATGATGGGAAGAGCTCTAAAGTTCCTGCTGTCTTTGCATACAATGTAGCAAGGTCTACAGTAAAGGTAAGCGAACCAACCACTTTGTTTGACTTATTCTTTACGGGTACAGCTATATAGGCTGAAAATCTTCCAGTCACTGCGGAGCCTCTCGCGTCTAAACCTATACCGCCTGATAATGCTTTCTGAATGGCTTCAAACTTTCCTACCTCCATGCCTATGCTACTTACTTGTGTATTGGCAATAACAACACCTTTCATGTCAGATATATAAGCAACAGTAATATCTGGGTATTCGCTTTTTGATTTTATGAGATACTCGCTGACATACTTTTGTCTTTCTTTAAATTCTTCCGAATTGGGGTTTTCTATAGCCATTTCGGCAAGATTTATCACAGTACTAAGGCGGCTTGTTGTGAGAGCAATACCCTTCATGTAGTTCATAACATTATTGATCTCATTTGCCTGCACTGAAGCTAGTTCTTCAAGCTGAATATCTGCCTGAGTAATAAAGTCTTTTTTAGCAATATAACCAGCTACTGTAGCTAATATTCCTAGCCCAATGATTGTTGGAAAAAGAATATAAAGCAACATTCTTTTTAAAAGACTCATTTTCATAAAAACTCCATTTTAAAATTAGATACAAGTAAAAGCGTAAAAAACCTCAAATACCTGACAGATTTAACAAGATTTTATTAGAATGAGTTACTAACCTATTTCATTCCACTCAAATTTGCTAGATACGTGCAAAAACTTCGCAGATAAGTTGCAGCTTGTCAAATCCTGTAGTAATAATTCGGAATTTAATTTTAAGCGTCTACGTTATGCCTTCGTGTTCGATCCTCACAGGAGCGTATGCTCGCGCCATTGCCCCCTGCAATGTTTCGCAACTACACCGAAATATAAATAAAAAAATGCAATAAACCTAAGCTTATTGCATTTTTGTGTATTCTCTCACCAATGAAGGGGAACTTTTTACTAAAATCTCACTTTTTTGAACAGGCTGCCGCTTTTTCAACAGGCTGTTGTCCCCCTAGTAGCCGACTAGCTTTTAAGCGTATTCGACATATTAGCTATAATATCATCCAATTGCTTCGTTATGGTGCCAAGCTCTTCAACAGCCTTATCCGCAATGTCCATGGCCTCTAAAGTTTCGCCTGCTATACCATTGATGGTGTTCACATCCTTTGTCATAAGCTCCACGGTTTTGGCTTGTTCATGGGTGGCTTTAGCCATACTATCCATGGTGCTCGCTGTATCTACAATAACATTTTTGATGCGTTGTAAGGCTTCTTCAGATTGCTTTGAAAAGACGGTGGCCTCTTGCATAAGCTCAAGGGTTTTATCTGCCCCCTTAGCACCTTTTGAAATACCGTTGAGTATCACGGTAACCGTGGTATTCACGTGTCCGGTAGCTTCTTGGGTTTTTTCTGCAAGTTTGCGCACTTCATCGGCCACAACGGCAAAGCCTCTCCCTGACTCCCCTGCACGCGCCGCTTCAATGGCTGCATTGAGTGCAAGCAGGTTCGTTTGCCCAGCAATCTCTTCAATTACGGATATAATCCTTGTTATTTCGTAAGCTTGAACACCAAGCTCTTCCATATCATTAACAAGGCTTTGCACCTGTTTCATCACCTGTTCAATGCAATCTAAAGCTTCTTGAACAACTTTAGCGCCAGTGGTGGCTTCATTGCTTGCCTCCGTAGCCATATGCGAAGATTGCAAAGCCTGCTCGGTGACGTTGGTGGCGCCTGTACGCATAATTTCGCAGGCGCTGACAGCATTTTGAGTATTATGTAAAATGTTTGTAGTCGCATTATGTGCCGTAGCCACTTGGGTTGAAAGCAGATTTGTATTTTCTGCAACGCTGTTGGAAACGTCCTTAGCAGAGCTTGCATTGGCGGAAATGGCCTCATTTTGCTCTTTAACAATAGCTTCTTGTCTGCGAACCTCTGTAATATCTACATACACGGCAAAGGAGCCAATGCGTGTTTTGTCCAAATCGTACAGCATGCTGATATCTGCTATGCAATATCTAAAGATGCCTGCTCTATTTCTATAGGCCACGCTTTCTCCCTTAATGGGCGTGTCTGAAAGGAGCAACTCACGTAAAATACGGTTTCGTGTTCCCTTAGGGTCTAAGAAATACGAAAGATCTTTACCAATATAGTCTTCAGGTACACCAGGGTCATCAAAATTTGTAAGCAGCGGCTGATTGCAAGCCAGAACAGTTTGATTAGAGTCGATAACAATATACGGCACAGGAATGCCATTGAGTAAGCCTTGGGTAAAGCCAATTTCTTTTTTCATACCCAGAACCATGCGCTCAATATTATGGCTCACATCGTATAATTCATCTTCACCGCTTAACACTAAGGGTGCATCCAAATCTCCTTCACTTATGGCAATACTGGATTCCCTTAATGCATGTAGTCTTTTCACAATAATTTTGGAGATAAACAAACGAACAAGCAAAATCATGATAAGTATAGTGGCGCAGCCAAGCCCTATAATAATATACGTAGTATCACGCAGTTGCGTCATGTCTGGGGTAATGTCATTGATGGTGGTAAATTGGCCGAGTATAGCCTTGGACGAGCCGTGGCAATGGTAACAAGCACGTTCATTTTTAATACTGTTCACAGAGGCATAATACCATTTATCCTTATGCGAAATTAGTTCTGTTGTGTGAACATCCCTTGTGGTTGCTTCCTTCATAAGCTTAATAATATCTGGAGGCAGCTTAAGATTGCTCACGGGCGTTTTGCTTTTTATATCCTCTGTGGAATACGTCACCGTGCCTAAAAAGCTCGACATATACAACTGCATTTCAGGACGGCTCTTGCCAAAATAAGAAAATTCTTTTTGCGTAGCTGCATTATCACCGGCAATCATGGGACGATAGATAATATTTTGTATGAGCTCTTTAACCACAGCCACATTTTTACTCATGGTATTCATGAATCTTTGTTCATTGGTATACGAAACAAAGAGCAAAAAAACACCGATGATCACAACCATCATTGTGCCTACTAATAATGCGAACTTATGGCCAATTTTTTTCCGTATTTTTAGCATAATGTCTTTTCCTATGTAGTAATATTATGGAGCCATTACTGTATATGTATTGATACTCATGAGAAAAAACTCTTTTAATGACCGCCGGAATATATGCGCCCATCGTAGGATATACGCGCTATCTTACTATCATCATGACATGTTTCACAAAGCTCTAGGGTAGGCGTGCGTGAGATGGAATCGGGGCTACCATCTTCTGTGTGCAATCCGCCCATGCCATGGCAGGATTCACAACCCACGTCTGCCAAGTGCGGCGTTTGCGTATAGCTAATAAAGCCACCTTTTTTTCCATAGCCTGTGGTGTGGCAGGATAAGCACCCCTCATACTCAGCATTGGTAAGCTTTTCTTTCATTATCATAACAGATTTTCTACTGGTGGCCTTTTTGGAGTTGGCTTTAAAACTTTCTACAGTGTCGGCATGACATTCTGCACAAGCATCGGTGCCCACATACCAATTTTCTGTGTCAGAACTTTCAGTTGTGGGAGCTCCACCTACAGGTTGTGCGTGCGCAGTGCCATGCAGGCTCATATGCATGATACAAAACATCATACCCAGAGAAAAAAACAATCCAAACTTCGTCATAAGGCACCATTCCTCATAATAAATTACAGGAGCATACATTCAATACACACAACATCTTAAGCGGTAATAGTTTTTACATTTTAATGTAAAGCCATATACGGTATGTTGACAAAATATTTACGTGCTATTTCACCGCAAACGCACAAGTTTTGCAATGTATATACATACATAGGCAAAACAATGAATTATCGCGCCCTCATCATTAAAAAGGGTCTGCGTTAAATGTATCTAACTATATGGGTAAAAACAAGGAATAAATTAAAAAGATATAAAGCAATGTAAAGTACTTGGTATTGGGAAAATATTTGCACTGGTAAATGCTTTGGCGTTGAAAAGCATCTACCACACTACTGCTACATAAAAAGTACATGCCATCACTAACCCCAATCCTCGGCAAGCAAAGGCTGTGTATGAAATGCACGCAGGAGCCTCAAAAAAACACCTACAAAAAAAGGGAATACAAGCCCATGGCCCGCATTCCCTTTTATGGAGTATTTAACAGAACTTCTTAATACGAAGCAATGGTATCCACAGGTTCAGAAAGTAAGAACTTACCCTGTAAAATCCAATCTTTCAATTCATTGGCTACGTCAAGAGACAAGCTATAAGAAGTCAAAGGCACAGCCTTTACTTTCTTATCCATGAGCGTAATTTCTCCGCTCATGAGCTCATCAAAGGGCACATGGGCCAAAATTTTGGGAATACCGTTAGGATAATCGTGCCCATAGTCCTTAATGGGCATAAGAATATCGCTATGATCAGCGCCGGTAAACCACGCTATTTCTTCATTCAAAATGGGAATGGGGATGCCCACACCCACATTTAATGTACAACCATAGCCAATGAGCGCAAGGCCACGAACATACTTGTGTTGCATGCCCTTCAAGTCGCCCTTAAGCATCAGCGTGCCCGATGCCGTTAAAGGAATGCCCCGCTCATTACGCTTAGGATTAGGCACATGTTGTGTGCCCGCGCCAATAACATAGCCAATGCCGCCACCTAAGAATATACGCGTTCCCATGCCGATGGTACGGAAGTAGGGGTCGTTAAACAGCGGCGATAAATGCCCTGCCGTGGCATAGTTAACATTTTGCATATGCGGACGCAGTGGCCCCATATAGGTATAAATAATGCGGCCGGTAAGGTTCACAGCGGCATTATAGTTTTGATAGCAGTTACGCGGATTCAGCAATTCTGCATGGGGTAAATCTGCCAAAGTGATATGTCTATCTTGTGTGCGGCGCGGGTAGCAATCGGTACCGTAAGATTGCGATTGCAAATGCACGGTTTTACCAGCCACAAGGTCTTCAATGACATGGGCCCCGCCATAGGCAAATTTCCCAGGATAAGGCTCATTTAAGGGGTCATCTTCCTTCATTTCTGTGGCGCCTAAATAGCCATCGGCAGCGGCCACACCGCCATAACAAGGCACGCCGTTCATCCAAATTTTGGACGAACGCATGGTGGGGGGCTCTGGCTGCCCCATATTAAACAGCACACCGGAAGAGCACATGGGTGAAAAAGTCCCTGTGGTAACAACGTCCACCTCTTGAGCGGCTTTTTCTTTGCCAAGGCGGCGTACAATATCGCACATTTCGGCAGCATTCACCACCACGGCCTTACCGGCCTTAATGCGTTCATTTATTTCTGCAATGGTTTTTTGTACCTTTGACATATTTTCTCCTTATTGAGCTTCTCTTGCCTTAGCAGATATGGTTTTCTTTGTAAATGTTTAACCGTATAGTACAGACCTAACCTTGAGCTCTTCTTAGCCTTTTCTTCTTCGCCTTTTCTTCTTTGCGCCAAGCAGCTAAGCCCCCCCTAAATACTACTTGGACATTTCTAACTTTTTACGTTAGAAGAGAACGTTATACATCATACTCTACAATAGGTACATCATGCCCAAATTACAACATATCAGAAATTTCTCCATCATTGCCCATATTGACCACGGTAAGTCCACCTTGGCTGACCGAATTTTAGAAATAACCGGCCTTGTGTCTGACCGTGAAAAGAAAGACCAATATCTGGACAAAATGGAGCTGGAGCGTGAGCGCGGCATCACCATTAAAGCCCAAACGGTGCGCATTCCCTTCACCTCACAAAGCGGTGAAGAGTATATTTTAAACCTCATCGACACACCGGGCCACGTGGACTTTAACTACGAAGTGTCACGCTCTTTGGCTGCTTGTGACGGTGCCCTGCTTGTGGTGGATGCCACCCAAGGTGTGGAAGCGCAAACCCTAGCCAATGTTTACTTGGCGCTGGACCATGACCATGAAGTCATTCCTGTGCTGAATAAAATTGACTTACCAAGCTCCGATGTGGACAGAGTGCGTGAAGAAATTGAAGAAGCCATAGGCCTTGATTGCACCGACGCCCTACCCGTGTCTGCCAAGACAGGCGAAGGCGTAGCCGATGTGCTAGAAGCCCTTGTGCAACGCTTGCCTGCTCCGCAGGGCGATCCGGATGCCCCTTTAAAAGCCCTTATTTTTGACTCTTGGTACGACTCTTACCAAGGGGTTGTGGTGCTTTTCCGTATTATGGACGGTACCATTAAGAAAAATGATCGCATTCGTCTCATGGCCACCAGTAAAGAATATGAAGTACTACGCCTTGGCGTGTTCTCCCCAGAACCTACAGATATGCCCACCCTTTCCGCCGGCGAAGTGGGCTTTTTGTGCGGCAGCATTAAAGAGCTTGGCGATGCCAAGGTGGGGGATACCATTACCCTTATAAACAACCCCGCCGAAGAACCTGTGGAAGGCTTTAAAGAAGTGCAGCCCATGGTATTTTGCGGCTTATACCCATCCGACTCTGACGACTACGAAACCCTAAAGACGGCCTTAGAAAAGCTACAGCTCAACGATGCGGCCTTCTCTTATGAGCCGGAAACATCTCAAGCTTTGGGATTTGGTTACCGTTGCGGCTTCCTTGGTCTTTTGCATATGGAAATCATCCAAGAGCGCATTGAGCGAGAGTTTGAAGTGGCCCTCATAGCCACAGCGCCTTCGGTTATTTATAAAGTGGTCACTGTGGATGGGCAGCATCTTGATATTGATAACCCCTCCAAATTACCTGACGCTAGCAAAATTGACAGCTTACTTGAGCCCTTAGTTAAAATGGACATTCACGTGCCCAATGATTACGTGGGCAATGTATTTAAATTATGCGAAGAAAAACGCGGCGTGCAAAAAAACTTGCATTATCTTGCCGCCAATCGCGTGGTCATTACCTATGAGCTGCCCTTTGCAGAAATTGTTTTTGACTTCTTCGACCGCTTAAAATCCACCACCAAGGGCTATGCCTCCATGGATTACGAGTTTTTAGACTATCGCCCAGCCAACTTGGTGCGCCTTGATATTATGCTTAATGGTGAGCCCGTGGACGCCTTGGCTGTTATCGTACACAAGGATAAAGCCTACCATTACGGACGTGCTCTTGCTCTTAAGCTAAAGCGCACCATTCCGCGCCAGCTTTTTGAAGTGGCCATTCAAGCGGCCATTGGTCAAAAAGTTATTGCGCGTGAAACAGTATCCGCTTTTCGTAAAAACGTTACAGCAAAATGCTATGGCGGCGATATTTCACGTAAACGCAAGCTTTTAGAGAAGCAAAAAGAAGGTAAAAAGCGCATGAAGCGCATGGGCAATGTGGAATTACCGCAAGAAGCTTTCCTTGCTGCGCTCAAAGTTGGCGACGATTAACAGACTATTACTAGAGAAAAAAGGATTCACCATGTTTAAAACAACAACATCTCGCCTTTTAAGTCTTTTATTGCCTTGCCTCTTGCTTTTTGCTGCCTGCACCTCAGAAAAGCAAACCCAACAGGTCAATGTGGTAGGTGAGGTCAGCCCTGTGGCAGACATTCCCGCCCCAGTGGCCCAGCCTAAGCAAATTCGCCTCATTTTTGTGGGCGATATCATGGCACACGATACGCAACTGGCCATTGCTAAAAAGAATGGTACTGCCGAAGAGCCTTATAACTTTCGCCCTCAATTTGCCCACGTAAAACACTTACTACAAGGCGATATTGTGGCAGGTAACTTTGAAACCGTGGTTACAGGCAAAAAACCCTATGTGGGCTATCCCAATTTTAGCTCGCCGGACTCTTTGCCAGCAGCTCTTAAGGACGCCAATTTCAACCTCTTGTTTTTGGCCAACAACCACATTCTTGACCGCGGCATTCCAGCTGGCCACCGCACAAGAGAATATTTACAGTCTCAAGGCTTTGCCACGGCTGGCATTGGTGTGAGCAGAGATGCCTTACAATTGCCCATCATGGAAGTGCAAGGCGTAAAAATTGGTTTTATTAACCGCACTTACGGCAGTAATGTGCCCATCTCCAAGGCGCAAGCATCCAGCGTGCATGTGCCCTTAACCACAGACCCCGGCGTGGCAGAAGATGTACAAGCGCTTCGCAATGCTGGCGTAGATTTTGTGGTGGCATCCTACCATTGGGGGCCTGAATATGTGGCAAAGCCCAGCTCAGCGCAGGTAAAGGCTGCCGATATTGCCTTGGAAGCCGGCGTAGATGCCATCATTGGGCATCATCCGCACATTTTACAACCCATGGAAATGGTAACTAAAAACGGAAAAAATCAATTTATAGCTTGGTCACTGGGCAATTTTGTTTCTGGCCAACGCACACAGCCGCGTGAACGCACCGTGGTACTGGCTATGGATTTGAGCACCGATGCCCAAGGTAAGGTTGTCATGCAGCGCATTTCTGTGGCGCCCTTATGGGTGGATATGGTACGCAATGAACGTGTACGCATTTTACCCACACGCTTTGGCATGCTACCCCGTTTACGTATGGCCTACCCCCAAGGTGTAGACCCTGCCATTTTTAAAGAGATTCAAGCTTCTGAATATTTAACCAACAAGCTTAATACCATAGATAAAGCCGTGGTAGACTTCCTACAGCTTCCCCCTGCCGATGCGCGGGGCTTCCACACCATATGGGAACAAACAGCGCCATAGTGCTGGTATGTTTTTTTTAAAAAGGGGAAAGCTTTTGCACAGTGCAAAAACTTTCCCCTTTTTTTAATACGTTTATGGCTATTTTAAATCCCAGACAAATCCATCATCTGGCCTAAACTATCACAACATACAGCAGTAAAAAGCACACTACGTGGCGCTTTGCCCTTTGCGCTTCCCCAAAAAGCTCGCCAATACTCTATCTCGCACCGCGCGTGATTCCTCCGTGGCTACGCTGTCAAGCTGTGCCCGATCCACGTACAAAATGGCGCCGCAAGGGCACATTTGAGCACAAGCCGGCTCCATACCCTCAGCGCGTCTTTGAGCACACAAATCACATTTGCGACTTCCCACCCCTTTATCCGACTCAAAAAAGCCAGCATAGGGGCAGGCCAGCATACAGTTTCGCGTTTCGCAGCCGCGGCACAGCATGGTATTTAAAATAACGGCATTATCTGCATCTCGGCTAATGGCTTTATGTGGGCATATCTTCATACAGTAGGCTTGCTCGCAATGAATACAGTACACAGGCACAATTTGCCCTTCAGCACTATGCGCCATAACAATGCGTGGCTGATCATACAGAAATTTACACACAGCCTCGCACGTTTCACAGCCTATGCACTTGGCATAATCAATATATAACGTCTTTCCCGAAAGTGATGTTTTTGTCATATGCTTACCTTAATGCGCGTGGGGCTATAATATCTGCGGCATAATTGTACTCCGCTTCGCGATGCTGCATTTTCAAGTCCAACCAATGGGACAAGGAGCGTGCAGCCCTTAAACCACTGTACACAGCCTTACCAATTTTACTGGGCCCTGTGAGCACATCGCCAGCCACAAACACATTTTCAATCTTTGTCATATGCAGCCAGCGCACCTCGCCCTTACGCACATGGGTAAGACCCAGTTGATCTTGAAAGGGCGGTGTGGGAATTTCTCCAATGGCAGAAACAATCATATCTGCTTGTATGTTATACGTTTCGCCGGTGGCCTTGTGTTGGTATTCTATACCTTGCACGTGGGTGTCGCCCAGTATGCGTGTGGGCACACATAGCTCTTGCCAAAAACAGCCTTCCGCTTGCAAACGCTCTATTTCAAATCGACCGGCAGGCGCCTCCTGCAAGGTACGGCGATACAGCATATACACATTTTTGGCACCCATTTGTAGGGCAGAATGCACCACATCCACCGCAGAAAAGCCAGCGCCAATGACCACCACATCCTTACCCTGCACATCAGGGGCTTGCACATTCACATTGCCATAGCGCACAGCGCGGATGGGAAATAAAAATTCTAAGCCCGAAAGCACTTGGGAGAGTTGATCCCCCTCTATGCCAAGGCGACGAGACTTCCAAGAGCCTGTGCAGATAATAATAGCATCGTGCTTTTCCACCAATTCGTCTAAGCTGCGCATATCTTGTAAAAAGTGATCGCCTTCTTCTTCAAAAAGGGGGCTTGAACAGCAAATCTTAGTATTATTATGAAAATGCACGCCGTAGGTACGCGCCAGCACATGCGTGCCACGCTGAATTCGCTCAGAGGGGATTCGATGCCCCGGAATGCCAAAAAGCATAAGGCCACCGGGTTTGGGCAGTTTATCATACACATCCACTTGATAGCCCTGCGAAGCTAAATAACCGCATGCCGCAAGGCCCGAAGGGCCGGCACCAATGATTCCCACACGACGATTTTTATGTATGGCTGGCTCTTTACGCATAAAAGCAAAATTCATCATATCTTCTGCCATAGCCCCTCCTTAAGCACATAAGCCCTCAAAAAGTATTCAAAACAATTAACGCTTAAAACGGTATGAGCATAAAATACTACTACGTATTTTTTATAATGTATACAAAAGATAGTGTGAAAAAGCGCACACATTAGCACACCATAATTTTATTGCCTTCCTAAAGGTTCTTAGGTAAGGTTTATTGTTATTTTTTTGGAGGCTATATGCACTTACGTAAAAGAGTATTAGTAACAGGTGGTACAGGTTTTGTGGGTTCGCACCTTTGCGAGCGTTTATTGAATGACGGACATGAAGTGGTATGTGTGGATAACTTTTTCACCAGTGCCAGACAAAATGTAGAGCACTTGCTCGACCATAAATGCTTTGAACTCATGCGTCACGATGTCACCTTTCCCCTTTATGTGGAAGTGGATGAAATTTACAACTTAGCCTGCCCTGCGTCTCCCATCCATTACCAACACGACCCAGTACAAACCATTAAAACTTGCGTGCACGGCGCCATAAATACCTTGGGCCTTGCCAAGCGTTTAAACGCGCGCATCTTCCAAGCCTCCACTTCTGAAGTGTACGGCGACCCCAATGTGCACCCGCAAACAGAAGACTATTGGGGCCATGTAAACCCCATTGGCACGCGTGCCTGCTATGACGAGGGCAAACGCTGCGCCGAGACTCTTTTCTTCTCCTACCACCGTCAGCACAACCTTCCCATTAAGGTTGGTCGCTTATTTAATACCTATGGCCCGCGTATGCACCCCAATGACGGCCGCGTGGTTTCTAATTTTATTATGCAGGCCCTACAAGGGCAAGACATCACCATTTATGGTGACGGCACACAAACACGCTCTTTCTGCTATGTGGATGACCTCATAGAGCTTATGGTGCGCTTCATGGCCTCCCCTGTAGATTTTACCGGCCCCATGAACATGGGTAACCCCGGTGAATTTACCATTAAGGAATTGGCAGAAGCTGTCATTGAGCTTACAGGCAGTAAATCTAAAATCATCTCCCTGCCCTTACCTGCCGACGACCCCAAGCAAAGACGCCCAGACATTACCATTGCCAAAAGTAAGCTTGACTGGGAACCCAAGGTGCAATTGCGCGATGGTCTAGTAAAAACCATCGAATACTTTGAAAGATTTACCCGCTAAAAAATTCCATAGAATACAAAAA
>CAYJNG010000066.1:0-13045 GCA_964371505.1 uncultured Desulfovibrionaceae bacterium
TACATAAGTTTGTTGTCATCGCCATTGAAAAAGTAACGCAATTTGCAAACGACATAGGACAAGGGAAACTGCAATCCACTTTAAATATTCACCGCAAAGATGAGATTGGGCAAGTTGCAAACGCCTTACGAAGTATTCCTGAAACGATTAACACCATCATAGAAGAGTATCAGCACCTTTCAAATAAAATTGCTCACGGAGAGCTAGAAGTAAAGGGTACGCATGAACGTCTTTCTGGGGACTTCGCCCTACTTATCAGTGGAACAAACACTATTTTAGAACGTTTTTGCATGTTACTTGACAAGGTGCCTTCTCCAATTGCCACCTTAGATTCTAATATGAGAATTAATTATCTTAACGAAACAGCTAAAAAAATTTGTGGGCATAGCGTTTATGGTAAAAATGGCTATGAAGTTTTTTCCCCTGCGGATAGAGACACGCCTAATGATGCCATTTTGAAAGCTTCAAGAAATCTCACAGCGTATACAGGCGACACCTCTGTACAAATTAATCAACTTACCATGGACATAGTCTATACAGCCGTGCCTTTATTAAATGAAAGCAATCAACTAAATTGCATTTTCTTACTCATTACAGATATTAGTGAGATTAAAAAAATTCAGAAGAACATACACGATGTGTCTTTACACTCTGCAGAAATTTCAGACCATACAGCCCATGCAACAGAACAGCTTTCCTTAAAAATACAAGAGGTAACACATGGCGCAAGCGAACAAAGAGATCGTGTTATGAGAACTTCCGTTGCGATGGAAGAAATGACTGCTACGGTGCTTGAAGTATCACAAAATGCAGAAGAAGCACGCGTACAAGCTGAAGAAACTCAAGCAAAGGCTCAAGAAGGGGCGCACCTTGTAGAAGGTGTGGTGTCAGCCATTGGCGATGTAAACGCTGTTTCCAGCGAGCTTTCTGAAAGCATAAAATCTCTTGGAGTTCAAGCAGAAGCCATTGGCAGTGTTATGAGCGTCATCTCTGATATTGCAGATCAAACAAACTTACTAGCACTAAATGCTGCTATTGAGGCAGCGCGCGCGGGTGAGGCTGGTCGCGGCTTTGCTGTAGTGGCGGATGAAGTTCGTAAGCTTGCAGAAAAAACTATGACTGCCACCACAGAAGTGGGCACGAGCATTAATAATATTCAACAGTCCACAGATATTAACATCACATATTTTAAGAAAACTATGAAACTCATAGACAATGCTACAGAACTTGCACACACTTCTGGACAAGCTCTCACAGAAATCCTTAGCTTAGCAGAAAAAAATGCGAGCCTTATTACAGCCATAGCAACCGCTTCAGAGCAGCAATCTGCTGCTTCGGAAGAAATTAATTCTTCCGTAAGTGAAGTTAACCAAATTGCTACGCACATCTCTAACCAAATGAACGAAGCAACATCTGATGTGCATAACCTTTCTACTTTTACACATAAGCTGCAAAATAGTCTCTCTACATTGTCAAACTCTAGCATGTAATAAGACACAATTCATGCTGCGTTATATAAATGTAAGCTGACTATCAGCGCAGCATGGACACCTCAAACGTACATCGTGAACTATGTAGTACGTACAAAGCAAAATAAAAAACATGCCCCCTTAACGCAGAGGTTAAGGGGGCATATTACCATTAAAACACGTATATGACCTGAGCTTGTATCAAAAGCTATTAAGCTTTTTTCTAGAGCGCATCTCAAAATACGCTGTAGCGTAATTATGAGATAGCTTCTAGTCTTTAGGTCTGCTGTCCACAATGCGCTGCGCTTTGCCTTCGCTACGCGCAATGGAGTGCGGCTCCACAAGGCGCACCTTCACAGAAACGCCAAGATATTCTTTGATGGCTTTTTGAATTTTGCTTTCGGTGCTTTGTAAGCGACGAATTTCATCACCAAAATTCATATTGCCAATTTCCACACGCAATTCCACATTATCAAGATTGTTTTCGCGGCTTACATGAATTTGATAATGCGGCGCAATGCCTTCGCATTCTAAGAGCAAAGCTTCGATTTGTTGTGGGTACACGTTAACACCACGAATGATAAGCATATCGTCACTGCGGCCTACTATACGACCAAGGCGAGCGTGAGTGCGTCCACAGCGGCAAGGGGTGTAATTTAAAGAGGTCAAATCGCGTGTGCGATAGCGTAATAGCGGAATGCCTTCCTTAGTAAGCGTGGTGATAACAAGCTCACCCACTTCGCCTTCAGGTAAGTTTTTACCTGTGATGGGGTCAATGATTTCTGGCAAGAAATGGTCTTCAAATATGTGCATACCATTTTTGGCTTCTACGCATTCCATGGCAACGCCAGGGCCCATAATTTCAGAAAGACCGTAAATATTCATGGCGTGAATGCCCATTTTTCTTTCAATGTCGGCGCGCATGGGTTCGCTCCAAGGCTCTGCCCCAAAGACGCCTATACGCAGAGGCATTTTACGAAAATCAATGCCCAGCTCTTCTGCTGTGTCGCACAGGTAAAGCGCGTACGAAGGGGTGGAGCATAGTACTGTGGCTTCAAAGTCGCGCATGAGTTGCACTTGGCGCTTGGTGGCACCGCCAGAAGCAGGAATAACCGTGGCGCCAAGGCGCTCTACACCATAGTGAATGCCAAGGCCGCCGGTAAAGAGGCCATAGCCATAGGCTACGTGCACAAAGTCGCGCGCATCAGCGCCGGTGCAGCCAAGGCTTCGGGCCACAAGCTCTGCCCAGTTGTTAACATCGCGCTGAGTATACCCCACCACCGTGGCACGCCCTGTGGTGCCGCTAGAAGCGTGCACGCGTACAATGTTTTCACGCGGTACGGCAAAAAGCCCGTAAGGGTAGTGGTTGCGCATGTCTTGCTTTTCTGTGAAAGGTAAGCTTGCTAAAACGCTTAAGGAAGTCACATCGGCAGGGGTGATGCCTATTTCGTCAAAACGCTTACGGTAAAAAGGCACGTTGGCATGAAGACGGCGGCATAAGTCTTGAAGACGGCGCAATTGTAAGGCTTCTATTTCCTCACGTGGCATGGTTTCTTTTTCGATGTTAAATATCACAATAAACTCCTTATGGCGTGAAAGCAAAATGGGTTTTCATAATAAAAAACCTCAGCAAAAGTGCCGTATTTTGTGGAAAAGGTCAAGCGGGCAAGAGCCCATGGCTTAAGCACGTAAGCCATAAGTAAAGGGGCGGATTTTTTTGTGGGTTCTACTCTTGTATGGCAAAATTGCTTTTAGGGCTTGTGTTAGGCATTGTATAGGCTCTTTTATGGTATAATATAACGAAAAACTGCCAATTGGTAAAAATTGTTTTTAAAATTATGGCCTTTCTAAAAGTAACAATTTTCAAAAGGTCTTTACAAAACATCTATGTTCCTTTTAAATGATATTTTGTATCCTCATAGTATACAGTATAACATTTTAGCAAAGTTACGCGCTTATGAAACACTCGCTATCTGGTTTGGGCTTACAGGCCTTGCTTTCTGCTTCCAACGATGCCTACGTTATATTTGATAAAAATAATAACGAATTATTGGACTGGAATCTTGCTTTTGAAAATCTTTTGCCTCATCAGGCTCAAGAACTGCTCGTTAAGGGGCCTTTGTCCTTACCCTTTCTTAGCCATCTGCAAGGTGTGGTGAGCATGCAATGGCCTTTGGCAAAGGATGCAAGTGATGTGCACTCCTACCCGTTTTTACCTCTTGGGCATACAGATGAAGAGGCCCTTTTGAGTGCCAAGCTAGTGGCTCTCTTAGAAGGTGAAGGTAAGGCGCTGGTGCAAGTGCAGCCTTATGCGCAGGGGCAGGAAATGTCCCACCCCATGCGTCAGCGCGCCATGGAAATACGCGATACGTTATTGCAAGCTACCAGCCAAGTGGCGCAAGAGTTACTTTCAGAAAATGAAGATTTTGACGGAACCATAAATAAGGTTTTAGGCATACTTGGCAATGCCACACACGTGGACAGGGTGTATATATGGAGCATTCACGGCGCGCCTAATCCTGAAGAAGATTCACGGCTGTATACTTCGCAACTGTACGAATGGTCAGAAGGCGCTGAGCCACAGCAAGAAAATGAGCTTGTGCACAATATGCTAGTGGAGGAGGGCATCCCCACCTGGATAGATACCTTCTTGGCAGGTAAATGCGTAAATAACCTTGTAAAAAATATGCATCAAGGTGAAAGAGAAGTTTTGGAGGCGCAAGGCATCATCTCTATTTTAACAGCTCCCATCATGTTTCATGGGCATTTATGGGGCTTTATTGGCTTTGATAATTGCCATGCAGAGTATCGTTGGAGCCAAGCTGAAGAAGATATCTTGCGCACAGCGGGAAAATTGGTCAGCACGGCCATTCATAGTCGGCGCGTCAATGAAGCCTTGCACGCGGCGCAAGAGCGCTTTTTAGGCGTAGAAGAAGCCACAGGGGATATCATTTGGTCTGTGGATGCAGCGCAAAATTTTACGTATATTTCACCAAGATTAAAGGCTGTGTTGCAATACACCCCGTCAGAAATGCTAGGTAAGCCTTTTAACGCTCTTTTGCTGCATTCTGATGAATTTACGTGCACAGCCACCCCAGAAAACTATATCATGCGTGATTTTGAATTGCGCGCTCGTTGCAAGGATGGCTCCATAAAATGGCTACGCTCTTCGTGCAAATATATTTTTGATGCACAGGGCAAGCTTATGCGCGGTTTTGGCTCAAGCTCTGATGTGACGCGTGTGCATGAGGTACAAGAAGCCTTGCGTGTGGCCAATAAAGAGTTGGAAGAAGCCATAAAAATAGCCAATGAATTGGCGGATTCTGCCAATAAAGCCAATACCATTAAGAGTAACTTTTTAGCTAATATGAGCCATGAAATACGCACGCCCATGAATGCTATTATGGGTATTACGCATATCTTGAAGCATACAGAGCTTAGCGCAGAGCAAAATGATTATGTGGCAAAAATAGACGCTTCCAACACGTCATTGCTCAAGATTGTGGAAGATATTTTAGATTTTTCTAAAGTTGAAGATGGCAATATGGCCATGGAAAAGCAATCCTTTGCCATGGACGCTCTTTTGCAAGAGGTGGGGGAAACAGCAAGGAAGTGGATTAACGGTAAGGAAATTACCTTTGCTATACATGTGGATGAAAATGTTCGCTCTCATTATGTAGGTGATATGCTGCGGGTAAAGCAAGTTCTTACCAGTCTCATTACCAATGCCATTAAATTTACTCACGAAGGTGGTGTAGAGGTTCGCGTGGGTGTTGAGAGTCAAGGCCAAGAAGAAACTCTTTTGCGCTTTTCCATCACCGATACTGGCATTGGGCTTACTGCTACGCAAGTGGAGCATGTGTTCCAAGGCTTTGTGCAGGCAGATGCTTCTTACACAAGAAATTATGGCGGCATAGGTTTGGGCCTAGCTCTTTGTAAGCACTTAATAGCGCTCATGGGCGGTGAGATTTGGTGCGAGAGCACGTTAGGTAAGGGAACAACCTTTCATTTTACATGCCGCTTAGAAAGAGAAATGCAAAAGGCATTGGTTGTGGTAAAGCAGCTGAAAGAGGCTTGCATTCTTTTGGCACTTCCCAGCCAAGAAAGTTTCGAAAAAGTGCGCGGAGTGCTCTTTTTATTAGGATATGCACATGTATATGGTGCTAAAAATATGGCAGATATTCAGGCGTATATGCGCTGCGAAATGCCTCCGGATATTATGGTTTTGCACCATGCCTTTCAAGATGCCGCAGCCGTGGAAAAGCTTATAAGACAAGATGCCAAGGTCTTCAACGAAATCCCTATTATTTATAGTGCTGATGGGCAAGATCATGTGCAAATTCCAGAGGGCTTTGCTGCCGTGGAATCATTAGGCGCTTCTGCGTTGCAAGATTGTTTTATTAAAGTTTTGGGCCCTTCTTTACGTCTTGGTTCACAGCAATTCCAACAAGGCTTTGAAGAGCTTTTACGTGCGGAGCATAGCGGTAAAAAAGTGCTCTTGGTGGAAGATAATGCCATCAATCAAATGATAGCACAGACCATATTGGAAGACGTGGGGCTGAAGGTGACCGTCGCCAATGACGGGGTGGAAGGTTGCGAGCTAATGTATAAGGATACCTTTGACCTTGTTATCATGGATATTCAAATGCCCCGCATGGATGGCTTGTGCGCTGCCAGAAAAATTCGTGAGGATGCGCGCTTTACCCACGTGCCCATCATTGCCATGACAGCGCATGCCATGAATGAAGATAGAGAAAAAAGCTTGCATGCGGGTATGAATGCGCATACCACCAAGCCCATAGATACGGCAGAACTTTTTAAAACGCTTTTCTACTGGTTTTCAAAGAAGAAATGAGACCTCTGCGCAATTCATTGCGTCGGGTCTCATGGAGCGTTGACGACAGTCAATGCGACCAAAAATCAAGAATAGGCGTAGCTTTGCTTCTCCGTTAAGTAATTGATTTTTTGTGTCTTTACCTCTGCACACGTTGTTTTACATTTCGAACAAATTTTCAAATTTTAGACACAAAACTATATTTGAAAATAATTGTGCAGAGGTCTCGAAATAGGTGCGATAAAGCAGCGTTCTTTGTTTTACAAAGCCCCTTACTGCCAGTAGTTTTACTGGTAGTAAGGGGCTTTTTTGTGCGCAAACTTAGGCAGAAAGAGCTACTTCTTTCTCTTTTGGCTCTAAGCTGTAGCCCATATTTTGTAATAATTCTTTGGCATAGTCTAAACCTTGATTGATATTGGGCAATAAGAAGCCTTCGCCAATATGGTCCATGACGCCAGAGCGACGTAAAATACGGTTTAAGCTTTCATCGTAGGTCACAAGAATAAGAGGCACACCTGCAGCGTGGCAACGCTCGGCAAAGTGGCCTAAGGCATGCGAGCCGGAGGCATCAATCCAAAAGACGCGAGCGAGGTTAAGTACAATGACTTTAGTTTCAGCGCTTTCTTGTTCTGACAAATGCTTTTCTAAAGCTTGAACGGCGCCAAAAAATAGCGTGCCTTCCACAAGATAGGTATCCACATGCTTACAAGTAAGACTCCACTCATAATCTGGCGAGGTTAAATCTCGCTTCGATAAGCGCTTAATGCGAGGGTGTGCTTCTTTATAGATGAGCAATGCCATGGAAAGCAGTACGCCTACAAAGATAGCCTTTTCTAAATCCAGCACTAAAGTGGCAATAAAAGTGGCTAAAAGCACAGTGCGGTCTGTATAGGTTGTGCTGTAGCACAGGCGAATATTATTTACATCAATCATGCCCCACGCAATAATAAAGAGCATGCCTGCCAAGGCCGGCATGGGGATATTTGCAGCCAAGGGTGCACAAAACAAAATAACAGGAATGGTGAATAAGCCGGAAAATACCGTAGCAAAGCGTGTTTTGCCCCCAGAGGTAAAGTTGAGCACACTACGTGTAAAAGAGCCGCAGCTAGGCATGCCAGAAGTGAAACCGGCAGTTATATTGCCAAGGCCTTGCCCTATGAGTTCTTGGTTGCCGTCAAAAGGCTCACGACGCAGTGAGGTAAGGTTTTTGCCTATGGCAAGGGATTCCACAGCGCCCAAGGTGGCAATGGCTATGGAGGGGTAAAATAAATCCCGTAAAACGCCAAAGCTAAATTCCGGCGGAAAAGAAAGGGGAGGGAATATGGCCGGAATGTCGCCCACAAAGCCCACGCCTTTACTTTTTGCGTCAAGTAGGTAAGCCACAAAGCCCACCACCATAATGGAAACAAGGTATGCAGGCAGGCGGTAAGAAATGCGCTTGCAAGCTATCACGGTAATAATGGTTAAAAGGCCAAGGCCTACGCTCCACGGGTTAAAAGTATGGATATTTTGGCAAATGGCAGCAAGATCTTGAAAAAAGTATGATCTTTGCCCTATGTCAAAGCCAAAAAAGTTGGGAATTTGCCCAGAAGCAATGAGCACAGCCGCGCCAGCAGAAAAACCTATCATGACCGAGTGTGAAATGAAGTTGGCTAAATCTCCAAGGCGTATAAGCCCCATGATAAGCTGAATAAGGCCCACCATGATGGTAATGCCAAATACATAGGGCATGAGCTCTGTGGGGGATAGGGTAGAAAGTTTTACGCCGCCAATGCTTGTATTGGCAATGGTGAAAAATAACATAACCGCAATGGCATTGGTGGGGCCAGCGGCTAAAAAGCGTGAGGAACCCCAAAGGGCCGCCACCATAACGGTGAACGTGGCAGCAAAGAGACCGTACTTGGGGTCAATGCCGGCAATAACAGCATAAGCCATAACCTGCGGTATGGCTACCGGCGCCACGGATAAACCAGCCATCATGTCTGCTCGTAAGGTGGCAAGGTTCATGTTGCGAAGATCTGGCAAGAAAGGCAGTGCTTTTTGACGTAAATCAGAAAGGGTTGAGCGAACATTAAGGCCGTGTTTCATGGAGGTTCCTTCTTTACTTTCTAGGGTTAAGATGTCGGTAAGCATGAGGAAAAAATAAAGCTATTCTTATTTTATAATGGGGTCAAGGAGGGGGCTAAATATATTGTGAGTTTGCTAGAATACGCACAATATTGAAATATTGATTGAAAGCAGCTTTAATTGCATTTTTGAAACATGATTATGGCTCTTTGTTCTAAAAAGTTTTTTCACGCTTGTGGGCTAGAGAGGAAGCATGGAAAATGACGCTTGCAGCATTTCAACGCATACCAAGAAAGCACTTGATATTTCCCCACGAAAAAAGGCTTAGATTATTCATCTAAGCCTTACATTTTTCGGTGGTGCCGCGGGACAGAATTGAACTGCCGACACGGGGATTTTCAGTCCCCTGCTCTACCAACTGAGCTACCGCGGCGACAAGAGAGGTTCTACGCAAAGCTTGGCCTTTTGGCAAGCCTTTTTTTGCTTTTTTTTACATTTTTTTTGAATAAACTATTTTGTGCTTAATATACAACACTATACGACATTACTTCTGGGCGGTGAAAAAAGAGCTCCACGCGCCTGTTAAGCATGCGGCTGGCTTCATCGGTACCCACTTGGTAGGGGCGTGTGTCGCCATAAGCCACGCTACGCAAGCGTGAGGGCTTAACGCCGTTCTCAATGAGGTAGCGTACTACGGCTGCGGATCTTGCTGCCGAAAGCTCCCAAGCTGAGGGGTAGGGGCCTACTTTTTCATCACTGTCGGAGTGACCGCGTACCACTAGGTACATATTATATTCACTGAGCAAAAAGATAACATCTTCTAGCACTTCTTCGCCCTTGGTGCTAAGCGTGGCTGAGCCTTCATCAAACATAAGGCCGGAGTGTACACGCAGTTGCACGCCCACATCATCCTGACTTACGCCAGCGCTATTTTGCGGCACCGCATCGGCAAGCAGCATCTTTTTAATTTTTTCTGCTAAAGCGTAGTGCGTTTTGTCTATTTCGCTTTGCTTAGAATCTCTAAGGTCAATTTTATCTGTATTTTGCACAAAAGGGTTGTTGGATATGGGCGATGTGGACGTGGTGTCCATGGTGCCCTCTCCTGCAAAATACGCGGCAAGTCCGGCTTTGGTCTCCGGCGGAGCCATATTAAGTATCCACAACAGGAGGAAGAAGGCCATCATGGCCGTTACAAAGTCTGCATACGCAACTTTCCATGCTCCACCCATAATTACTCCCTATGCTTACGGCTATTACCCGTTTCTAAGTTTTTCTTCCATTTCTGCAAAGGTAGGACGAAAAGCCTGCGGTATGGCACGGCGCCCGTATTCTACAGAAATAAGCGGCGTGGAACCACGAATGGCCGCAGCCACAGCTTCCTTAATGGAATTGTAGTAAAAGTGTTCTTCGTGGGCATGGTTTTCTAGCTTGGCGCCCATGGGGCCAAAAAAACCATAACAAAATAAAATACCGATGAAGGTTCCCACGAGGGCTGCTGCGATGTAGTGCCCCAGAACTTCGGGGGGCTCGTTAATTTTACTCATGGAGAGCACAACGCCGAGTACGCAAGCCACAATACCCATACCGGGCATGGATTCAGCCATATGCGTTACCGCATGGGCAGGCAGCATTTCTTCTTCATGCATGGTATGCATGTCAATTTTCATAAGGCTATCAATGTCGGCAGGATCACCCGTGGTGAGGTATACACGTAAGGTATCCCCTATAAAGCTCACTGTGCGCTTGGATTTAGAAATGGACGGGTATTTGCTAAAAATAGCGCTGGAGTCAGGGTTTTCCACATCACTTTCAATGCTGATAACCCCTTCACGATGCATTTTGGAAAAGAGCGCATAAAGAAGAGCCAAGGTGTCGGCGTATTTGTCTTTACTGGAGCCTGGATCTCCAAAAATATGTTTAAAGCTACCAACAATAAGCTTCCATGTGTATTTGGTTTGTGAGGCAAAAAAAGCGCCCCAGCAAGCACCCAGAATGATAACGTATTCTGCCGGTTGGAAGAGTATTAAAAAGTCGCCTTTCGCCATGGCATAACCGGCAATGACACTTCCTGCGACTATGAGTAAACCAATAATAATATACATATGCACATCCGTAGGATAGAAAGCTTTGTTATGAGGTATTCATAAAAGATATCGGAACAAGATAAGGAATCTTAAGGGCTAGCTGCACTGTGCACAGTTTTTTTGTGGCATGTTCCAATGGCCTTTAAAATAGCCATTACTGGATGCCTTGTCAAAGAGAAATGGAACAAAGCTAGAGCCATGGCTAAAGTGCGTGCAAACTAGCCTTTGTTCTTGCTTATAAAGCAACTTTCCCTTAACCTTTTTCTGCTATATGTTGCTACGAGATGCAAAGATGTCTTATCTTTTAAGCTGGCTTTAGCCAAAGGTTTTCACATGCAAGAAAATATCTTATCCGCCATTGGCAATACACCCTTAGTGCGTTTAAGCTCTGTAAATAGCAGCTCTTGTCAAATTTATGTGAAGCTGGAAAATAGAAACCCCGGCGGATCTATTAAGGATAGAATAGCCTTACATATGGTGAATAAAGCCTATGAAGAAGGACGGCTACAAGGGGGAACTATTATAGAACCCACCAGTGGCAATACGGGCATAGCCCTTGCCATGATAGCGGCCGTGCGCGGCTTGCGTTGCATCATTGCCATGCCTGAAAGTATGAGCATTGAAAGGCAAAGGCTCATGCAAAGCTATGGGGCGGAGCTTTTGCTTACGCCTGCTAAGGAAGGCATGCATGGTGCCACCAGTGCTGCTGAGGAGCTACTAGCCCGCACCCCAGGCGCCTTTATGCTCAATCAATTTGCCAATGACCATGCTGTAGAGGCCCATTATCTGCATACAGGGCCAGAAATTCATACAAGTTTGCGTGAGGCAGGCCTTACTTTAGATGCTTTGGTGGCAGGCGTGGGAACAGGTACTACGATATCCGGTTGCGCTTTGTCTTTGCGTGAAAAATACCCTCAATTACATGTGTACGCTGTGGAGCCGGCAGAATCCCCATTGCTGAGCCAAGGCAAAAGTGGCCCCCATGGTATTCAAGGTATTGGCGCAAACTTTGTCCCCACGGTGTTGCGTCGTGAAGTTATAGATACGGTGCTTACCGTATCCACTGAGGAGGCCCTCACCACGGCCCGCGCGCTACACACCAAAGAAGGTATTTGTTGTGGCATTTCTTCCGGAGCCAATGTGTGCGCTGCTTTGCGCGTGGCTCATATGCCAGAGATGGAAGGTAAAAATATTGTCACTTTCATTTGCGACTCCGGAGAAAGATACCTCTCCACAGCTTTGTTTCATTTTTAATACAAGGTGCAAGGCATATGTTAATCCCTATTATTATGCTCATAGGCGGCATTTTAGGTGGCATTGTGGCACAAAATAAAGGACGAAACCTTTTTGTGTGGACATTGCTTTGTGGTATTATGCCTTTGTGTTTGTTACTTCTTTTTGCTTTACCCAAAATGGCACAGCAGGGGATTTCTCGCCCTTGTCCTTTTTGTTTGCGCATCATACCTTGGCGAGCCAAAGTCTGCGGATATTGTGGACAGCGTGTACCCATGGTATCCAGTCAAGCGTGTGACTTTTGCGGTGAAGCAATGTCTATGGGGGAGAAAATATGCCCTCATTGCGGTAAGGAAAAGGGAAATTAGTCTATTTAGACTTTTTATGTATGTCTAACAAAATAGGTGCTATCATGAAGAAACAGGTGTTTTTGTTGTTTTTCCTTTTGTGTTCTTTTGTTTTTTGTGCTCCTAAAGCTATTTTGGCTAAGCAAGGCGTCTTGCAGGAAGCTGTGGAGCGCGGCACGTTACGCGTTGGCATGTCTTCCTTTGTGCCTTGGGCCATGCAAGATAAAAAGGGAAATTATATTGGCTTTGAGATAGATGTGGCCCAGCGTCTTGCTAAAGACTTTGATCTTGAGCTGGAGCTTTTACCCACCAAATGGTCTGGCATAGTGCCAGCTTTGCTCACGGGTAAATTTGATATGATTATCAGCGGAATGAGCTCTACCCCTGGACGCTCTTTACGTGTGAATTTTACCATCCCCTATGATCATACCGTTATAGAAATTGTAGGCCGTAAAGATAAGCTTGGCGAGAGCACAAATTTGGCAGATTTTAATAAGCCTGAAACCATTGTGGCTGTGCGCACGGGGACAACTGCTGCTGTGGCAGCCAAGCAAAGCTTACCTAAGGCAACGTTTCGCTATTTTGAAGAAGAAGCCGCAGCCGTGCAGGAAATGCACTCAGGGCGTGCACATATGTTTCTTACTTCTAGCCCTTTAGGGTCCTATGAAGTGTTGGCTAAACCTGAGGAATTACGCTATGTTTCTGAAGCTATATATCCGCAACCCATCAGCATTGCGGTTCGCAAAGGCGATTACGATACCATTAATGCCTTAGATGCTTGGATTCGCACCTGTGAAGCTGAAGGCTGGTTAAAAGAAAGGCGTGCGTATTGGTTTCAATCTCGTGATTGGGAGCCTTTGCTCAAGTAGTTTTTACTGGCAACCGTACGTAACTACTTTTTAGTGTTACATACTATAAAAGCCTTGCTTGTGATGTTGAAGTTTACAAGCAGGGCTTTTTTGTTTTCTACATAAAAAAAGGGAGGCCAAAGCCTCCCTTATAATCAGTCTA
>CAYJNG010000067.1:0-13041 GCA_964371505.1 uncultured Desulfovibrionaceae bacterium
CGTTCACAGTGATGTTACCGCTGCCAGCGTACAAACGAGTACGAGCTGTGGCAGTCTTGCGGCGACCTGTACCGTAATCAAATTTTTGTGACATAATCTATCTCCTCGCCCCTAGAATTGTAATGGAAGGGGTTTGGGGTTTTGTGCGGTATGAGGATGCTCGGTACCAGCGTACACTTTGAGCTTCTTGAGCATAGCGCGGCCTAAACGGTTTTTAGGCAACATACCTTTAACAGCGTTCATAATGGCAAGTTCAGGCTTTTTCACGAGCACGTCTTTAAGAACGGTCTCTTTTAAGCCGCCCACATAACCAGAGTAACGATAGTACTTTTTAGCGTTCATCTTGTTACCGGTTACGCGAATTTTGTCACAGTTCACAACAACGATAAAATCGCCATTGTCCATGTGGTGTGCAAATTCAGGCTTATGCTTGCCACGTAGGCGATGGGCAATTTGTGTTGCCAAACGACCTAAAACTTTATCCTCTGCATCAACGATGAACCATTCACGGTTGATGTCAGCAGGTGTAGGACTAAATGTCTTCATGGGAATAACTCCTCAGCATTGTCATAAAATAGGTCCATTACAAAGCTGAGGCGTGCATGTCAAGAAATTTTAACGGGTTTTCGGTGTGACATCCGCCTCGTAAGAACCACTAAGCCGAAGAACACTACACAAAGATGCCCTCTCTGCCAAGTCTTTTTTTGCATTTGATGCATTTTTTTTTAACGTTATTATATCTGCTGTTTACGTAGCTCTTTTACAAGCGTTTGCTGTACATACTCAAGGCTTGGCAGATGCATGTATTTGCAATGCTGCCCTTGACCAATGGCTCTTTGCCAAGTACTTTGCTGCATATTACGCCCTGCGCGCTTGTTTTGCCTTATGTTAAGGGAGTGTCCTTTTTATGCGTATGAATAAGATTTTTTCGCCCATCACATGGCCCGTGCTTTCCTTTGCTGTGGCCATAAGTATAGGTACTCTTTTGCTTTCTCTTCCCATAGCTGTGGCTGAAGGGCAGCAGTTGGCATTTATAGATGCGCTTTTTTTGGCCACATCTGCCGTGTGCGTTACGGGGCTTGCTTCGGTGGATATAGGCACCGTGCTTTCCCTTTGGGGGCAAAGTATTCTTTTAGCGCTTATCCAAATAGGCGGTCTTGGCATTACTACCTATACTTCTTTAATTTTTATTTTATGGCGTAATCGTGTACCCGTAACGGATCGCCTTGCCGTGCATCAGGCTTTACTTAATAAGGATGTGCTTAACGTGCGTGCCTTCATATGGCAAGTGGTTTTGCTTGTGCTTGGTATTGAGCTGGTGGCGGCTTGCATTTTGTATGCGCATGATCCCATAAACTTTCACCCTTTCAACGCTGTTTTTCACGCCGTATCTGCCTTTTGTAATGCCGGTTTTAGCCCTTTCTCACAAAGTCTTATTCCTTTTAAAGATGATGTGGTGGTCAATGGCGTTATTGGTATAAGTATTATTCTTGGCGGGCTGGGCTTTGCTGTATTGCACGAAATACGGCGCGTGTTGCAGGCCCGTGCACAGTGCTTTTATTATAATATTTGCGGCAAAAAAGTGCCGGTGCACTATGCGCATGATGATATTTTTCCCACATACAGGCATATGCCCACCTTGGATAAATACAGCCGCCTTGTGCTTATAACGTCTGCGGCCTTAATTTTTGGCGGTGCTGCAGCGTTGTTTGCTTTGGAAGTGCTGCATATGAACTCCCTCCCTAGCTTTTCCCTAGCGTTGTCATCGGTCTTTCAATCCATTTCTTTGCGCACAGCCGGTTTTAACACGGTGGATTTGAGCCTATTAAGCGATGCTTCCATGCTGATTATGGTGGCGCTTATGTTTATAGGTGGGGCGCCCGGTTCTTGTGCCGGTGGTATTAAAATTACCACCTTTCGAGTGCTTTTGGCCTTTATGAAAGCGCAGCTTACCGGTGAGAAAAATATTGTGGTACGAGATAGAGGGGTGCGCAGCGAAACGGTAAGTCAGGCTCTTATGCTTTTTTTCTTTGGGGTGTTGATAATAGGTTGTTCTATCATTTTGTTATGTATTACAGAAAATGCCTCTCTTATTGGGGAGCGTACAGGCTCCGTGCCTTTGCTCACACTTATTTTTGAAGTGGTATCGGCCTTTGCCACGGTGGGTTATAGCCTTAACCAAACGCCGCATTTAAGTGATGTGGGTAAGCTGATTATTATTTTAAATATGTTCATTGGTCGTGTGGGTTTTATAGGTTTTCTTACGGCTTTGCATTCTTTGCGTCCAAGCCGTAAATATGCCTATCCTACTATGCATATTCCCATTGGTTAATCTTATAGATTTGGTATTTATACAGAGGTATATATGGCAGAAAAAACATGGGCCATAGGCATCATTGGTTTAGGGAAGTTTGGCTTGCAAATGGCAAGGACTTTAGAACAATTGGGCCATCATGTGGTGGGTGTGGATGAAGTTGAACACAGGGTAGATGCGGCGCAGGATGTGCTGCAAACGGTATATCGTGCCGATGCTACGCAAATGTCTGTGCTGAAATCCTTACACTTTGAAGAGATGGATTGTGTCATGGTGTCTGTGGGGCAAGCTGTGGAAAAGTCTCTTTCCATTGTGCTTAACCTGCAAGAGCTTAATGTGGCGCGCATTTGGGCCAAAGCCAATACTGTGGAGCATCGTAAAATATTGCAACGCCTTGGGGTGCATAATGCCATTTTGCCAGAGCACGATGCGGCGAGCCTTGCGGCGCATCAATTGTGTAATCCCGGCATGTTGGATCTCATACCGCGCTATGGCGGTATTCTCGTGCAAGAGCTCACCGTGGATAGATGGAGCGGTAAAACTCTTATGGACCTTAACCTTATTAGCAAACATGAAGTTATGGTTATTGGGGTGCGTGCGGGGTCTTCTGATGAGTATATTTTCGTGCCGCCAGCGCAAACACGCCTTGAGCGTGGTGATGTGCTTATTGTTATTGGGCGGCAAGATAGTGTGCGCGGGCTTGTGTCTTAATGGCAAGGAGAAGAATTTACCTAGCAGATGAGATTTGAACATAATTTTGTAGGCAAATTTTGTGAGTATAGGTGGTCATCAAAGAAGTTTTTAACGACTTTTCCTTGCTGTGTGCGCGTATGAAAATATGGCCTGTTTTTTGCTTCATAAATGTGGATAGTATAATGCTGGGTAAAAAGTGCCCTGTGCTTTAAATCTACATGGTGAGGCGTGTATGCAAATATCGAGTGTTCAAAGTAATTCTAGTGTACAATCTCTCTTTGGTGCAACGCAAACATCTACCAAGCAGGTAGCGTCCGGCACGTCGAAAACAGATAGTGTGCATATTTCTGAGGAAGCTCGTGCTCTTTACGCACAATTGGCAGCTAAAGCTACGGAACAAACATCATCGCAAGGGCAGCAAGAAAGCACTCAAGCTGCCACACAGCCCAAGGCGGAAATTTCCTTCATGAGCGAGGCTCACGCTATGAATAGTGCTGTGGAGGGTGATGCGCAAAGTGATGACGCCTCAGTGGCGCAGCGCTTTAGAGAGGCTTTAGATTGGAGCGCTCGTGCTCAAGCCTATGGTGATCTTACCGAAGAAGAAATAGAGCGCCTCATTGAAGAGGAAGTGCGTAAAAAGCAAGGTGAAGTGGCTGAAAAAATGTCCGGTGCTTCCGGTGCTCAAGATGCTGAGGGTGAGCCTTCTCCTGTAGAAAAGGCGCAAGAAGAAAGTGTTCGCTTAGGCATGAAGGAAGAGAGTACCTCAGTAGCTGCAGGGTATGACTCCATGACGGCGGAGCAAAAACGCGGCCCTGCTTCCTTTTTAGATGTGTTTAAAACCACGGCAAAATACTCTAGCGGCATGCAGGAGCCAGAATAAACCCCAATATTTTTCTGTTTGATGCCAATGCATGTATAACACAGCGTTGAAAAAGTCCTTATTCTGAAAATTATTTTAGAATAAGGACTTTTTTATGGTTGTTTACGTGAATAAAATGATTTTTTGCAACCTTGTGCTCTTTTTTGGGCAGTCGCGCGTGCCTTATAGTAAAAAGAAGGTAGCCAGCCCAAGGAAAACAAAGAAGCCTGCTCCATCGGTAATGGCTGTTAGAAAAATGCTAGAAGCTTGCGCAGGGTCACGGCCCAAGGCGCGTAAGATAAGCGGTATGGAGCCGCCCGCTACTGCGCCTAAAATCATATCAAATAATAATGCCCCGCCCATAACAAGGCCCAAGGTGGGATTTCCCGTAAAGCCCCACACCACAAGAAAGGCCAATACAGCCATAATAGAGCCAGTGGTAAAGCCAATTTTACCCTCGCGCAATACGGCAAGCCAAGAGCGTTTGCCGTCAAAGCGTTCTGTGGCCAATTGACGAATAATCACGGCAAGGGCTTGCTGCCCTGTATTGCCGGCCTGATTGGCTACCATGGGCATAAGCACGGCAAGTATGGCCATGGTGGCAATGGAGCCTTCAAACATATATACCACAGAAGCAGAAATGGCGGAATTAAATAGGTTAATCATAAGCCAAGGTAAGCGCTTGCGTACCGATTCAAGCCAAGGGGTATCTATGCTTTCTTCAGGGTCAGCCCCCACCATGCCCAGCATGTCGGCGCTGGCTTCTTCGTGCATAATATCTAAAATATCGTCGTAGGTTACCACGCCCATAATATGGCCTTCATAGTCCACCACGGGCATGGCCATGAAGTTATAGTGTGAGAGTAAGCTTGCCACTTCGCCCTTTTCCATATCGTAAGTAACGGTAATAACCGCATGGGAAGATAAAGCATCACGTAGCACGGTGCCTGGGCGAGAGAGCATAAGGTCGCGCAGGGAAAGCACGCCCACCAGTATGTCGTGATCGTCCACCACATAAGCATAATAGGGGCTTTCTTTGTCTTCCATTTCATGGCGAATGTGCACAATGGCTTCATCCACGGTGATGGAATGCTCCAGAAGAATAATTTCTGTATTCATAACCCCGCCGGCAGAGTCGGGGTCAAAGGTGAGCAAATTACGAATTTCTTCGGAATCTTCCTTTTCTAGCTTATCAAGCAAGGCGTCGCGGTGCTCTTCGTCGAGCTCGTCCAACACGTCAGCGGCATCGTCTGGCGACATTTCGGCAATGATTTGTGCGGCTGTGTCTGGGTCAAGGTTTTCCAAAACATCTACGGCCACGTTTTCGTCTAGCTCGGCAAGGGCTTCGGCGGCGTCTTCTTTAGAGAGGTTTTGTAAAACGCAAACCTGCTTTTCTAGAGAAAGATTTTCAATATGGTCTGCCATGTCGGCAGGGTGGGCAAAATGCACTGCCATGCTGGCATCATCTCGGCAGACATCGGGCATTTGCATCCAGTCGCCGGATTTGTATTCTGCGTCTTCTTCCGCGCTCTCTGCCTGTGTAAGGGGGGGAGTGGTTTGATCTTTTACATGTGCAGTGCTTGTGTTTTCAGCGGCTGAGTTTTTGGCGACATCTTGCGGTGGGGTAAGGGCATCTGCATGCTCAGATTCAAGCTGTGCATTTGTTGTTTCGGTAGAAGGTGTAAGGTGTGTGTTTTGTTCAGCTTTAGACATGACTATTCCCGATAATTCTTACTAAACCAATGTGAAAAATTTGTGAAAAATATCCCATATGCCCCATGAGACTTGACGAAAGCCGCGCATATATCTACATGAAAAGACGTTTATGCCGTTTTACTTGGGAACTAATAACACTAAGCTATGCTGGGTACAAGATGTCAAATGTTGTTTTTCAAGATTACTTTTCCGAAAATGCTTTAGGTTATCTTAAGCAATGTATCTCCTTGGCGCTGGAAGAAGATGGGCCAGATCTTACCGCTGAAGGTGTTTTTGCACCGGAGCATACCGTGCGTGCCTATATAGTGGCTAAAGAAGATACGTTGGTGGCAGGGTTACCACTTATCCCCCTTATTTTTGCCGAATACGGCGCTCAAGGCGGGGGTACCTGCTTTTGGCAGCCTTGTGTGGCAGAAGGGGCGTTGGTAACCAAGGGCACGGAAATTGTGCGCTTGCACGGTGCCAGTGTGGATCTTTTAAAGCTAGAGCGTGTTATTTTAAATTTTATCAGTCATCTTTCTGGTGTGGCCAATCTTACACAAGTGTATGTGAAGGCTTTGGAAGGTACTGGTGTGCGCCTTTTGGATACACGTAAAACCTTACCCGGTTTGCGCTGGGCAGAAAAATACGCTGTACGTGTGGGGGGTGGATATAATCACCGCCGTAACCTTACAGAATTGCTCATGCTTAAGGATAATCATATAGACGCGTGCGGCTCCATACTTAAGGCTGTACAAAAATTGCGTGCTACCTATACACCTTGTCCGCCCATTGAGGTGGAGTGTCGTAATGCGCAAGAAGTGCAAGAAGCAGTAAATGCCAAGGCCGACCGCGTTATGCTGGATAATATGTCTGTACAAGAGCTTACGGACTGCTTGCCACTTATTCCTAAGGATATGGAAGCGGAAATTAGCGGCGGGGTGAGCCTTGAAAATATACGAGAGCTGGCTTTAAGCGCGCATGCTACGCGTGCGGCAGATTTTATTTCGGTGGGGCGTTTAACCCATTCGGCCCCATGTGCAGATTTTAGTATGCGCATGGGCTCTTTGTCTTAATAACATTCTATTTTTTTGAGGTTTGTATGCAATTTGAAGATATATATGAATTACGCGACGCCCTTGGTGATAAGGTGTGTATTATGGGCCACCATTATCAAGGCGAAGAAGTGGTGGAGCATTGCGACATCACGGGAGACTCCTTAGAGCTTGCTCGTAAAGTAGCCGGAATTTCTGCGCCGCACGTTATATTGTGTGGCGTTTATTTTATGGCAGAGTCTGCAGCTTTGCTTGCCCGTGAAGGCCAACAAGTGCATATTCCCGATGCGCGGGCCAATTGCGTTATGTCGCAAATGACGCCGGCGCCGCTTTTGGAAAAAGTGCTTGGCAAGGTGCATGCTGCCGCTGCCGCAGAGGGGCGTAAGGTTATTCCTTTAGCATATGTAAATACTTCTGTGGCGGTAAAGAGCGTGGTGGGGCGCTTTGGCGGGGCTGTATGCACTTCTGCCAACGCAAAAGTTATGCTTAAGTGGGCTTTAGAAGAAGCGGGGGATAATGGCTATGTGTTTTTCCTCCCCGATAAAAACCTAGCGCAAAATACTGCCGTGCAACTGGGTCTTACAGAAGAAGACTGGCATGTGCTGGACATTACCGGCGGCGGTGAGCGCATTAATATGGACGCTGTGCGTAAGGCACGTATGTTGCTGTGGCCCGGTTGTTGCGCCATTCATGCTAAATTTTCCACTAAGCAAATTGAGACCATGCGTAAGGAGCATGCAGGCTGCCAAGTGGTAGTACACCCTGAGTGCAATCATGCTGTGGTAAATGCTGCCGATGGTTCTGGCTCCACCACCTACCTTATTGAGTGCGTAAAGAACGCCCCCAAGGGAAGTACGGTTATTGTGGGTACGGAAGGTAATCTTGTAGAGCGCTTGCGTGAAGATTATGCGAAGCATTGTAATGTGGTGCCTTTACGTTCCGTGTATTGCTCCGACATGGCAAAAATTACCGATGAAAAGCTTTTTGATACCTTGCTTGCCATCCATGAAGGTAAGGCTGAGGTGGTTACTGTGCCTGAAGAGCAAAAGGCCCCTGCTAAGGCCTCGCTGGACCGCATGTTAGCCGCTTGTGCCAAGGCTGGCATTTAGAGTTTTACTGTATAAGGTATACGTAAATAAAAAAATATATGTAAGTTCTTTGCAAACGGGTGCCAGAAATATATAGAGAAAATATGTTTTTGGCACTCGTTAGGCATGAGGTATAACAGTAATTTTGTAGATAATTAATTGAAAAGTCTATGCTTTGTTACTATAGGCAAAATTCTCGCTACTAAGGCTATAACGAAATTTCACACTCTTCCATCCTCGCATGCATGCACATTTTAACAAAGGGAAACAGCATGAAAAAATTTCAGTATTGTGCTTTGTTCTTGGGATTATCGGTTTTTTGCCTGCTGCCTGTTTGGGTACAAGCTGAGGGTGAAGAATATGGCGCTAAAGTGGATATGCTTGTACAAGAATACAATGACGATGCTTTTATAGAAATTCCCCGTTTTGCTTATACGGGTAAAGAAAAAGCTAACATTGAAAAAAAGATACAGAAGCTATTTACCCAGCCCTATGAAACGTTATGGAATAAGCAGGGCGGCAATACAGATATTTATATAGCTACCTACCCCATGGAAGATGAAAATAAGCAGCAATATGTCATTACTTCCTCTATAAAAAATGCCCAAGGTGACATCACAAGCGCCATAGCGTCTTTTGTTTTTCGCAAGCGTGATAAGAGCTATGTGGCTATGCCTTCTGTATTAAAGAAAAATAATATCAAAAGTGAAACCGTTATCACAGCGGCAAAAAAAGCGCTTACTCAAGAGGGTTTTCGTGTCAAATCTGTAAGCCTTGAAGGCTATGTGGCTGGGGAAACGGAAAATGACATCATGGCTTATTTACTGCTGGGCGTGGTAGATAGAAATGCGGGCGAAGGTTTTCAAACCTATCCTTTGATGCTTTTCTCTGAGCTGGATTCTCTAAAGTTTATCAGCCCTTTTAGCGAAACTTCTTTAAGTGTGTATAATCCTACCCTCATGGCTTTATCCACCAGGGGTGAGCCTTTACACTTTGAGAGAAAGGGCTTTAGTTATCAAAATATTAAGCCATACGGCTTTGTGAGCACAAAGCAGGCACCTAAGAAAATGCCTTTACCGCCAAAGCATGATAACTATTTAAAAAATAGTGAAACCTATGCAGCCGCGTTTCGCTTTCTAGAAATTGCGCTTATGAATGCTTATAACAGCTTAGCAGAAAAGGCGTATAAAGAGCTTGAAAGTATAGTTCACATACAAGTGCCCATGGACGCCGTGAAAGAAGTAAAACGCAATGGTGTAGGCACTGCGCAGGCCTATGCATACGCCTATATTCGGGCCAGTGAATATGCTGAGTATGTCATGACCAAGGCCAGTAAGCATACGCAGTTTTATTATAGCTCAGACGGTGAAATCTCCTCAAAATTCGCCACCGTGGAAACCAACGAAGACGGGGTGAAAACCTATTCCTTTACCACATATTTTTACTACGCTATTGAGCGTACCTTAGTGCAAGTGGCTCCAGATGGCAGCACAAAATTGTATAATTGGAGCACCACACAATTTGACCCTGCCCCAGACACAAAAATTACCGCTACCCCCAATGGTTTTGAAGTTCATGTTTTTTACAACATAGATGAAGAGCGTTCGCACTATATCAACGGCTCCTTAGGGGAGACCTTTGAAGCCGGTGCCCATAACCCCAATGGCGAGTACGTATTGGCAAAGTAATGCGTTACGTGTATAAACATGCCTTTAGCAAGAGAAGATGTTACGCTTGGCTTTTTATACATTTTTTTAAGCTTATTTTTTAATAGATTTTGCGCACAGTACGTGGGGCAAAGATGCTAGGTTACAGTTATTGTTTTTTGGAAGGGGGGAGTACTTCCCCCAAAAAAAGTGTATCATTTACGCTTGCTACATAAGGAAAATTATGGAAATTCGCCGTCACTCTCAAGTTCTCATCATTGGTTCCGGCTTGGCCGGTTGCACAGCTGCGCTCACCCTTGCCGATGCCGGAGTGGAGGTATTGCTTGTTTCTTCAGAAGCGCAGCTTGGCGGCGGAAATTCAGAATTGGCGCAAGGGGGCATTATTTATAAGTCCGCTGAGGCGGGGGATGATAAAGCCCTAGAGCAAGATATTTTAGATGCTGGGCATAATTATAATTATGATAAAGCGGTAGATACTTTGTGCCAAGAAGGGCCTAAGGTCATTGAGCATATGCTTTTGCAAAGGGTGAAGGTTCCCTTTGATACCAACGCCGACGGCACATGGAATTTAACCCGTGAGGGCGGGCATAGCCGCTCGCGTATTCTGCATACGGCAGACTATACCGGCGCTTCCATCATGCAGGCGCTCATTCCCGCTGTGCAAGAGCACCCGCGTATCACTTGTCTTTTACAGTGTCATGCCATTGACCTTTTAACCAGTCGCCACCATGCACGCAACTCTGCCTATCGCTATAGGGTAGAAAATCGCTGCGCCGGTGCCTATGTGTACAATGGCGCTCTTAAGCAAGTGCAAACTATTTTAGCCCCTTGGACTATTTTAGCCAGTGGCGGCGTGGGATCCATTTTCTTGCATTCTACCAATGCCGCCTCTTGTGTGGGGTCGGCCATCTCCATGGCGCATCGCGCCCAAGTGGCTTTAGCTAATATGGAGTTTATGCAATTTCACCCCACAGCTTTGTATAATAAGCGCAGTGCGCAATGCCATCTTATCACCGAAGCCATGCGCGGCGAAGGGGCTATTTTACTAGATGAAAAGGGCGAGCCTTTTATGCAAAAATACGATGCGCGCAAGGACTTAGCACCGCGCGACATTGTGTCGCAAGCCATGGTTAACGAAATGCTTTCTACGGGGGCGCCGTGTTTATATTTGGATGCCACGCGCATTGAGCATGATGTGGCAAAGCGCTTTCCCACAATTTTTGAAACCTGCTCACAAGTGAATGTGGATATTCGTAAAGATTTTATTCCTGTGGTGCCGGCGGCGCATTATTTTTGCGGTGGTATTTTAACCGATGGGCATGGGCGCACCGAGTTGCACGGCTTATACGCCATAGGCGAATGCGCGTGCACCGGCGTGCATGGGGCCAATCGTTTGGCCAGTACTTCTTTATTGGAAGCAGTCACTTGGGGGCACGCCGCAGGGAAGGATATTGCCGCGCGTAGCCGCGGTGAGGATAGCGTTTCTGCACAGCTTTCAAAAGCCATACCCGATTGGGAGCATATTGGGCGCGAAAAAAATGATGACCCTGCACTCATAGCACAAGACTGGGCCAATGTGCGCCATACCATGTGGAACTACGTGGGCATTACACGCACCACAGCAAGGCTACGCCGCGCCTTTCAAGACTTACGCGAGCTTTCACGCCATATTCACGATTTTTATAAGCACACACACATTACCCCAACGCTTATTCAGCTTTTCCACGGGGCGCATACAGCCTATGTGATTACACAGGCAGCTTTGCGTAATCGCAAGAGTATGGGCTGCCATTACCGCAAAGATTAACAGGCTGCCCTAAAAGGGCCAACTGCTGCGTCAAAACAAAAAAGCAGACCACTTGTGTATATTTATATACACAGCGTGTTCTGCTTTTTTATTTTTCTTTGCATTTCACCTTTTTAGAACAGCCTGTGCAATGTCCTAAAAGAGCCAACTGCTGTAAAAAAAGCCCTAAGGATGTACCTTAGGGCCCATATGCTAAAGCAAAGCATCACTGATGCAATGTCTAGTGCGGCATATGCATTAGGTAGAGCTAGCCGGCTTTTTTCTCATCCATTTTAAAATCTACACGAATTTTAAAAAGCTTGGTGGCAGGGAGGTTTAAAATCTCAATGCCTGTTTTTTCGGTAATCTCTGCCAGTGTGGCTTCTACCTTTTCCCATGAAGAACCAATAAAAGTAAACCATACATTATAGTGGTGCTTGCGCAGGTAATTGTGGGTAACGCCAGTGTAGCCATTCACCGTGGCGACAAATTCTTCCATTTTATCTTCAGGCACCTTGGCAGCGCACAGGGTAGAGCGAAAGCCAAGCTTGGCTGATTGAAAGTTTGCTCCAAGGCGGCGGATGATTTTTCCTTCTTTAAGCGCACGCACACGGGCCAAGGCTTCAGCTTCGGTAATGCCTAGGGCTTCACCTAGTGTGGCGTAAGGGCGCGGAGTTAGAGGAAATTCTGTTTGAATAATATCCAATAATTGCTTGTCAATGGTATCCATATCCATATTCATGTCCCTTATTTTTCAAGCTTTTTGGGTTTATACGTGCAGAGCGGCTCTTCGCCCATATGGTCATTGTCCATACTAAAGGCGCGCGCACGGCATCCACCACATACTTTATGATATTCACACACGCCGCATTTGCCTTTATATTCTTCTTGCGTGCGAAATTCTTGAAAATGCTTAGATGATTTCCAAATTTCTGGAAATCTGGTTTTTTTAATATTGCCGCAATCAAGTTCAAGATAACCGCAAGGTTGCACTTGGCCAACATGGCTTATGAAGCAAAAACCTGTGCCGCCAAGGCAGCCGCGGGTCATGGCGTCCATGCCAAAGTTTTCTGGTGTTACGCTAATACCTTCTTCTTTAGCACGCTGACGCATGATGCGGTAATAATGCGGCGCGCAGGTGGCTTTTAAGTGCATCTTGGTTTCTTTGCGGAAATCGTAGAACCAGTGCAATACTTCTTCATATTCTTCAGCGCTGATAACTTGATCGGCAAGGCCGGAAGCACGGCCCATGGGCACGAGCAAAAAGATATGCCATGCAGCGGCGCCAATGCTTTCGCACAGTTTAAATATTTCCTTAAAGCTATGCAAGTTATTGCGTGTTACTGTGGTGTTGATTTGAAACTCCATGCCTTCAGCTTTGAGCAATTCTATACCACGCATGGACGCTTCAAAGGCCCCCGGTACTCCGCGAAAATCATTATGGCTGGCGGCATCGGCAGCATCAATGGAAATGGAGCAACGTTTAATGCCAGCTTCGCGAATTTTCTTGGCAGTTTCTGGGGTAATAAGCGTGCCATTGGGGGAAAACACACAGCGAAGGCCTTTATCCGTAGCGTAGCGAATAAGCTCGTATACGTCGGGGCGCATCATGGGGTCACCGCCGGTGAAGATAATAATGGGGTCGCCCACTTCAGGAAAGGTATCTATAAGGGCTTTGGCTTCGGCTGTATCCAGCTCACCGGGGTAAGGTTCTGTATGAGCTTCACCGCGGCAATGCTTACATGCAAGGTTGCACGAGCGGGTAACTTCCCAAGCAATGAGGCGGCACTTGGGCGTGCCGTCGGGTAAAAAACGTGCCGCGTGAGGATGGCCTGCGCCGTGCTCTTTTCCAAGACCTGCGGATTGTCCATGCCCGTGCCCATG
>CAYJNG010000068.1:0-13014 GCA_964371505.1 uncultured Desulfovibrionaceae bacterium
TTTAAATTACAATCTAGCCCATATCATGCGTTAAAATCATGTTACGTGCAGCTTGAGCTTCGTCCAAGCGGCGTACAGGCGTATTGGTGGGCGCAGCCAAAAGCTCTTCTGGCTTTTCAAGACCAAGCTTAACCACTTCTTCCAGCACAGCAATAAACTCATCTAAGGTTTGCTTGCTTTCCGTTTCTGTGGGCTCAATCATAAGGCACTCAGGCACAATAAGCGGGAAGTAAATGGTAGGAGCATGATAGCCCTTATCCAAAAGTCCCTTGGCGATATCCAGCGCACGTGTACCTTCGGGGGCTGAAGCTACAAACTCGTGAGCACAAATACGCTTATGCGGAATGGTGAGGAAGTTTTCTACAGATTTCATAATGTAGTTGGCATTAAGCACAGCGTATTCAGAAGCGCGAGTTAAACCTTCGGCGCCAAGGCGTAATACATACGCATACGCACGCAAGAAAATGCTAAAAGAGCCGTAGAAAGGTGCAATATAGCCAATGGATTTGGGGTAATCATACCCTAAGCAGAAGGTACCGTCTTCTTTCTTTTCCACACGGGAAGTAGGCAAATACGGCACAAGGCGCTCAGAAACACCCACAGGGCCAGAGCCAGGGCCGCCGCCGCCGTGTGGCGTACCAAGGGTTTTATGCACATTCCAGTGCACCACGTCAAAGCCCACATCACCCACGCGCATTTTGCCCATGATGGCATTCATATTAGCACCATCGTAGTACAATAAGGCGTCTATTTTACGCAATTTTTCCACTATGGTTTCAAGGTGGTTCTCAAAAATGCCCAAAGTATTGGGGCAGGTCATCATAATGCCGGCCACTTCATCATCAAGGGCTGCTTCTAAGGCTTCAGGGTCAATCATGCCATCCTTAGAAACAATATTCACCACTTCATAACCGCCAAGCACTGCAGAGGCAGGGTTTGTGCCATGGGCTGCATCGGGACAAATGATCTTGGTTTTCTTATTACCCTTATCGCGGTGATAGGCCGCAATGAGTTGCACACCGGTGAACTCGCCATGAGCGCCGGCCATGGGCTGCATGGTATAGCCGGCCATGCCGGTGATTTCGCACATAAGCTGCTCAAAGTGATAAATGCACTCTAAAGCGCCTTGAGTATAAGCTTCGCCACCGGGAAGTTGGGCAATGGCTGGGTGCAAACTAGCAAAACCGGGTAAGCCTGCCATGGCTTCGGTAAATTTAGGATTGTACTTCATAGTACAAGAACCTAAAGGATAAAAATTGCTATCTACACTATAGTTCTGCTGCGAAAGAAGCGTAAAGTGGCGCACCACATCCAGCTCAGAAAGCTCAGGCATGTTCAACGCATTTTGACGCAAAAGCCCTGCCGGCAACATATCTTGAGCGCTTTTGGAAGCTTCTCTGGGAAGCACGCCGGTACGCCCTGCTACGGATTTATCGAAAAGTGATTTCATGCGAGAACTCCTTTGACTGCACTAATCATGGCGTCAATTTGCGCTGTGGTGGTTTTTTCTGTGCAAGCCACCAAGAGAACATTGTCCATATCATCATAGTAGCGGTCCACAGGGAAGCCTATGGCAAAGCCGTGCTCAAGCATTTTGCTTGCAAGTTCCTTGGCAGAGCAAGGAAGTTTTATGGCAAATTCATTACCATAAGGGGCCTCGTGTAAAAGGCTTACGCCGGCCACGCTGGTCCATTGCTGCGCGGCATAACGGGCACTTTCCATACCAAGTAAGGCCACACGCTTAAGGCCTTCTGTACCCAAAAGAGAAAGATGCATAAGGCTGCGCAAAGCACAAAGGGATTGGTTGGAGCAGATATTAGATGTGGCTTTAGCACGGCGAATGTGCTGCTCACGCGCTTGTAGGGTGAGCACATAGCCTGTTTTGCCGTCCACATCAGTGGTGCGACCACAAATGCGACCGGGGAATTGGCGGATATACTCCTTACGGCATGTCATAATACCAAGGTAAGGGCCACCAAAAGAAAGAGGCATACCAAGGGATTGACCATCAGCCACGGCCACATCAGCACCCATTTCACCAGCGGTTTTCATAACAGCTTGCATAACGGGATATACGGACATAACAGAAAGTACTTTTTGGCTTTTAGCATGGGCAAAAAGCTCCGTGAAGTCTTCCATGGCTCCAAAGAAGTTGGGGTTTTGCACAATAAGTGCCGCGCAAGTCGTGTCTAGGGCAGCTTTTAAAGCTTCCATATCAGGGCAACCATTTTTGTGCGGAACTTCCACAATTTCCATGGTCAAATTACGAGAGTAATCCTTTACCATGGTGCGCCAAATGGGGTTTACACCGCCATCAATAACAATTTTTTTACGCTTGGTTTGGCGCATGGCCATAAGCGAGGCTTCAAACAAAGCAGAACCGCCATCATACACAGAAGCATTGGCGCATTCCATGCCCAAAAGACGTGTCACCGCAGTTTGGTATTCAAAAATAGCCTGCAAGGTGCCTTGAGAAGACTCAGGCTGGTACGGTGTATAGGCCGTATAAAATTCGCCACGAGAAGAAAGAGCGTCCACAGCTTTAGGAATGCTATGGTCGTAAAATCCGGCGCCTAAAAAGCTTATGATGGATGTATCGTTTTTAGCGGCAAGGGCCTCTAAATGTGTGCACACATCCATTTCGCTCTGGCCTTGGGGGAGATCAAAAGATTTGGGACGCATGGAGGGTTTTATATCTGCAAAGAGATCATCCAAGGTCTTCACGCCAATTTTTGCCAGCATTTGCTGCAATTCGGCTTCGGTATGGGGGACAAAGGGCATATTCACCAGCCTTTGCTTATTTTCACCCCTGCGTACAAGGGGAAAGTGTCATAAAAAAAGTGCCAATACATAAGGGAGCTATATAACACACACACACATAAAACTGTGACCGAAATCACATGTGTTTGCCATACGCTCCCTCCAAAAAAATGTATTACAACAGATTAATGTGCTTCTGAAGCACAAAACTCTTCGTAAGCTGCGGCGTCAAGAAGGCCTTCTGCTTTACCGGAAAGCTTTACACGCACAAGCCATGCAGCGCCGTAAGGGTCACTGTTTACTGTTTCTGGTGCATCGTTGATGCTTTCATTAACAGCTACAATTTCACCGCTGATAGGAGCATACAATTCGCTGGCGGCCTTTACAGACTCAATGGAGCCAAATTCTTCACCCGCGGTAAGCACAGTGCCTTCTTCTGGAAGATCCACATAAGTAATATCACCAAGAGCTTCTTGAGCAAAGCTTGTGATACCAATGATGGCTTCATCGCCTTCAATACGCACCCATTCATGGGTCTTGTCATACAAAAGTTCGGTTGGATTTGACATTATATTTTCCTCTCTAACATGGTTTTTTTATAACTTAGTTCTTGCGGTGCCCTTGTCATAAAATGGCAAGGAAACTACAGCAGCAGGCAAGGATGCACGAGATGCACTTACCAAAAATTCGGTTTTTCCGGCATGCTCCACATCTACCCAAGCAAAAGCAATAACATAGCCCAGAGATGGCGCAAAAGAGCCACTGGTAACTACACCTACTTTTTCACCGGAAACGGTGGTGAGCGTATCTCCTGCGCGGGCAGCGCGGCGCCCTTCAATGCGTAAAGGTAAGAGGACTTCACTCACCTCGCCAGAATGCTCATGGCCCACATAAGGTGCTAATGTTGTAAGCATTTTACCCATACCGGCTTCGGTGGGGTTATGCTTATCATCAAGCTCATGACCGTATAAAGGAAGCCCAGCTTCAAGGCGCAAAGTATCACGCGCTCCAAGCCCAGCAGGCTTCACACGCGCATCTTGTAAAAGCTTTTCCCACAAAGGTAAAGCATTATTCCAAGGCAAATACAGCTCATAGCCAAGCTCACCGGTATAACCAGTGCGGCTAATAAGCATCTTCTCGCCCATAAAGTCGCGATATTCAAAAGAAAAATAACCAAGATGACGGAAAGATTCACCCATAAGCGTTTCAAGAACCTCTATGGATTCAGGGCCTTGCAAGTCAATTTTTGCTGTGGCGTTAGAAACATCCTCAAGAGTCACACCTGCAGGCATGCGGCTTTGTAAGGCAGCAAAATCGCCAGCGGCACAAGCTCCATTAACCACCAACATGAAAGACTCTTCTTCTAAGCGATAAACAATAAGGTCATCCAACATGTTACCTTGTTCATTTAGTAAAAAGCCATAACGGCATTTACCAGGCTTTAAGGTCTCAAGGTTGTGGGTTACGGCCTTGGCTAAGGCTTCGGCAGCGCCGGCCCCATGAATAAGAAATTCACCCATATGGCAAATATCAAAAATAGAAGCCTTGGTACGCGTATGCTCATGTTCAGCCAATATACCGGCATATTGAATGGGCATATCCCATCCTGCAAAGCCGGCCATTTTTGCACCTTGTGCTTTGTGCCACGCCGTTAACGGCGTTTCAAGTAATGTAGACACGCTTACTCCTCAATGTTTTGTAATATCATTAAAAATATGTCACTACGTACAAATATCATTTGCAGGACATTAGCACATCAGCCTTTGTGGCACAAGTCATTGCTAAGGCTTTTTCCATGTGAATTTTATGCTTTATGTGGGGATATCCACGGTACCTTGGGGCAAAAGGCGCTCATTTCACAAATATCGCATAAGGGCTTACGCGCATCACATACATGGCGCCCAAACCATACCATTCGATGGTTCACCCTGCCCCACTCCTCACGCGGAAAAAGCTTCATCAAATCTTGCTCCACAGCCACCGGTGCTGTGTTTTTAGTAAGACCAAGGCGAAAAACAATGCGCCCCACGTGGGTGTCAATGGCTATGCCTTCATTAATACCAAAGGCAGACCACAGCACCACATTGGCTGTTTTGCGTGCCACCCCGCCAAGAGTGATGAGCTCTTCGAGCTTTTGCGGCAACTCACCGCCATAGACTTGCATAACTCGCTGCGCCGCCGCCACAATATTTTTAGCCTTATTCCTATAAAAACCTGTGGAGCGTATGACCTCCTCCACTTCAACTATGGGCGCTGTAGCCAAAGTAGCCGCATCGGGCCAGCGGGCAAACAAATGCGGCGTCACTAAGTTTACACGCGCATCGGTACATTGAGCCGAAAGTACCACCGCCACCAAAAGCTGCCATGGTGTTTCGGCATGCAAGTGCGTTTCAGGCTCAGGATATTTGGCTGCCAAGGCCTCTTGAACCAAGGCAGCACGTTTTTTTAAAGATTTTGTCACTACATGTCTCCCACAGCTGCTTTTGGCATTTTAAATCGCACCGCTGCCAACAAATAAGTGCAAGCAGAAAGGGTCAATCCCACCACAAAGGGAGGTACTTTTTGTAAAGCTGCCGGCACAAATGCTAAACTTACCAAAGCCGTTTGCGGCGTTACAAAAAGATAAAAACAAATGCAAGACACGGCGCCCACCACAGCGCTGGCCGTGGCAGCTTTCGCATTGCTATGCTTAAAGAGTACAAGACTTAAGTAAGGCACAAATGCCGTTGCACCAATGACAGACCAACTCGTAGTATAAATAAGAGAAATAATTTTGCCCTCAATCTGTGCCGTACACGCGCTCACCAGCACACAAAAAGCTATGGCCATACACCAGCTGACTTTCGTGGTTTTTTTGGCAAAAATATCTTCCGTTAAAGATGAGCTTGCAATATGAAATAAGGCTGTACAGGTGGAGATGGACGCAGAAATAATGGCAAGAGTAAAAATTTGCTTACCTATGCCTGGCAAAAGCATATGCACAAGCGCAGGAATAACGGCATCGCTGCTTTGCATTTCCGGCATAATGAGGCGCGAGAGCGAAGCAATAAAGTACATACCGCCCACAATGAGCAAGAGCACGCCACTTGCTAACAAAGCGGCTTTTTTTACTTCCTTTTTTTCTTGTAGGGCAAAATGACGCTGTATCATTTGCGGCTGTGCCCATACGGCCACAGAAGTTACAATGACTAACGACCAAATAAAGTACCCCGATGACCCCGATGATAAAGCCGCAAAACCATTATTGGCATGAGCCGTAGGCGCAAGCTGCGACAAAGCACGCACACCTTCCACAGGGCCACCCACCATGGAAAACACTTGATAACCTAACAAGCCTATACCAAAAAGCATAATGGCCCCTTGCATGGCCTCGGTAAGCAATACACCACGCATGCCACCCCAAAGTACGGCAAGCCCCACTACCAAAGCCAAAATCCATACGCTTACAGCACGATCCACGGGGAAAATTTCTATAAGCATGAGCGCCGCACCTTTAATAACTGCCGCGGCATATACAGAGAGGAAAAAAGCAAAAATAAAGCCTAATATTTTACGTAAAAAGGGTGCATTATGCCCTAAGGAAAGCAGTTCGGCCGGCGTACGTGCCCCAAGACGGGTTTGCAATTGTTTCGTGGGCCATGCCAACACATAGTACACAAAAAGTGTGCCTAAAAGTACATTACCAAGGGCAATGAGCATCATTTGTAAGCCGTATTTATGAGCAAGGCCGCCAAAGCCCACAAGAGCCACGGCAGAAATATATGTGGCCACATAGGCAAGAGCCTGCACCCAAAAACCTATTTTACCGCTTAAAAGCGCGTCCTTACCGGCGCCCATACGAGCTAAAAAGAAAAACACAGCCATATAGGCAATCCAAATGATGATTTCCATACCCTTTCCCTCATACTCTGGTTTTATAGTGAAAACAAAAAAACCGCCTCCCTAAGGAAGCGGTTCCATTTGTACTCTAGCAATGATACTATTTTAGAATAACAACAAAGACCCTTCCTGCACGGTATCAGGACGGTAATAATAATAGCTGGTAAAAAAAGAATGCAAATTGCGCATAAACTATTCCTTTGTTGTAATTTGAGCAAAATATCAAAAAGAACTTGCTCTGTCAAGTTGTAATATCTAGTATGAAAAGGTCAGATATATACTATATTAGGCACATAATAAATCCCACTGCGCCAGTTTTACGCCCCATTATCAGCAAAGCTGACATGCAGGAAGGCACAAAAATACTACCGTTGCTGCACAAGTGAGTTACGCCTACACTTAATTTTCGGGTCGTGCTGACGTTGCCAACGCTCTAAGATATGTATAAAACCTAACGCGCATTACACACAAAGTATAAAATAAGGAAAAGCATGATTTTAGTTTATACCACCATGCCTTCTCTGGCAGAAGCCAAACGCATTGCTGCGCATGTATTGCAAAGTAATCTTGTGGCAGGGGCAAACATCCTCCCCCCCATGTACTCCATGTATCATTGGAAAGGAGACATAGCCGAGCATGAAGAATACGCTTGTCTTTTTCAAAGCACTAAGCAAAATTTTGACGCATTATGTGAGGCCATAAAAAAAGAACATAGCTATGAAGTACCCTGCATCATAGCTATGCCCTTAGAAATGGCTGAACAAAATTTTGCCCTATGGCTGCGTAAGCACTGCCAAAGATAGTCCAATAGAGCCTTAGGCTGAACGTGTTACCGCTTGCGTGCTTTGCTCAATAATATGCCTATCACCATACATACCGTAGGCACTATTCATAATCCAGTGCATAATGGGTGGAACGCTACTCGCCCCACCAACATCTTCCCATAGAATACTTTCACTTTTTTCATAAATTTGCTGCCAATGCGTAAAGGAAAAACGCACGTCCACACAGTCATCTTCTGCACAGGGGGCGAGGCCTTTACACACTGCCTTTATCCACACCAGCATACGGTGAGATTTTTCTTGTGGTGTGTTTACAGCCAAAAAGAGGCAAAGCTCCATGTTTTTTTCAAGGGGGAAGGAGAGTTTTTCAATATCTTCCCTCACAAGACGTAAGCGAATGCCGCAAGCTGAGATATTAACAATACGGAAATCGCTGTTGCCTTCAGGACGAAAAACGCCAAAAGATTTCCCCAAACTCTTTACTTTATCAGGAAGCATTTGACTATCTTTGGCATACAGCCAAGCAGAAGCCAATGCCACAGAACCTGGGCTGGGCTCAATGCGTACTTCTTCTCTGGATTGAGAATTACCAAGCACAGAAGGACGAATAATTGTCATGAACAACGCATCGTCTTTTCTTAATATTTTACATACAAAGCTAGCAAAGTGATACAAAGTACCCTGCCCATTTTGCACCAATTGCAAATACACATCTATGGGAGCTTGATCCCAACCATCGGGTATGGATCCTTCCACAAGCTTGAGCGTTAAATAAGGAGCAGGTTCTTTTTTATCTTGCTTTTTAGGATTTTGCTCTTGAGCTGCTCTGCGTAAAGCTGCCGCCACGCACGTGTCATCAGGGGAGAGCATATCAGGCACGCCAAAACATTGAATATGCTTTTGTTTGAGTGAAGGGCGCGTGCACACAATATCCAGCTTTAACTGCATTTCAACGGCGCGATCAAAAATACTGGCAATAAATTCGTCTGGATCCACCTCAAACGTGAGGCCTTTGTCGGGGGATTGGTTTTTTCTAGCCCTTAGAACAAGAAGAAAAGAAATACACAGAACAACCACAACAAGAACACATATATAAATTAAATATGTTTTATTCATGGCTGTTGGGCTCCAAAAGGGAAGCGCACCTCCGGCAAAAAATTGCATATAGGAAGGCGTTTTCTTGTGCTCGCACGCAAATGAAGAATGTTCTAAATTCATATGCCCCTCATAAACAAAACATAAGTCTTGAGTTTATTATGCATTTCAATAAACAACGATTAACACTTACTAAGAATTCTTTTGCTACCTTCCAAGTTACATTATTCCCAAGGCTAAGGCAACATATTTTACACCTTCACTCTCTTAACATTCTCTAGAGTTTTTACGCCTTTACACCCGAAGCATGGCAATAAAATGCCGAGATAAGGGAAAACTTACCTCGGCAAAGCTGAATCTATAGGGGCAAAAGATTTTACATGGCACTTAATGCTTTAATAGCAGCTGCCACGCCGGCGCCATAATCAGCATGGGCCTTGGTGCAATTGTCTATATGCCTTTGTATAATGGCCTCAGGGCAGCCATGTATAGCACGGGCAGTATTTTCAAACAGCACCTGTTTTTGCGCATCACTCATAAGCATGAAGAGCTTACCTGGCTGAGTGTAGTAATCGTCATCATCTTCCCGTGTATCCCAATCCCACGCAGGACCGTCTAAGTCCAGCGGTGGCTCACGAAACTCGGGTTGATTTTGCCATTCACCCACAGAGTTAGGCTCGTAAGGCGTAGTGGCGCCAAAGTTGCCATCCACACGCATGGCTCCGTCTCTATGATAACTGTGCACAGGGCAACGTGCTTTATTTACAGGAATAAGATGATGGTTCACACCAAGGCGGTAACGCTGGGCATCCCCATAAGAGAACAAACGCCCTTGCAACATTTTATCAGGTGAAAAACCAACGCCCGGCACAATATTAGCCGGATTAAAAGCCGCCTGCTCCACTTCAGCAAAATAGTTTTCCGGATTTTTATTCAGCTCAAGTACGCCCACTTCATGCATGGGAGCATCGCCATGATACCATACTTTCGTAAGATCAAAAGGATGATAAGGAAGCTTTTGAGCTTGCTCTTCAGAAAGTACCTGCACAAAAAGAGTCCATTTTGGGTATTCACCACGCTCAATGGCATCAAATAAATCGCGGTGGTGGCTGTCACGATCTTTACCAATAATAGCTTCTGCTTCAGCATCGGTTATATTAACAACACCTTGCTGCGTGCGGAAGTGGAATTTCACATAATAGCGTTCGTTTTGTGCATTAAGGAAACTATACGTGTGGCTTCCAAAACCGTGCATATGACGGTACGTGGCAGGAATACCTCTATCACTCATAAGCACTGTCACTTGGTGCAAAGCCTCAGGCAACAAGGTCCAAAAATCCCAGTTGCTTGTGCCATTGTGCATATGCGTGCGAGGATCTCTTTTTACAACGTGGTTTAAGTCGGGGAAATTTAAGGGGTCGCGCATGAAAAACACAGGCGTGTTATTACCCACAAGGTCCCAATTGCCTTGCTCGGTGTAAAACTTAATGGCAAAGCCGCGAATGTCTCTTTCAGCATCAGCAGCGCCGCGCTCGCCAGCTACCGTGGAAAAACGCAAAAATAAATCTGTTTTTTTGCCAATCTCTGAAAAAATAGCAGCTTTGGTGTATTTGGTAATGTCATGCGTTACAGTAAAGGTACCGTAAGCACCGGAACCTTTGGCGTGCATGCGACGCTCAGGAATAACTTCACGGTCAAAGTGGGCCAACTTTTCTAAAAACCATACGTTTTGCAAAAGCATGGGCCCGCGTTTTCCCGCGGTTTGCACATTGGTTGCACCACTTACGGGACAACCAGCCACTGTAGTTAATTTTTTATCTGACATTTCTTTCTCCTTATTTGTGAAACCTAGAAATCTAACAAAAAGGCCTTAAACACTAAACCCTTTGAAACTCTTTGCACAAAAACAAGAAAAAACGTAGCGCCTTAGGAGGCATTTTGAGAAAAGTAGCAATCTATTGCTAATAATAGGCATTACTAGCTAAGTAGTAATGTACGATTTGGAACATAAAATAAATATGGACGAAAGTAAAGGGCCTTCGAAAACTCCTTACAAGCTCCCGAAGACCCTCTATACAACTATTCTGCTTTTGATTTTTCGTATTCAGCAACCACTTTTTCCACCACTGGTGGAGGTGCTTCCTCATAATGAGCAAACTCCATGGTAAAGACGCCCTGCCCTCCTGTCATGGAGCGTAAGTCCGGCGCGTAGCGCAATACTTCACTCATGGGCACATGAGCTTTAATTTCTGTAATGCCACCCACAGAATCAGAACCGAGCACCTTGCCGCGGCGGGAAGAAAGGTCACCAATAACATCGCCCATATTTTCATCAGGCACCGAAACTGCCAAGAGAACAATGGGCTCTAACAAAGCGGGTTTTAAGCTTTCCAAAGCCTTTTTAAAGGCAAGGGAACCGGCAATCTTAAAAGCCATTTCCGATGAGTCCACATTGTGGTACGAACCGTCATACACCTTCACACGGAAATCTACCACCTGACAACCGGCAAGGAAGCCACGCGCAGCGGCCTCTTGTATGCCTTTATCAATGGCAGGAATATAGGTACGAGGGATAACACCACCCACAATGGCATCTTCAAATTGATACCCACTGCCACGTGGCAAGCCTTCCAGCTCAATCCAACAATCGCCAAATTGTCCGCGCCCACCAGATTGTTTCTTATGGCGCCCTTGCACTTGGCATTTGCCGCGTACCGTCTCACGATACGGAACCTTAGGCGTCTTTAAAATAATTTCGGTTTTATAACGGCGCTTGGCTTTTTCCACCGACAATTCAATATGTAATTGCCCCATACCGGCAAGTAAAATACAACCGGATTCAGGATCGCGCGAAAGCTTTAAGGTAATATCTTCTTCCAAAATCTTTTGGATGGAGTTAAAGACTTTTTCTTCTTCGCCCTTTTCCTTAGGCTCTAAGGCGTAGGTAATAAGCTGCGGTGGCAACGCAGGCATGGGAAGAACAAAGGGGTCTTTTTCATCATATAAAGTATCGCCTGTGGCTGTATTTTTTAGCTTACCAATGGCGATAATGGAGCCGGGTCCCAAAGCGTCTTTGCACTGCGTTTGCGTTTTTCCTGTAAAATACGAAAGCGAAGACAAGCGCTCTACTTCTTCAGCGCGAGAATTTTTTAACACGCTATCACCAGAAATAGTTCCGGAAAGAACACGCGCCATGGAAAGCTGCCCAGCAAAAGGATCCACAATGGTCTTGAAGATAAAGCAAGAAGCTGCTCCATCTTCAGCGGGAACACGCGCATTACCTTGAGCATCATGGAAAGCAGCACGCTCTAAGGGAGAGGGGAAAAGCTTTTGAATAGATTGCAATAATTGCACGCCGCTCTTATTTTCCAAGGCAGCCCCAGCCACCACAGGAACTAAAGCCCCGCTGGCTACGCCGCTACGAAGCCCCATGGCTATATCTTCAGCGCTAAGTACACCTTCTTCAAGGTATTTTTCCATGAGTTCTTCATGAGATTCGGCAATATTTTCTACAGCTATATCATGAATCAGAGCCACTTCATCTTCCAAGTCCACAGGGATGGGAGCTTCAATGGTGGCGCCATTTTCGCCAAACATAAGCGCCTTACCGGCAAAAATATCCACCAAGCCTAAAAAGGTTTCTCCGGCTACAATGGGCATGAAAAGGGTTACGGGTTTTGCACCAAGCATGGTGGCAATACCATCGTAAGCCATTTGAAAGTCAGCTCTATCTCTGTCAATTTTATTAACAAATATAATGGATGGTAAATTTTTCTCGCGTACATATCCCCACATTTTTTTGGTCAGTGGGCGCACACCATCTACAGCATCAAGAACAAAAACAACAGCATCTACGCCTTGTAAAAGACAAGAAATGTCCCCTATAAAGCCACCGGCTCCGGGAATATCCACTAAATAGTGACGACTGTCATTCCAATCATACGTGGCAAACCCTGGCTGAATGGAGCCACGACGACGTATTTCTTCTGGTTCATAGTCAAGGGTGGTGGTGCCATCTTCAATGGCGCCAAGACGATTAATAATACCTGTTTGAAAAAGAAGCATTTCTGCTAAAGAGGTCTTGCCGCAGCCCCCTGTGCCCACAAGGGCATAGGTGCGTTGGCTATCTAACGATTTGGCCATTCTGTTCTCCCGTAGCTGCAAAGTGAAGGAGGGCAATGCATTGCACACACTCCAGAAAAACTGATCCAATATACCTTAGCTTCAGTGTGCACCAAGAAAACAAAAATGTCTACACTGTATACAACAACTTTGTGCTTTTTATGTCAGATTGTCACGCTGGCAGTAATTTTACCTGATTTACCACGCGCAATCACTAAGCATTTGCCATGCGCAAAACCCATTACCATATACAAGGAGTTAAATTTCATCCCTTTCATGGCCTCCCCTATACAAGGCCCTAAAAAAAGCCTATATAGTCTTTGTATTCCTTATATAATTTCCTCTTACCGCATAAAGGCTTACTTCACTATGGACT
>CAYJNG010000069.1:0-12927 GCA_964371505.1 uncultured Desulfovibrionaceae bacterium
ATTCTCGAAAACACAAGAGAATATAAGCCATGTAAAAACAAGATGTTAGTGGATTGCATTCGTAAGAAGGTAAATCCCACCCTTTCCGCCAGTTTTATAGTAAATACTAAAGCCTTGCTGTGAAGTAAGGCTTTTTTATATACCCCGCCTAAGCAGATTTATGCTCCTCTAGTCATGCGCGTATCAGCAAGCACAAAACATGGATTATGCGCCACATGTTTCTTGCCAAAAGTAACCTTTCATACTACTATGTAGGTTGTGTTGCATGCACTCACTCACCCCCCCTCTTACCTCTTGGAGGATCACATGAACAAAAATTTCTGGCAGCAAGGTTTACATAGCCTTGCCATCCCTTTTTGCACAGCCTTATGCACCACAGCCATGCTTGGCGCAACAGACGAGGCCTTGGCCGCTAGCAGTCAAAAGCAAGAAAAGAAGCCTAACATTCTTGTTATCTTTGGTGATGATATTGGCATCACCAATATTTCTGCCTACTCACAGGGGCTTATGGGGTATAAAACGCCCAACATTGATAAGCTTGCCAAAGAAGGGACTCTTTTTACTGACTATTATGCTGAACAAAGTTCCACAGCGGGGCGCTCTGCCTTTATTACCGGTCAAACGCCCTTTCGTACCGGCCTTAGTAAAGTGGGCATGCCTGGGGCTTCGCTCGGTATTCAACCAGAAGATGTAACCATTGCTGAAGTGCTTAAAGCACAAGGGTATAAGACCATTCAATTGGGAAAAAACCACTTGGGTGACCGTGATGAATTTCTCCCCACCAATCACGGCTTCGACGAATTTTACGGGAATTTATACCACCTCAACGCCGAGGAAGACCCAGAACATCCCGATTATCCCATAGACCCAAACTTTAAAAAGAAATATGGTCCACGCGGTGTTATCCACTCCTTTGCTCAAGGAAAAATAACAGATACAGGCCCGCTCACCCGAAAGCGCATGGAAACCATTGATGATGAAATTGCCGCCCGTGCTGTACAATATATTACGAAACAAAAAGACGCCGAACAGCCCTTCTTTATGTGGTTAAACTTTACCCATATGCATTTTAGAACCCACACAAAGCCCGAAAGCCTTGGTCAAAGTGGGCGCTTTATGAGCAACTACACCGACACCATGATGGACCATGATAAAAATGTGGGCTCGGTGTTAGATACATTGCAAAAAATGGGGCTAGCCGAAAACACCATAGTTATTTACACCACAGATAATGGCCCGCATATGAATTCATGGCCTGACGCTGCCATGACTCCTTTCCGCGGGGAAAAGAATACCAATTGGGAAGGTGGCTTCCGTGCGCCTGCCATCATTCGCTGGCCTGGGCATATTCCGGCGGATGCTGTAGATAACAGTATTGTATCCTCCTTAGATTGGTTCCCCACGCTTATTGCCGCCGCCGGTGATGCTTCCATTAAAGAAGAACTTCTTAAAGGCTATAAAATAGGTAACAAAACCTACAAAGTGCACTTAGATGGGCATAACCTCTTACCCTACCTTACCCAAAAGGAAAAAGTAAATCCACGTCGTGGTTTCCTCTATTTTAATGATGATGGCGACCTCGTGGCCTTACGCGCAGGAAATTTCAAATTTGTATTTATGGAGCAACGCTTGCCCGGCACCATGGGCGTATGGGCTGAGCCTTTTGTAACTTTACGCTTGCCCAAGCTCTTTAACCTGCGCACTGACCCTTATGAAAGAGCAGATGTCACATCAAACACCTATTACGACTGGCTCATAGACCACCAATTTATCTTTTTTGTGGCGCAAGAAGCAGCCGCACGACATTTAAAAACTTATTTGGAGTTCCCTCCAAGGCAAAAAGCAGCTACATTTTCCATTGATCAAGCTGTAGATAAGCTTACACAGTCTTTATCTAAATAGGTGATACGTAAAAGCGAGCTTTTACACGTTTTTAAGTAAGGCACGCAAATTCCAACTCCCCCTTAGGGGGACGTAAGCAAATGACGAATTATTTTACGTGGCGCCAAGCCATGCCAAGGGCATGCTTTGTATAGTCTTTTAACCTTAGGCCTCGTACGTGCTTTTTCGTGCGAGGCCTTATACACATGGTAAAATTATGACGAGCAACCGTATTCTTTTAGACAGCCTAAACAATAGACATCGTTACCATGTTATGATTAAGCCCTTGGGGGCACGTTGTAATTTAGCTTGTAACTATTGCTACTATTTACACAAAACAACATTGTTAAAGCAAGAAAAAGCCCCTCATGCCTCCCCTGCCATTATGGATGATGCCACACTGGAACGCTTTATACAGCAATATATTGCCACCAATGAGCATGACCAAGTGGTATTTTCTTGGCAAGGGGGTGAGCCTACCCTACTTGGCATAGACTTTTTTGAAAAAGTTGTGCAATTACAGCATAAATACAACACTACAGGCAAAAGTATTGCCAACACTTTACAAACCAACGGAACCTTACTCACGGAAGCTTGGGCCGCTTTTTTGAAAAAGGAAGATTTTCTGGTGGGGCTTTCCGTGGACGGCCCAGAAGAAGAACATAACCGCTATCGTGTAGATAAACATGGCTTAGGTACCTTTGCTCGTGTGATGCAAAGTGTGCAATATCTTAAAGCCTACGACGTTCCCTTTACCACCCTTACCACTGTAAATAGATATAATGCACAAAAGCCCTTGGAAGTTTATAACTTTTTAACCCAAGAATTGGGCTCCACCTATGTGCAATTTAACCCCTGTGTAGAGCCGCACTCTTTTGCCACCACTGCTCCACACCATTGGCCTTCTCAAAGCCTTCCCAATACCACCACAGCGCAAAATTTCGTCACTGCGTGGTCTGTCTTACCTGATGACTGGGGCCTTTTTCTCTGCACCATTTTTGATCAATGGTTAACACGCGATTTAGGACGCGTACTCGTCAATTGGTTTGAAACAGCCGTGGCCCAAACCATGCGCTTGCCTGCGCAATTATGCACCACAGGTCAGCTATGCGGTAAAGGCGTAGCTTTAGAATATGACGGTTCCGTCTATAGCTGTGACCACTATGTGAACAAAGAATTTTATTTAGGAAATATCAACGAAAAAGAACTTGCCGCCTTGGTATTTTCCCCAAAGCAGCAAGATTTTGCTTTTAAAAAGCAAACCCATTTGGCTGAAGACTGTTTGCACTGCCCCCACGGCACCCTATGCTGGGGACAATGCCCACGCCACCGCTTTGTACGCTCAGCTAAGGGAGACGCAGAGTTAAATTACTTATGCGCAGGCTTTAAACAGTTCTACACCCATGCCAAACCAGCCTTACAACGCATAGCCCACCTATGCGCGCAAGAGTAAGCACCACGCATAACCCAGCCAGTAAAAAAATAGATACAAAATTAGCGCACAGCACGAGACTTTTGCAACCAATAGTGCAAAGTACTGTACAAAACTTCAGGCACAATGGGCTTGGTAACATGGTCATCCATTCCATGTGAAATAGAGAGATCTTTATCTCCTGCCATGGCATGGGCAGACATGGCCACAATGGGAATGTGCTTATATCTTTCTTGCTCACGAATTTTTTCTGCCGCAGCATAGCCATCCATAACAGGCATTTGAATATCCATAAGCACCAAATCATACTCTTTTTGCGCAAGCATTTCCAAAGCTTCCAATCCATTATTGGCAATATCTACACTATTTCCCACCTGACGAAGAAGCTCCTCAGCTATAAGCTGATTAATTTCATTATCTTCCACAAGTAAAAGCGTGCCTGTTTCTTGCTCTTTTGCCCATAAAGAATGCGTCACATCCGTCGCTTGTAAAGGATTATGCGATTTAGCAAAATAAGCCGTGAAGAAAAAAGTCGTTCCTTTGCCTTCTGCGCTCTGAGCCCAAATTTTCCCATGCATTTTTTCCACAAGACTACGTGAAATGGCAAGCCCAAGGCCTGTGCCGCCATATTTGCGTGCCACGGAGCTATCTGCTTGAGAAAAAGCTGAAAAAAGGCCAAGTTGCTGCTCATCTGTCATACCAATACCGGAATCTTTTACAGAAAAAAGGCAACGTACCGCATCATCAGCTTCAAAGGAGCTTTCCGCACACACATGCACTTTCCCTTCAGCTGTAAACTTAATGGCATTACTCAATAAATTAAAAAGTATTTGCTTTAAACGCAAAGCATCGCCCAGCATTACTTCCGTAGCGTGCTCCCCTGCATCCAAATACAGTTGTAAACATTTTTCTTCGCATAGAGGGCCATAGAGATTTTGGGCTTCGGCAAAAATTTGCTCTAAAGTAAAAGGTGTGGCCTCCATTTCAAGCTTTCCCGCCTCAATTTTGGAAAAATCCAAAATATCATTGATGATGCGCAAGAGGTTATTGGCAGAATATAACGACTTTTGTGCATAGCTCATCTGTGTTGCGTTTAGCTCGGTATTATGCAGCAAATGCAAAAGCCCTAAAATACCATTCATGGGCGTGCGTATTTCATGGCTCATATTAGCTAAGAACTCACTCTTGGCCAAACTATGCTTCTCTGCCAATTCTTTTGCAGCTTGTAATTCATTTTGCACTTGCTGAATTTCTTGCAGCATAGCTACTGATTCACGTATGTCTCTAAAATACGACACAAGATAGAAGGTTTCATCACAAGAAATGCGTACAATGCGTACATCTAAGGGAATTTCAAAGTCTGTTATGGGATCTTTTGCCATAAATTCAAAACGTACAGTGCCTTGTACCAAGGCTTTTCGTAAAGACTGTTGCAAAACATCTATGGAGGGCACACCATCTGCTTGTGCAGGGGGAAAGGTTGTATGAAAGTTTTCCATATATTCTTCTTTGCTAAAAAAGCCAAAAAGATTCACACATTCTAAATTACAATCTAGCAAATTAAGCTCTGCGTCCCAAAAATGCGCCCCCACAGGCAAGGAATCAAGCATAAGCTGCGTTCGAATCTCTGCCATTTCTGCTTGCTTTTGCACAGCTTTAAGCTCTGTTAAGTCGCGAGAATACCCTATAATATAGTCATCTCCGCCAAAGCTTGTGCGCATAAGGGTAATTTCTGTGGGCATGGGGACGCCGGTCATGGGGTGTTTATGCATCCATTCAAAACGCGCATACCCATCCTTAAAAGCTTCGTAATATTTCTTTCGTGCAAGTTTTCTACTAGGACTACCATCTGGCTGATTTGGAGGAAAAGTTTCAAAAAGCCTTTCTGCATACTCTTGCCTACTAGAAAAGCCAAACCTTTTAAATTCTACAGAGTTACAAGCAATACACTGCAACTTATTATTCCATAAGTTAGAACCTACAGGCATGGAGTCAAGGGTGAGCTGTAAGCGCTCTTCCAATTGTGCTGCTTTTTCTTGCGAGGCTTGAATTTCGCGTAAGTCATAAATATACTCCACCACCATATCCAAACCATCGTATTGGAATTTGCGCATGGTGATGCGTGAAGGTATTAAATTACCCGTGGAGTCTTTCCACACCCAATCACAAACCGCACTACCTTGCGTAGCCACCTTCTCCATATAAAAAGTAAATTGCTCAGAAGAAAGCTCTCCATTGGCTTGATATTTAGGAAAAAAATTCTGGGGTCTGGCCCTATAGGCTTCTTTATTGGCTAGCCCCAAAAGCTGCAAAAAACTTGTATTACAATCTACAAGCGTATTATCCATGGCCCATAAGCACACGGCCGTGGGGGAAGCATCCACTATGGCCTTAGAGTTTTTATCATGTAAATAATTTTCCACCAAAAGCTGTTTTACTCTGTCCCCCTCACTAAGATGTGCCACCACTAGGGCCTGTCCTTCATGGTAAATACACGTAAGAATATACTCCACAAAGACGTCTTGTCCGTGTGGTAATGTATGCGTCCAAGTAAAACGGGTATGCCCATCTGTTAAAGCTTTGGTATGATAATACTTTGCTAAAGCTGCGCAGTTCTCTTCCTCATATTGCGTATACGGGGTATAGGTCATAATATCTTCGTGAAAATCTTCTGCCTTTACTATGCCAAAATAGCGTAAAAAACTCTCGTTGCAATACAAAAGAGTCCTATCTTGCCCCCAACAACAAACAGGTCGAGGGTTCGCACTATATAACCCGTGCAAAAAAACATATATGGTAGATGACATCTCACAAGTTTGCATACAATGTAAGTCCTTGTTTTGCATATTACAGAAAATACACTATAAGGCACATGAACAACTGGAGAAAAAGCGTTTTTTTTGAAGCGTTAAAGATATTTTGGTAAATAACGAAATACGTTAACTAAGGCTAGCATAAGAACACAAGCAACACAAGATACGAGCCGCTGATTTTTTTGGCCCAAAGTCATACCGTAACCATGATAAGCTCTCGCCTAGCAAGTATCGTCAAATGTACTTTTTCCATAAAAAAAGGGAGGTGAAACACCTCCCCAGTAGTTTTACTAACAAAGGCTATTTAAAGGCTTTCTCAAAATTGGGTACCACTTGCTTTTTACGGCTCATAACACCATCAAGCCATACGGAAGTGCCTTCAGGCTTTACACCAAAAGCTTTTTCCACCACAGCAACATCGTCAGAAACGATAAGCATTTCTGAGCCTTCCTTCATAATGTCTGTAAGTAAGAGGAACACAGAATGGCGCCCTTCACCTTTTACGCGAGTAATTTCTGCATAAAGGCCTTCTTTTACACTATCAAGAATACTGAGGTCTACCACTTCAAGCTGGCCAATACCTACTTTATTACCGTTCATATCAAAGTCTTTATAATCACGGAAAACTAAATCTTCCATGCTGGCACCGTCAACAGCGCTTTTCACTGTAAACATTTCCATGCCAAGAGCCATAACATCGTCTACGCCACATTGTTTGGCAAGAGCTTCAACAGCTTTTTTATCGGCATCAGTACATGTGGGGGATTTAAACATAACGGTATCAGATAAAATGGCACACAACAAACCACCGGCAATGCCTTTGGGCAGTTCTACACCATAAAAATCGTACATACTCTTAATAACAGTGCCCGTGCAGCCCACAGGCCATGTCCATATTTCTAAAGGATTAGATGTGGTAACGTCACCAAGTTTATGGTGGTCCACAATACCCAATACCTCTACACTGTCCATCCCTTTAGGAGCTTGAGCAAGGTCAGAAAAGTCTACTAAAACAACCTTTTGACCAGCCACATCGTCCACTACAGCCGGAGCTGTTAAGCCGAATTTTTTCAATACAAATTCGGTTTCAGGGGTGGGGGCGCCTTGCGCTACAGCTTTTGCTTCCATACCACGTTTGGTATAAAGGTCAGCCACAGCAATGGCAGAAATAATGCTATCGGTATCAGGATTCATATGTCCTATAACAAGTGCAGCCATGAGAAACTCCTTAACGTAAGTTGTTGACATGAAAACTCTTTGAACCTAAAAACTCAAATACGAACAGTGTTTGTCTTTTTATTTTGACATTGTTATCTTTAGCACAAACTCTAGCGCTTGCCAAGCACATTTATGAAAAACAGGGAAAAATATATCATTTCACTTTCTTTGTACGTCCTCATCACAGCTTAAACCTAGTAAAAAACTTACATTACAGTGAATTATACTTTTTACCACGCAGAATAAAAAACTCTTTTCATTAAAAAAAAATTTATATAGTATAGCCTCAATGATTACTTATCTCATTTTCAAGGAGCTTCACTCATGGAAAAACTAAAATCGCGGTACCCCATTGATGGCGTTGACTTTGGCGCTGTATATAATCGCAACGAAGTTACTGTGCGACGTGAGATGATAAAAATTATGCAAGATGAACAGGTAGAACTTTCTGCTAAAGATATTGCTGATGTATACGCACTTACATTGAATGACTTTCCACCACATTATGTACACACGGGAACCATTGTCCTTTTTCCTAAATTGCACAGTGAAGAAGTTATTGCACAAATAAAGCGTAATATCGCTTATGTACAAGAACGCCCCAAGGTGTAACTCGACTTACGCAAACGCAACCTACATACACAGGGGCACAAAATATCATTGTGCATATACACAATGTACCGTTTTTTTGCCCCTGTAGTACGCTAATCCAAACCTGAGCAAAATATCAAAAAAACGCACCTAAGCGACACTATGTGCCTATGCAGCACAAACAATGCGTACACTTTCTAGACTTTCTCTAAACTTTATGCTAAACATGTGGCATGAAAAGTTTATATACTGTACAATTAAATCGTAGCGACCTCATGGAGCTTGAAGGGCACCTCAGTGCGGCTTTACAAAGCTTTCTCTCCTTCACCTCCCACAGCCTGTACTTTCCTACCGCTAAGGCTACTCCCAAGGAGCCGCAATGGATTTCCCGTGAGCGTAGCCTTCTTTTACCTTTATGGTTTAAAGAAAAACCCTTTGGCGTTTTTATGGCTCGTGGAGCAGATGCACGTACAGTAAAGCGACTTCTCCCCTCTCTTGCTGCACTCACGCATTTATGCATGGAGCAACTGCTTTGCATAAAACAAAGCCGTACAGACGAGCTTACAGGTCTTGCGCGCATGCCCATTCTTTTAGAGCGCATGGAACAAGATGTGGATATGGTGCGTTCTCATATTACGGGTGGTCTAAGTACAGATCAGGAAATCCCCCTACATAAAGCATGTATGGCTATTATTGTGCTGCGTTGCCCTGCCATGGACTCTCTGGCCTCAGAATTTGGCTATACCTTTGCCCATCAGGCTTTATCTACTTGGGCTAAAGCTTTACAGCAAAACCTCCCCCAAGAAGTCCTTGCTACACGCAGCGGTGAAAACGAATGCGCCCTTCTTTTGCCCACAGCCTCTCGCGCCTCTTGCAGTAAATTTACCGAAGAACTTATGGCACGCGTTGATGCTGTCACGCTTACGCATGCCCCTTCCAAGCGCAACATTCGCCTACGTTCTGTGGCAGGCTTTGCCCTTTACCCTCAAGATATGGAAAACGCTCCCGTCGCCTTGCATATGGGAGAACAAGCTCATAGAATTTTACATAAAGCGCGTTATGCAGCGCATATGGCCTATGAACGTAGCCTTTATTTAAGTAAAGAAGAAAAAAACAGTGCCCAAAGCAGATACCTAGCTTATGCAAGAGTGCTTGCACATGGCGGTATTATTCAAGACGAACTACCCCTTGGACAACTTGTTACCAATCTTGGTCGCTATGGCGGAGCCAAAGAAGGCCAATATTATACGGTATGGGGTTACCGCGAACAAACATGGCAGCGTAAGGGAGAAGTTGTGCTCATGGAAGTACGCAATACCCATTCCATAGCCGAAGTTTTACAGCAGTATGACCCCACATGGGCTTGGGAAAAAGGGGATAACTTACGCATTTGTACTCCCAAAGCACCTCTTGCTCTTAGCGACGAAGCACCTATAAGCACAAAAGACGTCGTAAGTACACGACAAACGCATGACTTGCTCTCCCACGGGGATTTTTTGCGTAAACTTACGTATAGCTATGAGAATCAACCAGCTTTTTCCTTGGCTTTAATACGAATTCTTACTGCCCATGGCACGCATGGAGCGCAAGAAACTGCACAAGAGCAAAACACTATAGAAAAATTCTTGCATGTGTATGAAGAGTGGAAACAAAGCAAATTCCAAGCTTCAGCCATGCCTTTTGAAGGACAATCCCCAACAGAGCCCATCTTTATAGGGCAATACGGTGAAACAAGCCTTATATGCTATCACACCTCAACCACAGCGCAAAAAATTGAACAAGATTATACCAGTCTCTCTCAAAAAGCTCATGATGCAGGCATACAAATTGCCGTTGGCATTGCTTCCTACCCTTGCCTTAACGCGCACAAAGGCGAGATTTTAGAACAATGCCATAAAGCCTTAGACTTAGCGCTCCTCCTGCCTGCGCCGCATGTGGGCACCATGGGCTCTTTAGCCTTTAATATAAGCGCAGACCAACGCTATAGCCGCGGCGATGTTTTTGGCGCTGTGGAAGAATACAAAAATGCCATCTTAGCAGACTCGCAAAATGCCATGGCTTGGAATTCCCTAGGTGTATGTATGGCAGCTTTATCGCGCCACAGTGAAGCGCGAGGGCATTTCAAAGAAGCCCTAAAGCTCTGGAAGAAAAATGCCAAAGCCTATGAGACGAAGGAAACTAAATCAGCAAGCGTTAAAACTGAGCTTGATAAAATCCATATGGAAATTGCAGCTACCCTCTATAATTTAGGGACAGTATGCCAAAGTTTGGGAGAAACACGCAGCGCCACAAGGCATTTTAAGGAGTGCATCCAAGAAGATAGCACCCATTATTTTGCACATATTCGCTTGGGCCAATTGGCAGAGCAAGCGCAAAAATACGGGCAAGCAAAACAATACTATACGTTAAGCGCCTCTCTAGAAAAAAAGGGCGGACAAACCGGCACAGCCCATCGCCATTTGGCGCGTATTGCTTTGCTCCAAGAAAAAACAGCAGAAGCTCGTGAATTTTTACAAGAAACCCTTTTACATAATCCACAAGATGCCGTGGCCTTATGTATGCTTGCAAAAATTTACCTTGAAGGCGGCGAAGACCCTGCCATGGCAGAAATTCTTGCCAGAAAAAGTGTCGGCCTGCGCCCAGAATACGCTGCCGCTTGGCGCATTTTAGGTCAAAGCTTGCGTGCTCTTGGGCAAGAAGATGATGCCCTGAATGCTGAAGATAAAGCGGCTGCACTCTAGCAAGCCACGTAAAAAGTACACATAATAAAGTAAAACAATGCCACTCTTTTGGCTCAGCCATTAAGTAACTATTTCAATTATATATCACACTTACCATATATACAGGGGGGAAGATGTTTCTGCTTAGGCAAAAAAATCTTCCCCCTTTGTTATGATGCCCTTTCCCCACATTTAACCTCATATCTCTTTTCTCCATTAAGATTTTGTTAAGCTTTTTGTGCAAAACAATGATGAAGAATTTTTCTTTAAAACGTGAAATGCACATGGCTTCCTTTGTTTCATAGAATCATCTTCATCTAGCCCTATATTGTACGCATAAACTTTGGAAGGCATAATACTTTTCTGAAATACTATGCAAAGTTTGGTTGCAATGTGGGGGGTGGCAATGGTATAAGCAAGCACGTCAAACGCCCCTTACGGAAATAAAAACAAAAATACTATTATATAAAACCCTTATATATACACAATTCATATGAGTTTTTTATGAGATATTTCACATACTCTTTATATACACTTTTTTTCTTCTCTTTTTTTGTCTTCGCTACGTTCAGTTATGCAACAGAAGCAAAACAAGCTCCTCATCTTGGCGAACTCTGGACAGGCGAGCTTTACACATCCACCTATAAAGCCGGTGCCTGCCTTGACCCCAAGGGGGCTATTCATGGGGTACTCATTGTACGCCTCAAAAATGGTGAAGAAGACATTTATCACTTTCGAGGAACTCGCGATATCAAAGGCATTATTCGTCTAAAACATAATGATGGGCACACTTTTAAAGGGCAATTTGACAATGCCACAAGCATCAGTGGAGACATTGATCTTGCCAATGGCTTTAGCGTTAGCCTTAAAGGTACAAGACAACAAAACGTCCCCTTGGGCCCTCACTGCCGCCCCCTCTAGGAATACATACTATGTCAATATGGATTATAGCAGCCTGCCTGCAATGTTTAGTACTTTATGGCCTATGGCGCGGCGCACGCTCCATTATTTTACAAAAAGTATACGGAAAAGCACCGGATATTTTGCCTGAAACGCTACCCACCGTGGCCATGATTATTCCGGCCGCAGGCAATAGCCCCCTTATGGAAAAAGCTCTTTCCTCTCTCCTTGAGCAAGACTACTCCAAGATTATACCTGTTATTGTTACTGGCTCTGAGGAAGATCCGGCTTATGCTTTGGCCCAGCGCCTACAAGAGGTGCACCCTGAGCTGCTCTGCCTTGCAGCCGGCCCCGCCACCACATGTGGACAAAAAAATCATAATACATTGCACGCCATTGATCACATAGGAACTAAGGCAGATATTTATGTTTTTTGTGACAGCTCCCATACTGCGCAAAGCAACTTTGTGCGTGAGCTTGTTTGGCCTATAGTCAATAACGAAGCAGGCTTTACCACAGGGTATCATGCCGTTATAGCTAAAGATACACAATGCGTCACCCTTGCTTATCAAGTCTCAGTGCTTCTTATGCGTCTTTTACAAGCTGTGTCCGTCTTTACCCAGCCTTGGGGCGGTGCCATGGCCATATCACGCAAGGTATTTGAACAGCACAATATTGCTGACTTTTGGAAAGACAATGTAGTTGATGATTGCTCACTAGCTTCCATGCTTATGGAAAGACGCCTACACGTGCAACTATGCCCACACGCCATTTTAGAGACGCAAGCTCAAAATCATGCTTTGCCCACATGGCAAGCCTGGATGCAAAGGCAAGTACTTTTCTTAAAGTTTTGTGTCATCTCTCAATGGTACCTATTAGGTATTTTTGCTGCACTTATGACATTGCCAGTATTTTTTTCATGCCTATATATCTTAGGCGGCTTTACAAACCTTCTTCCAAGCTCTTGGGGATGGTCAGTACTTTTTGCCTGCTTACACCTTGGCGTGCTCTCAGGCATTGTATTAGGTTGGCGGGAACTCCTCCCCCAAAAAACGCCGGCTTTTGCTTGGCTTAAAGCCTTCTTTGCAAGCTGTGCTATGTTTTTTAAGGTATATATTGCCACCATTAACATGTGGCATATTGACTGGCATGGCTTTCGTTACGATGTAAAAAAAGGCGGCATTGTACGCCATATTAGAAAATTATAATTTAGGGCAGTTATGATATCACGTTCAGATCTTATGCGCGTAAGCGTACGTCAAGTTATTCGTCAGCGCAGTTATGGCGTTATTTTCTCCATAGCCCTTGGCATCACTGCCTTTATTAGCTTAGCTGTGCTTGGTCAAGAAATTCGCTATACCATTGGTCAAGA
>CAYJNG010000070.1:0-4285 GCA_964371505.1 uncultured Desulfovibrionaceae bacterium
CGGCAGAAACCACCAAGGCCGCCGCGGTGGATATATTAAAGGAATTGGAACCGTCTCCCCCTGTGCCCACAATTTCTAGGGCTTCTTGATCATTTAAAAGCTTCACGCAATGCTTGCGCATGGCAGCAGCAGAGGCTGTGATTTCATCTATGGTTTCGCCTTTAATGGAAAGCGCCGTAAGGTAGGAGGCTATTTGAATGTCGCTAGCTTTACCGCCCATGATTTGATCCATAACGGCAAGGGCTTGCTCTCGGCTTAAGTCCTCTTTACGTGCAAGTGTTTTTATAGCTTCACGAATCATATTATATCTCCATAAAGTTTTTGAGTAAGATATTTCCTTGCGGAGTCATTATGGATTCAGGATGAAATTGCAGGCCAAAAATGGGGCGTGTTTTATGCTCTAATGCCATAATTTCCCCATCGTCGCTTTGGGCTGTAATTTGAAGCTCCTGAGGTATGGTGCTTTTTATACCTATCAAGGAATGATAACGCGCCACGAGAAAATCTTGCGGCATTTCTTTAAAAAGAGGCGAAGGCATATGCGTATGTACAAGCGATTGCTTGCCGTGCATAAGTTCTTTAGCATAGCTCACCGTGCCACCAAAGGCTTCAAAAATAGCTTGGTGTCCAAGGCAAACTCCCAATAAAGGGATATCTTTCGGTAATTTTTGAATCAACTCTATGCACATGCCGGCTTCACTAGGCTTGCCGGGGCCGGGGGAAAGCACTATGCGCGAAGGGCCCATGGCTAAAATTGCTTCCACTGTGTAGGCATCATTGCGAATAACAGTGATATGCGGTGAAAGAGCGCCTAGCATTTGGTAGAGATTATACGCAAAGCTATCATAATTATCTATTAAGACTAACATGGTACAAAATCCTCCGCTGCGTTTTGCACCGCTTCCACCACGGCGCGTGCTTTCATAATGCATTCTTCATATTCTTTTTCAGGTATGCTATCAGCCACAATACCTGCGCCAGAGCGTATATATATCTTATTGTTTTTCTTAAAGCATAGGCGAATGGCAATGCAGGTATCCATATTGCCTGTAAAGTCCACATAGCCAATGGCGCCGCCGTAGAGGCCTCTTTTGTTTTGTTCCAGTGCATGGATGATTTCGCACGCTTTAATTTTTGGCGCGCCGGAAAGGGTGCCGGCAGGCAGCACAGCTTCAATGGCGTCTAGGGCGTCATGCTGTGTATGCATGGTACCGTGTACGGTGGACCCAAGGTGCATAACATGTGAATACTGGTGCACTTGCATAAAATCCTTCACTTCCACTGTGCCAAATTGGCATATTTTTCCTAAGTCATTCCGTCCTAAATCCACCAACATGGTATGTTCTGCCACTTCTTTTTCGTCGGCAAGTAATTCTGCTTGTAGCGCGGCATCTTCTTTGGCGTTTTTACCGCGCTTGCGCGTGCCTGCTAGGGGAAAAGTATACACCGTGCCATCTTGAAGTTTTACTAAAGTTTCCGGCGAAGCTCCCACAATTTCATTATTGTCACTGCTTAAGTAAAACATATAGGGTGAGGGATTGGTCATACGCAACTTTCTATAGACATTGAGTAAGCTCCCTTCAAAGTCTGCTTCTAGTCGGTTAGAAAGCACCACTTGAAAAATATCCCCTTCGTAAATATGTTTTTTGGCCTTTTCCACCATGGACATATAGCTTTCTTTATCAAAAAGGGCGCTGAATTCTGAAGTCAATCGCCCTGCAAAGGGAGTAGAGGATGAAGCATTTACAAGAAGTTTTTTTATGGCGTGGATTTCTTGCTGGGCTTGAGCATAATTTTCTGCCACATGGTCTTGATTTATATTGCAAACAAGATAAAGCCTTTGTTTGTAATTATCAAAAATAATAAGTTTTTTGAAAAGCATGAGGTCTAAATCATTAAAATTTTCTACAGCATCATTCATATCCAGTTGTAAGGTAGGCTCACTGTATTTGATGAAGTCATAGGCAAAGTATCCCACAAGGCCCCCTGTGAAGGAAGGAAGGTGGTCAAAACGCGGGCTTGAGTATTTTTGTAGCAGTGTTTTCAAGTATTCTTTGGGATGGATATGTTCTACTTTCTCCCCTTGATCGTCCTTGATGGTAACCACCCCTTGTACACAAGTTATTTCTGCGCTGGGTTCATACCCTAAAAAAGAGTAGCGCCCAAAAGCGTGTGTAGTATCCACACTTTCAAACAAAAAGCATTGGGTGAAATGATATTTTAACACTTTTAGCACATTGATGGGTGTAGTAAAATCTGATGGTATTTCATGGATAATGGGTATGAGGCTATAGTCTTTTGCCAGATTTTCCGCTTCTTCTAAGCTTGGTGAAAACATAAAAACTCTCCTTAAAAAATAAAAAAATTCCCCCTCCGTTCACTTTTGTAAACAGAGGGGGAATATATGACGTTATTAACGTATTTTCCCAAAACCTGCACAAGATTAAGTGAACTCTTCAACTATTGTTGTGAGCCACCAAAGCCATGAAAGGGTATATGAGAAAATAGTATTCATTGTGTTTTTCCTTCACAAGAAAATACTGAATACTGTATACAAAGTCAATGGTTTTTTTGAGCGAGTATGCACAAAAAGTATTTTACCATGTTTCATGTTCGTAATATGTTAAAATTTAAATACTTTTATTGCTGTGTTGTTTTGTAGGGTAAAAAGTGGGATTTTATATTTTTAGGTAAACTTGTTAAAGTTTGACAAAGTGTGGCATCAACTTTACAAATGATTTCGTACAACTAAGTATAAGCTTAAACTTTCCTCAAGGTTTTAGTAAATACAAGGTATTATGGTAAAAGTTGTACAGGTATTTTTTTGGTATATAGCAGAAAACAGAATCTTTTTTATTACAACATTTTAGTGCTTTATAAGTGGTTTATATGATAACACCTTTGCATCCTCTTCCTTTGGAGCGTGGGCATGAAGTAAGAGTCATTGCTCCTTCGCGTAGTCTAAGCTTAATAGATACTCATGTGAGAGACGTAGCTTTGCAAAGATTGACCGAACTGGGCCTTAAAGTGACTTTTAGTGTTTATGCTGAAGAAAATAACCCACATTATAATAATGGCAGCATTGCGCATAGAGTGCATGATTTGCATGAAGCTTTTAAAGATTCGCAAGTTAAAGCCATTTTAACAACGTTAGGTGGCTATAATGCCAATCAACTTTTAGCGCATTTGGATTACGCACTTATACAAGCAAATCCTAAAATTTTTTGCGGGTTTTCTGATATAACGGCTTTGTCCAACGCCATATATGCCAAAACGGGGCTTATTACCTATTCAGGCCCGCATTTTTCCTCCTTTGGCATGCTTCATGGTTTTGAGTATACTTTGGAGTATTTTACAAAGCTATTTTTTGAACAGAGTCCCATTTCTCTTACAAGCTCTACACAGTGGAGCAACGATGCTTGGTATAAAGATCAAGAAAAGAGAGTATTTTATCCTAACGACGGTATGTTTGTTATTAATAAAGGTGCAGGGCAAGGGGAAATTGTGGGTGGTAATCTGTGCACCTTAAACCTTCTTCAAGGTACAGAGTATATGCCTAACCTAGAAAACAAAATTCTTTTTCTTGAAGATGACGCACTTACAGGGAAGGATTTTCTTTTTAACTTTGATAGGGATTTGCAATCTCTTATACATTTACCAAGTTTTTCCTCTGTAAAAGGTATTGTTCTTGGACGAGCAGAAAAAGAATGTGGCATGACTCAAGAAAAATGGCTGACTCTTATAAAAAATAAACCTGAGCTTAATCTTATTCCCGTTATAGGCGGCGCGGATTTTGGCCATACTACTCCTTTCTTTACTTTCCCCATTGGCGGCCAAGTGCGTATAGAAGCACATGATAAAGCTTTTATCACTTTGCTTTAAAAGCCTGTTTAAAAGCTCCCTGTTGTGGGGAAACGTATAAACCGTTTATTTTATAGCGCTGCCTTAGGTTGTTAAACGTTTACCCCTTTCTTTATACAGAAAGAAAGTTGCTTTTTATATATTTTTCCCTATTCTATTTCTTAAGTATTTTATATATAGTGTACTTAGTGCTTCTTGCTTCATATATATTTTTTTGCTAGGCTTTCGCATAGGCGCTAGTCTCTTTGGGCAGATGCTTTCTTGCACTACTTTTACTTTGATTTCATATATTCTCTTTGTTTCCATAATGCATTTTTTCAAGCCTTCACACGCGTTTCCTTTATGCCTTTTACTACAGTAACTATACTATTACTGTGTACTGCACTGCCTTTCTCGTGGGCTTGTTACTCTAACCTACATGACG
>CAYJNG010000070.1:4385-12925 GCA_964371505.1 uncultured Desulfovibrionaceae bacterium
ACTCTAACCTACATGACGCGAGCAGGGTGCTAATTATAAGCGAATATATGCTGAAGCCTATGCTCAAGATGGTATGCTTACTCTTTACATGGCAAAAGTTTGCGTTTTTTGTCTGCACGTATTCTTTATATACTTGTGCGGAATAGTAAATACCTTATCCTTATAGAAGATACCTATTGGTAGCGTATAGTGATAGCAGCACTGTCGGTTCCTCATCTTACTCTCAGGGAAAATCCGCCAATGTTGTAACACGCCAATATCTACAACAGGCCATTTGCCTATGCACGGGAGAAAATTATGACTCTACAAGCAGAAATAGCCGTATTAGGTTTGGGAACCATGGGAAGCGCTTTAGCAAGAAATCTCTTAAATCAGGGATATTCCGTAGCTGGGTATAACAGAACATATGAAAAAACAAAAAAACTTCCTGTACTTGCAAAGCAACGCTGGCTTGCCTGTGAGACGGTGGAAGAGCTGGTACAATGCCTGCAAAAGCCACGTAAAATTATAGTCATGCTTCCCGCAGGGGCTACTGTGGACAATATGCTCAATATCTTACAATCTGTTCTGGAAAAAGGGGATATGATACTCGATGGGGGAAACTCCTATTTTGAAGATACAGAGCGAAGAAGTAAGGTCATGGAAGCTTTAGGTATTCATTATTTTGCCTTGGGCGTTTCCGGCGGAGAAGAAGGGGCCTTAAAAGGGCCAAGTCTTATGCCCAGTGGTAATAAAGAGGCGTATGCCAGTGTAAGGCCTTATCTTGAAAGTATTGCTGCGCAAGAAAAAGGCGAGCCGTGTTGTGTGTACTTAGGTGGCGGAGGGGCAGGCCATTATGTAAAAATGGTACATAATGGTATTGAATATGCGGATATGCAACTTTTAGCTGAGGTTTATGTACTTTTAAAACAAATTTTTGGCCTTACAAATCAGCAAATATCCACCATATTTCACGCTTGGAATAAGACAGATTTACATAGTTATTTGGTGGGAATAAGTGTAGATATTCTTGTAGAGCAAGACCCGCAAGGGCAAGGGGAATTGCTAGATGCCATTGTAGATAAAGCCAGCCAAAAGGGCACCGGCGGCTGGACATCCATAGAGGCTTTGCGTCAAGGCCAAGCAGCCACACTTATTAGTGGCGCTGTGCATGCAAGAGTTATTTCGAATTTAGAAAAACTGAGAGATGCTTACTATGCTGCTCAACCAGAACCCAAGAGTCTCCATACAGAAAAACTCTTGGAAGAAGTAGAGTGGATACGAGAAACCTACGCTGTAAGCAAACGCATGGCCTATGCGCAGGGTTTTTCTCTTTTGTACGATGCTGGTAAGCGTTACGGTTGGGAGTATGATTTAAGTTCCATTGCGGCCATATTTCGTAAGGGGTGCATTATCCAAGCAGCATTATTGGAAGAAATAATGCTTAATTATACTGCAGCCCCGCAATTGGAACATTTATTATTAAGCTCGCAGTGGCATAAATCCGTAACCACGTCCATACCGGCATTAAGAAAAGCCGTGCTGGCCATAGTGCAGCATGGCGTGGCGGCTCCGCTCATTACGGCAACGCTCAGTTACATAGATCAATTATCCTCTCCTTTATTAGGCGCCAACTTTATTCAAGCACAACGAGATTATTTTGGGGCGCATACTTTTGAACGCAAAGGAAAGAAAGGAATGGAACACCATGAGTGGAAAAAATACTAGAAATTTTGTTATTTTTGGCGGTACGGGAGATTTAAGCTACCGTAAGCTTATGCCTGCGCTTTTTAACCTTTATAAAAGGGGAAAATTGGGGCAGGGAGATCGCATTTTAGCCATTGGCCGCCGAGAATATAGCACTGCAGCGTATACGGATATTATCACAGAATGGATAAAGCAGTTTGCGCGCTATGAAAAGAGTGAACAGGATTTGCAAGAATTTTTTAAGCATATTCATTATGTTAAAATGGATTTTACAAAAGTGGATGCGTACAAAAATCTTGAAGCGTTGCTAACACAAAAGGCTTCGGATACGCATATTTTCTATTTTGCTGTGGCTCCAAAGTTTTTTGAAGATATCAGCCAAGGGCTTGAAACGCTCTCTTCACTCAAGCATAAGCGTATAGTATTAGAAAAACCCTTTGGTGAAACCTTAGAAAGGGCTGAAAAGCTCAGTATTCATCTTGAAGAAACTTTTGGGCGTGAAAATATTTATCGCATTGACCATTACTTAGGTAAGGAAATGGTGCGCTCCATTACTACAATACGCGCTACAAACCCTCTCTTTAGGTATGGGTGGAACAAGGACAATATTGAAAAAGTTTCCATTGCTGCTTTAGAAGAAGTGGGCGTGGGATCCCGTGGTGGTTACTATGATGAAGCCGGCGCCATGAAAGATATGGTACAAAATCATCTTATGCAAATTCTCACCCTTGTGGCCATGGAGTTACCTCAGTCTATGGACGATATGCAAAGCTTGCAAAGTAATCAAGAAGCTGTTCTTACGCATTTACGCCCCTTGGAGCTTGTGAATATACAAGAAGATGTTATTTTGGCACAATATTCCGGCTATACAGACGAGGAAAATATTGCCTCAAATTCACGCACAGAAACCTACGCACAATGCAGAATTTTTATTGATAACGAGCGCTGGGAAAACGTGCCATTCATTCTAACAACAGGTAAAAAATTAGCTGCGAGATCCATGGAGGTCTGCATAGCATTTAAAGCTGTGGGGGGAGCACCAGCCAATAGTTTAACTTTGGAAGTGCAGCCGCGTGAGGGAGTAAAGTTTTCCTTTAATATTAAAAAGCCCGGCGAAGAAAATACGATTATTCCTGTGCAGATGGATTTTTGCCAAAGCTGCAATGCGAACCTTACTCGTAATAGCCCAGAAGCCTATGAGCGTTTGCTTGATGCCGTTCTTCAAGAGGATGGTACGTGGTTTTCTACGTGGAAACAAATTGCTGCCAGTTGGCGTTATATTGAAGGTTTAAAACAGGAGCATCAGCGCGCGGGTCTCCCTCTATTACTGTATGAGGCCGCAAGTCATGGGCCTAAGCCTTTGTAGGTTTAGGTATTATACAAAAAAGCATCGCGCTTTATGACCGTTTTCTTTTGCAGTAAAAGGTGGTTCTTGTTGCGTGCATTGCTCTTTTGCCAAAGAGCAACGCGGGTGAAATCTGCAACCTTGTGGCATGCGTTGCGGCGCAGGGACGGTGCCCTCAATGGTGGGGAGGCGTTTTTGCTCCATGGCATGTCTGGTGGGGGAGGCGTGGAGCAAACCTTGCGTATAGGGGTGTAAAGGCCTTTGCAATATATCGTGCACTGTGCCGTATTCTACCATTTGGCCGGCGTACATAACGCCCACCTTATGCGCCATTTGCGCCACTACGCCTAAATCGTGCGTGATAAGTAAAACGCCACGCTTTTCTTCCAAGGCAAGCTTTTGTAAAAGTTGTAAAATTTGCCACTGAATAGTGACGTCTAAAGCCGTGGTAGGTTCATCGGCTAAAAGTAGGGATGGTGTGCAAGCCAATGCCATGGCTATGACTATACGCTGACGCATACCGCCACTGAGCTGATGCGGATAGTCATTGTAGCGGCTTTCGGGGGCAGGTATACCTACGAGTTTAAACAATTCTAAAACACGCTCTTTAGCTTGCGCTTGAGTATAGCTACCGTGTAAGGGTAAATGCTCTGCACATTGGTCCCCCACACGAAATACAGGGTTTAAGGCAGTCATGGGTTCTTGGAAAATCATGCCCATTTCTTGCCCGCGCTGCTTTTGCATTTCTTTTTCAGATAAGGAAAAAAGATCTTTCCCTTGTAGAAGTACACGTCCTGATAAGCTGGTATTTTCCGGTGTAAGTCGCAAGAGCGCTTTGGCTGTGAGGCTTTTTCCGCAGCCGGATTCTCCCACCAAGCAAAATATTTCCCCTGCGGCAATGGAAAAATTTATGCCAGACACAGCGGCATAGGACGCACTTTCTGTATGAAATGTGACCCTAAGGTCATGTACTTCTAAAAGGTGTTGTTTTTGCATACTACTTTTCCCAGAATTTTTTTTCATTTTTCTTGGAAGGCTTTATTACTTTTTTCTTTTTTTCTGTATTGCGGTGCGACCTGTCAGATTTTTTTCCATGAGCATCAGCGTATCTATCATCGTTGCCATAAGAGGAGTACGTTCTTTCTGCAGAGGAATCTCTATGGCGCTGCGGATAAGGGCTGCGAGAGTCATGCGCTTCTCGTGAAAAACGCTGCCCTTGTGTGTCTCTTCTTTCAAAGCCTTGCTCTCGCGGTGCGTAGTAGCTTTCTTCTACTTTTTCACGGTGCTCTAAGATAAAAGCACCGGATTTTTTATCGGTGGCGCTGTCTTCCGTGGGAGGTGTTATGCGCACCAATGCACCGGAAGGCAGACTTTGTGCTTTGCCAAGTAAGGCAAGGCCTTGTGCAGCACAGGCATAACGGGCAAAACCTGCTAGCCCAGGCACACGAAAGGGCGCAGAAATAATACGCGCTTCATCTAATGGTGTATCAACATTTTCTTCTGCGTCTCTTAGGCTTTTTAAGAGCACAAAGGAGAGGCTTAAGGCATCCTTACGCAAGTTAGCTTTAGCAGAAAGATCTGTAAGCCAATGCGGCGCCCCTTGAATATCAAAGGTAAAGTGACACCATGTGCGTGTTTCATCTAAAGGACATTCATGGGCATGGGCACAGGGGCTGAGCGGCATTAAATCATAAGACTGCGCCACTTCACGTAAAGTAACAATGGTTTTGCCGCCAAGTCGGGTGCCGGGTTCCACAAAAAGTAAGCGTGCATCGGGTGCGTTAATGGTGCTTAAGAGCTTACCCATAACTTCCTCAAGGCGATCTTCTGTGCTTTGGTCATGGCGCCCTTTGAGCTCATTGCACACATTGGCTGCGGTAATAAGCCATGGAATTCCTTCTGTTTTATGAATTTCTGCTGCTGTGCCTTCCAGATGACAACGACGCGTGACTATGCGCCATGGGCTGTCTTTGCCCGCAAGCTCTTCAAAAATCCTTTGTCCGGCGCCAAGAGGGTGCGGTGAAATATCCGTACACACTACCGTAAGCGGGATTTTACGCCATGCTGGTTTGGCTAGCCATAGGGCAATGGGAAGCGATAAGGGGCCGCTGCCCATATCTGCAAAAATACGTGGTACAGCAGGGCCGCCTTTTTTTATGGGCATGGGGGTAGGCTCTGGTAAGTCTAGGCCGTGCAAAAGACGTGCTAAGCGAATAATATTCCATGGTAAAAAATACCATACATAGGCCGAGGTAAAGCGCGGTGCAGACCAGTAAGGCTGCTGCAAAAGCCCACGCTCCGATGTGAGGCGCGTGGAAAGCTCTTCTATGGCATCAGGTAAAAGAACCTTATGCTTTGCTTGCATAGGCATGGCTGCTTGCAATACGCGAGGAAAATTTTGTAAAGATTCACGTATATGATGGGGCAGTGGAGGAAAGAGTTCTTGCATAATTATCCTATAAAAGAAAAGCTCATGTGTTGTAGGAACTTTTCCGTAAAGTGTTCGTCTTCAGTAAGATTTACCAAGCTGCAGGTCTTGCTCCATTGCAAAAGTTCCTGACGTAAGGTTGTGTCTAGAAGTAAAAATTTTGCGCCCTCAAGGGCCAGATTACCCACAGGGCTAATGCGCGGCCCCATACCTTGAGGCACAAAACCTAAGCCTTCAAGGTCTTGAACGTTCACATATGTGCCCATGGCCCCTGCAAGATATATATGTTTTACCGCAGAAGGGGCAAGCCCTGCATGTTTAAGCAAATAAGACATGGCTAAAGAAAACGCAGCTTTCACTTTAAGAATTTCTTCCACATCCATGGCGCTTAACCACATGGGGGTGTTACTTAGTGCAGGCCATAGCTGTAAACGCTGCTCTTCCTCTTGTAGCATAAGCTGCTGTGCAATTTTTTTGGCAAAGGGAGAACGCAAGTGAGCGGCATTGGCAGTGAACACACCATGGGTGGTGAGCACTCCTACCTTTAATAGGGCGTGAAGTAAAGACAAATAACCGGTGCCACATAACTTTTGCGGTGCGTCATGGGCTATGGTTTGTGGTATAAGCCCTTGAGCGCCCAGTTGTACGGCATTTACAATGCCTGGGCTTGCATCGGCCATGTGTCCATGGGCAAGGCCAATACCTTCTAAAGATGGCCCCATGGGTACAGAAGTAATGTAGGCTTTTTCAGGGCTTAAGGCTAAGATAAATTCACCATTGGTGCCAAGGTCAGCCAATATAAAAGGGTAGTCTACGTGCTTGTTTGCTTTTTGTTTTGCTAAAAAATAGGCGTAGCCGGCGCTGATGTCCCCGCCCACAAAGGGGGCCAATTGTACGGGGATGTACATGGGGGGCAGATGTTGTATATGCGCTGTACTATTTCCTTGCAAAGGCAGCGCGTAAGGAGCATACGCAAGACTTGTTATATCTTTTTCAAGTAAAATTGCCGTCATGGCTGTATTGGCCGCAAGGCAAATTTCCTCAATAGTATAGTCTGGTAAGGAGGTTATAATATTTTGTAATGCTGTGCTTACCAATGCGGCCAAGGTTTTTTTGCCTTGCGCATGCATGGCATATTGTAAGCGTGAAATGACATCTGCTCCGGCGCCCATTTGCGGGTTAAGCATGCTACCTTGTGTCAGAACAGCCCCTTCAAGGCTAATGAGTTGCCAACAAAGAGAGGTGGTGCCAAGGTCCACAGCAAGTTTGGCAGGCAGGGGAGCTTGCTCATGCTTTGTACAATGCTTATTTTCTTGTTGTTCAAGAGTTTTATATTTTGCCGCATATGTAGGCACTTCAAGCTCAATTATGCCGGTGGCGGCAAAGGTAGGCATGGTGGCATGTGCCTGCGCTAAAAGGCTTTGCACAGTATGACGACAGGCAAGGCGCCAGCCTGCGCTATGCTCCTGTGGGGGTAATATTTTTCTCTCACTCTCTGTGACAAGCGGGGGCGCAGTATGAAAACGTACCTTGCATGCACCGCAGCGCCCAAGACCTGAGCATAAGGGAGGCGGCGTAAGCTTACCCGAAAGCCATAAAATCTGTGCTAGTGTTTGCTGCTTATCCAAAGTAGAAAAGCTGATGCTGGTAAGAGGAGCATTTGCCTGTGTGATGTGTAAGGTGTAGCTTTCATGCGTTTTAGGCATATTTGTAGGGGGCTGCTGTGTGCTTGTATCCATATATATACTATAACGCGCCCTTAATGTAAGGTCAAACTTTCCCCTTACGAAAAGTAAAAATGTTTTTTTGACAAAAGTAAGGGTATATTTTTTGCATTTACGCAGTGAGGTTTGTGTTTTTTTGACACAAGAGACTCTAGCCAGTGTTGCGCAGAACTTGTATAAAATTATTGACCTTAAAAGCAACACCGCCTAGAATAGCCAAGGTATTTTCAAAACAAAAGGGTTTTCCATGAATAAGATTTTGGCACAAGATGAAGTTGATGCTTTATTACGCGGCCTTTCCGGCGGCGAAATAGAAAGTGAAAATGATGCTCCTGAAGATGATTCAGGCATAGTTCCTTTTGATTTAGCCAATCAAGATCGTATCATTCGCGGGCGTATGCCTGTGCTTGAAATTGTAAACGATCGTTTTGCGCGTCTTTGTACCAACGCCCTTTCCAACTCCTTGCGTAAGCGTGTGGAGCTGAATCCTATTTCCATTGATATGGCAAAATTTGGTGAGTTTATTCGTGGCTTACCGGTGCCTACCAGTATTAATATTTTTAAAATGGATCCTTTGCGTGGCAATGCCATCATTGTTGTGGACTCACGCCTTGTTTTTGCCTTGGTGGAAAACTTCTTTGGCGGTGCTGGTTCTACGCCTAAAATTGAAGGGCGCGAATTCACACGCATTGAGCAAGCCGTTGTGGATAAAATTATTAAAATTTCCCTTGAGACCTTAGAGGAATCTTGGCGTCCGGTGCATGATGTGAAGTTTGAAATGGTGCGCTCGGAAATTAACCCGCAATTTGCGGCCATTGTACCTCCTTCTGACGTGGTGGTGGTTATTACCTTTGAAGTAGAGCTTGAAAATACCATAGGGTCCATGGTGGTATGCTTACCATATGCAACCATTGAACCCATCCGTTCTAAATTGCACGCCAGCTTCCAAACAGAGCGTTTAGAAGTTGACCATGCTTGGGTGGCACGCTTAAAAGAACGCCTTATGGAAACACCCATAGAAATGAAAATTCACTTTGGTAAAACCCAAATCACAGGTAATCAGCTTTTGCGTATGCAAACAGGGGATGTGCTTGTGCTTGATACCGATGTGGAGGATTTACTCCCTTGCACGGTGGCTGGCGTTACCAAATATTATGGGCTTGGCGGCACGGTAAAGTCTATGAAAGGCTTCCAAATAGTGAAGGAAATAGAGCCGCAATATACGTAGGTATATTTTATAAAATCTCCTAAAAGGTGCGCTGTAAAGCGCGCCTTTTTTTATGAAAATAAATAATGCTTTTTTAGATAGCTATATGTTTTATTTGTTTTTACATTAACACAATACTAGTACACAAGG